>NZ_PYIX02000199.1 GCF_003024515.2 Acinetobacter sichuanensis
CATCATATAGGACGACGTCATACACGTACTTTAATGAAGAAAATGGGTATTCAGGCGTTATATTGCAAACCAAATTTAAGCCAGGCTAATCAAGCTCACCGTAAATATCCATATCTGCTCAAAGGGTTGGCTATTCAGCGCAGTAATCAAGTGTGGTCTACGGATATAACGTATATCCCTATGGCAAAAGGCTTTGTTTATTTATGTGCTGTGATTGATTGGCATAGCCGCAAGGTACTTGCGCATAGGGTATCGATTAGTATGGAGGTGGATTTTTGTATTTCGGCTTTAAATGAAGCGATTGAAAAATATGGTCGACCTGAAATATTTAATACAGACCAAGGCAGCCAGTTTACCAGTGATGCATTTATTGATGTATTGAAATCAAATGGCATTCAAATCAGTATGGATGGTAAAGGTCGATGGGTAGATAATGTGATGGTTGAACGATTATGGCGGAGCGTTAAATATGAAGAGGTGTATCTCAAAGCTTATAGCAGTGTCACAGATGCGAAAAAGCAATTAAGTGCATATTTTGAGTTTTATAATTTGAAACGACCTCATTCGAGTCTAGACAAAATGACACCAAATGAGTTTTACTATGATCAGCTACCCCAACAAAACAAGGTGGCTTAACTAGAGCGGAATATCACTTATAAATACGCTTTTAGTTGTTCAAACAAGTGG
>NZ_PYIX02000200.1 GCF_003024515.2 Acinetobacter sichuanensis
ACTTCTCTAGAACGAACTTTAACAAAATTGCGGACATTGGACGTAATTATTTTGTTATCGTTCTTTGAGAATTGAGCCTGTGCTTTTGCGGTATCTGAATTAAGGAATTGAATATGAATAATGAATGGCTATCTGAAAAAATCACCTACATTTCTGCTTTAAAGAATCCTAGTGATGCTCAAAAACTTTTACTTGAACTATCCAAAATTCAGTACAGAACACCCGACCAAGAGAAAAAGATCAATGCCTTGATCAAAGCTGAAAAAGCCATAGATCGAGCAAATAAGCAAAAAGTTGCAGTTAGAAAATTATTGAATGCAGAAAAGGAAGCTGAACGCAAAGCTCGTACACGTCATCTCATTCAATTAGGCGCACTTTTTGAAATTGCTAACCTAGATCAGCGTGACCCAGCAGAATTACTTGGCGTATTACTGAAAACGGCTGAAATTGATCCCAATGATATGAAATGGCAGATTTGGAAGGAATTAGGACAACAAGAGCTTAATCAACGGTCTAAAAAGTAAATAATATGAGCAAGCTTTTAAACTTACTCATTAAATTAATTCCATGATTCTTGTTGTTTATCAGCTGAATATTGAGCTATAGCAATTAAGGCATTTTTACCTTGATAAAAGTTATTCTCAAAAGAAAAACCTTCAAAAGTTAATCTACTG
>NZ_PYIX02000201.1 GCF_003024515.2 Acinetobacter sichuanensis
GATTGTGGCGACTGATTCTGCGGCTTCGGCATCGTCATGTATGTGTAGATGCTGAATGCGGCAGTGATAGCCATTACTACCCACATGACAATGGTTGCAATTTCGGCTGGGTGAATCACAATATAGAACTCTCCTTCTAAAGCCTGTAAATTTCTTAATCCTCGCTCATCGATCGGTGTTACATCATTTTGTGGTGCAACTGATTTATGATAAATCCGTGCGAAATCAGGAAAACTTTCAAATTGCCATTCTAAGAAAGCACAAACATCCTCAACTTCAGCAATGGTCCAATCATCTTTTTTAAATTGATTTGGACAGATATGAACTGTTTTCATTTGTAATACTCCACTGTCCTAAATCCAATTTTTACAACTTGTGGATCTGCGTTTTGTGCACCACGCAACCCTAAGTGCCAAACTCTGCCATTAAAAAAAACCCCAACATGAGTTGAGGCTTGATCGTTCCATTTATAGTAGGCAAGACAGGGACTAATGGGTTCATCTAATCTTTCGAACTGACCTGAACCATTTAAGAAATCATCCAATCTTTGTCTTAGATCCTCACCCGTAATAGCTTGCCAAACATCACACGCAAATTCATTACACGTATAATCTTTTGACCACTCTTTACTTAAAAAATGCTCTAAGTTCACTAAGCACCTCGTAACAA
>NZ_PYIX02000202.1 GCF_003024515.2 Acinetobacter sichuanensis
GGTCTTTCTGCTGCGATTAAAATTCGTCAATTGGCTATTGAAAACAACCTTCCAGACCTTTCTGTCTGTGTGGTTGAAAAAGGCTCTGAAGTTGGTGCGCATATCCTTTCTGGTGCTGTACTTGAACCTCGTGCTATCAATGAACTTTTCCCAAATTGGAAAGAAGAAGGTGCACCTTTAAATGTGCCTGTGACTGAAGATAAAACTTTCTTCCTCATGTCTGCCGACAAGTCACAAGAAGCACCGCATTGGATGGTACCTAAAACCATGCACAATGATGGCAACTATGTCATTTCTTTGGGTAATGTCGTTCGTTGGTTAGGCACGAAAGCTGAAGAATTAGAAGTGTCTATTTTCCCAGGCTTTGCTGCATCTGAAATCCTTTACCATGAAGATGGTTCTGTAAAAGGTATTCAAACAGGTGACATGGGTATTGGTAAAGATGGCGAACCAACGCACAACTTTACTCCAGGTTATGAACTTCATGCGAAATATACGATTTTTGCAGAAGGTTGCCGTGGTCACTTAGGTAAACGCCTCATTGCCAAATACAACCTAGACAAAGATGCTGATCCGCAACATTACGGAATCGGGATTAAAGAACTTTGGGAAATCGACCCTGCAAAACACAAAGCAGGTTTAGTGATGCATGGTTCAGGTTGGCC
>NZ_PYIX02000203.1 GCF_003024515.2 Acinetobacter sichuanensis
TTCAGGTCTACAGCTGGTTAATAACGATGATGCAATCTATCTTGATGATACATATACAGTTGAAGAGGTTGGGGGCAACTATATTAAGTTGGCTGATCCTGTTGCCGTAAATGTTGAGTGGGCACAATTGACACATTTGCCTAATCAATCAACTGAATCTATTGAGCTTGATATTACTTTAGATAAACTAGACCCCGATGCAAGTTGGGTGGGTTGGCATAATATCTTTATGGATGGTGCTGAATTTGCTTATTTTAATATTCATTTTCCGAATGGTTTATACCGTCAAAATTCGAAAGGTGGGACATCGACAGCGTGGACAACAGGTTTAATTCAGTATCAGTATATTGATGCGGATGGCGTGCCGATTGGTCAAATTTACGAAGTTGAATTAGGTTTTACAGATCAAACCAGAGTGCCGTTTGGGTCAACTAAAATTATTGAATTGGCTGCACGTGGTTCGATTCGTTTTCGCTTATGTCGTACTCGGACAGATATGGAAAACAATATTCAAGCTGAAATGCGAGTGAAAGATGTTTATCTGGCAAAGCGTAGTGATAAGTTGAACTACGGTAATATGACAGTAATTCAATCAGAGGCAGTTGGTAATGACGGTCTTTATTCAATTAAAGAGCGTAAATTAAATTGCTTAGTCACTCGA
>NZ_PYIX02000204.1 GCF_003024515.2 Acinetobacter sichuanensis
GGATACGTTTCAGTGACTGGATTATATTTTCCAGAGTTAATAATTTTAGTGCAGGAAAAACTCGCCACCGCATCAGCAAGTTTTGTATCAAAGGCTTTAGCAACTTTGGATTGGATTTTATTCTTAATCATTACATTGACTCTCTTCAAACATTGCAAATAAATCCTGAGCAATTGCCTGAATTGAGTAGGCTTCAAATTCAGTGCTTGGATCACGCTCATTCATTTGCTGTTTAATACGCTGCCAAATATGAACAGCTTCATGCAGTAATAGTCCATGTGCTTCAATTAAAGGACGCTCACAGCCTTGAATCTGGACAATTTCCATTGAATCATCATTGTAAAAATTCACCTGAGCATCACAACCATTTGACATAAACTCATCTACATCATTCATGTTTTCAAATAGCAGATCCATGTGCATCTGATTACGAGCCAATGTATATTTGACGTGCTGGAATGGCGATATATACCATTCAGGCACATAATTATTATTAATCATACCTGTATCAAACTCGCGTTATCAAAATACCAAACGGCATTTTGTTTGGATTCACTAAATCAAGTGAAGCAATCAAAGCTTTGGCAATTTGTTCAAACTCTGAAATATCTACACTGCCCTCAGCAAAGGTTTCTGTGACTTGTACCGTGTCAGCC
>NZ_PYIX02000205.1 GCF_003024515.2 Acinetobacter sichuanensis
GCTGGTTTATTTACCTCATCCCACACCGATTTCATGCACGGTTTGTCAAAGACATTAATAATTTCAACTTCTTCTGTATTAAAGAATCCATTACTAAAGTTCGTAGTGTTCCAGTTGCCAGTGTTGCAGTCGCCAGTGTTGCGGTTGCCAGTGTTGCGGTTGCCAGTGTTGCAGTCGCCAGTGTTGCGGTAGCCAGTGTTGCGGTTGCCAGTGTTCCAGTAGCCAGTGTTGCGGTCGCCAGTGTTGCAGTAGCCAGTGTTGCGGTCGCCAGTGTTGCAGTAGCCAGTGTTGCAGTCGCCAGTGTTGCAGTCGCCAGTGTTGCCTTTATCATCAGTAGGCTTAACATCTGACACGCCTAAGTTGGTAGACACTGGTTGTTCTTGAGGTTCAGTTACCTTTTCAGCTTCCTGATTACCCAAAACATAATTTTCCATTGCTTGAGCTTTTTCGATGTTGCCATCTGCAATGTGTAGCGCTTGTAGACGTAAACTTTGAAGTTCCATTTTTATCTCGGAGAGTGGTTGGTGAGATTTAGTTTACCAAAGGAAACTTTATTGTCAACAGTAAAGTTCATAATAGGAAACTTATTTTTAATTGTGGAAACTTTTATGTTTTAATAGACAAAAGAAAACCCACACTGGGTGGGTTGTGGAGT
>NZ_PYIX02000206.1 GCF_003024515.2 Acinetobacter sichuanensis
TTTACAAATCCACATACTTGAAAAACAATGCTGTGCCGTCTTTCTGCTCAATAATCATGCGTTTATTTAATTCAATCTGAGCAAGCTGTTCTTCACTCAAGATATTTTTAAAACTGACTTTTAATTCATCAAAGGAGTTGTACTTAGCTTTCCCGTAAATATTTGTACGCTGCTCGTTCCAATGCTCGTACAGCCAATATTTACCATTTGAATAAAGTGCCCAATCAAAGTTATTCACACCATCCCCCAAATCAACATACCCGCGTCACGTTGCTCTTGATTAGTTCGACCTTGCCAACCTGTGATGCGATTAAATTCTTCTGAATTCTTTTTAGACTTGGTGGGCTTAACCAACACCACCGCCAAACCCAACGATTCAGCCATTTCTACGAGTAATTTACCTGTCGCATGGTTCTCACCTACGTTCTTAGCAATTCGCTCACCTGCACGCTTAGATTGACCATAGCGACTATGTAGGTTTGATTTCTTATTCAACCAACCTGCTTCAATGACTACTTTTTTAATGTTGTCTTGCTGACTGCGGAATAAATCCACAGTTTCAGCGAATGTTAAATTTTTCAGCTCGAATGACTGTCCTAAGACAGCCACTCCTGATTTCTCCAAGTCTGGATCTATGCCAATGATGA
>NZ_PYIX02000207.1 GCF_003024515.2 Acinetobacter sichuanensis
GTTGCACAAAGATTTGAAATGCAAAGCGCCCCTAATTGAGCCAAATTTAAGGCGTAACTTGGGTAAATGGTCGACCTAATTCAGTGAATTTATTGAGGACTGCCACACGTGTATGAATCTCATTGACTTGGCTTTGAAAGCTCCTTGCACTCAGTTTATCGCCCAATAATTTAATGCAATGCATCTTGGTTTCTACCAAACTTCGCCGATGATAGCCTGACCATTTTTTCCATAGTGTCCTGCCTAAACGTTTAACTGTTCGAAGTAATTCATTTCGTTCTAGCGAGCTACTCTTTGTATCTTTCCATGGTTTCGCATTTTTTCTAGGTGGAATCACCGCATGCGCTTGCCGATCTGCAATGACCTGACGGCATTGCTTGGTGTCATAAGCTCCATCGGTATAAACAGAGTCAATCCGCTCATCTTGTGGAATCTGATCAAGTAAATCACCAAGCACCTGTGAATCACTGACATTATTGGTTGTAAGCTGAACTGCTCGTATTTGCAGGGTTTTGGCATCTATACCAATATGTAGTTTACGCCATTGGCGACGATATTCAGGTCCATGTTTCTTGCGTTTCCATTCGCCCTCACCTAGAAACTTCATGCCTGTAGAGTCCATGAGTAGATGCAGCCCATCT
>NZ_PYIX02000208.1 GCF_003024515.2 Acinetobacter sichuanensis
TAAAGATCGTGAATCTAGAGAACAGCAGTTGCATGAAGAACAAGAACAACATTATGAGCAAGAAAAACGAGCACCCGACCTTTTAGCATTTTCAAGACGTAAAGACCAAGAAAACCAACAGAAAAATGAACCCAAAAAACCAGATCCTGACAATAATCCTGACTACATGCCTTGGTAACCCCCATTTAAACGCAAAAAAACGGGGTTTTTAGAGGATTTAACTAAAAATATAGGGAAACTATAGTTGGTTAAAATAAAATTGCTTAGAACGCAAATGAGAGCCTTTAGCGAGTGTCTACGAGCGTCACATTGAAAGTTCGCTTAATTCCCCTCTGAAAAACTGTTTTTACTGAATTACAGTAGATTGTGCTTAGCGAGTGCCTACGAGCGTCACAATGAAGCTTTTGCTTTTCAAAAAGCATGAGCGAAGCGAATGCATTATTCATGCTTTTGCTTTTTGAATACTCGATAAATTAAGAAAAAAACTGCCCCAATGAAGCGAGAGAAACGAGCTTCAATAGAGTACGAGCTTTAGCGAGTACCAAGGGCAGTTTTTATAGCCCAAATTTGAACAAAATTCCCTTTTATACTTTTAAAAAGCTTTTAAAAGCTTTTAGACCC
>NZ_PYIX02000021.1 GCF_003024515.2 Acinetobacter sichuanensis
AAAGATATTTGTTCTTGCTATAACTCAGAAAAAGATCATTTACATAGCTATTTAGTACAAACTTTAATCAACTTTTATCTCCATCTTAAAAAACCTGAAAATGTAGCTTTTATCCGCCTAATTATTGAACAGGCACAAAAAAATCCTGATTTGGCTTTATATATTCATGAAAAAGGCGCTCATTTTATTCAAATTACCATCGCTAAAGCTTTAGAATGCGCACATTTACAAGGCTTGGTCGATTGTCAAAACCCTTTAGGCTCTGCCATGATGTATTTTGGAATACTCAGAGATTATGAATGGCGCATTATTATGGGACTGGAAATTGATCAACCTGAACAAGAAGTCATCAAATATATTGAATATTGTGTCGATCATTTTCTAAAAGGTCATCAAAAAGTCTAGTTTTTTTGCATTTCAATACTGTTATAGTATATTAGAAGATTCTTTTTTCGTTTTTTAATCAACCAACAATGAATTGTTGGTCAATCCCCTTATTGGTTTTGACTATACAATTATTGTGGAGTAACCATGGCTCTACGACATTTTCTAACACTACGTGACCTATCAACTGCTGAACTGAACCGCATTATTGAGCGTGCGCAAGAATTGAAGCGAAAACAACATAACAATGAAACTTTCCAGCCTTTTGTTGGTAAAGTCATGGGCATGATTTTTGAAAAGTCGAGTACGCGAACACGTGTTTCTTTTGAAGCAGGTATGAGCCAATTTGGTGGTAGTGCTATTTTTCTTTCTTCACGTGATACACAATTAGGTCGCGGTGAGCCGATTGAAGATTCAGCTCGTGTGATTTCAAGTATGCTTGATATTATTATGATCCGTACATTTGGTCATGATATTGTGGAGCGCTTTGCAGAATACTCAACAGTGCCTGTGATTAATGCATTGACTGATGACCATCATCCTTGTCAATTATTAGCAGATGTACAAACTTTTGTAGAACATCGTGGTTCTATTCAAGGCAAAACTGTTGCTTGGATCGGTGATGGCAATAATATGTGTAATTCTTATATGGAAGCTGCACATATGTGGGGTTTTAAATTAAAAATTGCATCACCAAAAGGTTATGAACCTAAATCTGAATTTTTATCTGAATTTGGGCATTGTGTTGAACTTGTTGATTCTGCTGAAGATGCTGCTGTAAATGCTGACCTGATTGTCACTGATGTTTGGGCAAGTATGGGACAAGAAGAAGAACAAAAAATCCGTGAAAAAGCATTTGCAGACTATCAAGTCAATGAAAAATTAATGGATTTGGCTCATCCTGATTGCTTATTCATGCATTGCCTCCCTGCACATCGCGGTGAAGAAATTTCTGAGAATATGCTTGATCACAAAAATGCTGTAGTGTGGGACGAAGCAGAAAATCGTTTACATGCACAAAAAGCTTTAGTTGAATTTTTAATTAATGAAAATTTAAAGAAAGTTTAATTTGAATTTCACCTATACATCTTTTATTTTTAAGAAAAATAATCAGATGTATAGGTGGTTTCTATGATACAAAATCCCAAAATTTTTGTTGCTGGTGCAACTGGAGCCATTGGCTTCAAATTATGTTTAATTTTAAAACAACATCATTATCAAGTTTTTGGCTCTACACGTTCATACAGCAAAGCTCAATATCTAGAAGCAATAGGTGTTCATTCCATAATTATGGATGTATTTCATCAAGAACTACTCATTGAGCACATTCGTCATATTTCTCCTGAAATTATAATCCACCAATTAACTGATCTTCCTTATGCATTAGCACCAGAATTGATGCAGGAAGCACGTGTGCGCAATGCTCATATTCGAGATATAGGCACAAAAAATTTACTGTTAGCAGCACAAAAAATTGAGTGCAAAAAATTTATCGCTCAAAGTATTGCTTTTGCTTATGCTCCTGAACAAATTTATTTAAATGAAGAATCAGCGTTATCAATTAACTCTGAGCATGAAATACTCAGAAAAAATGCAGAAAGTATTCAAAATATGGAAACTCAAATCACTAATAGTGGTCTAAATCATGCCATTTTACGTTATGGCAAATTCTATGGTGCTGCAACAGGTTGTCAGCCTTCAGAGTATGGAAAAATTCATGTTGATGCAGCAGCCTATGCAGCATTTCTCGCCATTCATTCAGGTCATGGAATATATCAAATCGTTGAAAATGACAAATTTTATTGCAATGAAAAAGCACAAAGAGAGCTAAATTTTGATGAACATTACCGTTGGAAATTTTAGTAATCTTCACCAATTTTCAGTATACTAAAACCATACTTTTTATAAGACTTAATCATGAAATTAATAAAACTTTTACTCAGCTCTAGCCTTTTACTCAGTTCAATGTGCGCAATAACTCAAGCCACTGAACTGGATGATTATCTCATTCAACAAAAAATAATAAGTGCAGATTATAAAATTAAAAACAATAAAAAATTGACTGAAGTTTTAACCTATCTCAGTGATGAGGACTCACGGACATTACCTTTACAAATTGATCAGAATACGTTGATTGAAAAGTTACGTTTATACCCAAACCACATTGAAATTGAAGGCATTATTACCTCACCTGATTTTAAACAATTTGCTCAGAGTCTAAATACACAAGACATCAAAAAACTATTTACTGATAATTTAATTAAAAACTGTGATCAACTTTTTGAACATCAATTTCAACGTGTAAACCCGTATGAAGTACGCATGAAATTATCGACTGATGAAAAGCAATATTCTGTTGAATTAAAAAATTCACAATGTCAGTTTTAAGCTTAAACAGTGCGATTAGCTGACTAAATTTTATCGTTATATCAAAAAAATTCACATGAAAAATCTGCATTTTAAATGCAGATTTATAGGTAAATATTTACTCATATCTGACTTAAACTGAGTATCATGATTCCACGCCCCGATAAATAAATTTCCACAAATTTAATCTTATTTTTTCAGCATATTCATAAGGTAAAAAAACTTCAAAAAACTTTTCATCTTTTTTTCGATTGACTGAGTAATGACACACTTCTTTCTCATTTTCATCAAATAATGACCACTGAATTTTTTCTATATTTTTATCATATAATTCAATTTGATAATATAAATTTGCTTCGTTTACACCAACATGAAAATCTTCTCGATGTTCATGATTCGCTTTTTTCAAAGCTAAAGGGAAATTACTGGCATGCTCAAAATAACCTTGACTATCATGATTTAAACAGCTTTTTTCTATCACAGACCAAACACAATGCCTTAAAAAAATTTGATCTGAAATTCTCGCATTCGTCATTAACCCTGAATGCTGAAAATTTAAAATCGTATTGAATATATTTTTCAATACTCCATGACAACCGCCCCACATTCCAGCCAACATCAACTCAGTATGTGAAGAAAAATCATGCATTATATGGAACCATTTTGATGATTTTAACCATTCATCGACTGCTACTTTTTCACGATATGATAAAAATGAATCGGCATCTCTGATTAAAAAATATTTTACATTTGGATCATCAACCACAAAAAATCGCCAAAATAGCCCTGAAATTTTACGCTGTTCTTCAGAAACATATATGATTTGAGCACCCAACTGACTCAAACGTGTAATGACATGCTGTGGAACTGTCTCATCCACATAGAAACGAATCGTCCACTCAGGAAAAATCTCCTTTGCGAGTAATGTATTTAAAAATGCTGTTTCACAATAACGAGGCTGCTCACCAAATAAAGAATAACTAATAATATTTTCTGTCTTATTTTCAGGTCTAAAACATGGTCTTTCACTAAAATTATGTGGCGTATAAAATTGATGATGAATACTTTCTATTCTTTTCGCGATTGCTAATTTTCCATATTTAAGTTGTTCATCTTTTTTATCTAAGAAATAACATACTTCAGCCATACCATCATAAAAATTAAGACTCATTTGATCCTGACTTAAAATCAACATTTCATTATAATGTGTATATGCTTGTTGATATAAGCCTAGTCTTAATTCACAAAATGCGATGTTAGAAAGCGCATTTATCATTTGTGGGTCGATAAGTAAAGCTTGTTGATTAATTTCAAGGGCTTTTTGATAGTTTCTAACAGCAAATGCTGATTCACTTTGTTGATTTAAATCGGCAAGAGTACTCTGAATCTGTTCCAACTTTCACTCCATTTCTGTTGAATAATTCAAACATTCATATTTTTAAAATAGATTTAGAATAACGAAAATTTATAAACAATATCATGACTTAATAATGTTAATTGTTCAATGTAATGAACCTGCTCATCATTATACATCCAGCTTTAAAGCGATTTTATGGTCATCTCATTGATAAAGTTAATAGCAATACTATGATGCGATTCTCTTTTTTATTTTTCCAACCACCACCACGGCATCACACCACTTTTCAAAATTTTACGATGATTTTTAAAATTTATATCATGTTTTTCAACTTCTGCCCAAAATGCAGAACTATGATCAAAATGCCGTGTATGCGCTAACTCATGCACACAGACATAACGTGTAATCTGTTGATCGACTAAAACTAAAGCACTATTGAGCATAATATCATGTCGAGTTGTACAACTACCCCCAACGGGTTTTGGGCTGACGAATCGAGCAATCAGCAAACTTTAAACCAATTTCATCACTGACTTGTTTCAAATAAATTGGTAAATAATGTGCTAGCTCTCCGTCACTGATCAATAGCCGATCATTTTACCCCAATGAGTTCAATACTCAGTTCAAATCGTTATTCTCAACATCCAAAAGTTGAAACTTTGGATTTAAGACAACAACTTAAAGGCAACCAACATGCAGTTTGGATTAAACAGACTGATGAAGTGATGGAGTTGATTAAGGGGTTATATGTAATATAGATAAATCTTTATTTTCATCTATATTTTGAATATTAAATAATTTTTCTTGATTAGCTTCGTCACCTTGCTTTCTAACAATCCTATTCACGTATGAATCAAAATTTGCTAGCCCTAAATTTAAATAAAAATAACCACTTAAGAATTCAGCTTTTATAGCTGACTTATTCATCTTATCAATTTTCACAACTGATTCATGAGTGTCTTTAAAAACAATATCTTTATAAGGAATAAAAAAGTCAATATTTTTATCTTCATTTTTGAGTAAATATAAATATTTTGAATCAAAATTTCGATTAGAGTCACTACTTTTTGTTGTGTTTTGTACAAGATATTTTGGTATGAGATTGATCACAAAAGTATATTGTTGATTCGTATATATTGCACCATTCAGTTCAAACCAATTATCAAAACCATCCTCTCTACTACTTGTTGGTTTATCTTTCCAATCTAGTGGCGTTGCCACTGTATTTCTATATTTACTCGGATTTAGAAACGTTACTTTTACAAACAATCCACTTTCTTGAAAATCATAATTCAAATAACTAATTAATGTGTCAATTTTTTTCTTATTTTCTATATTTTTTAAACTTGCCATCTCACTTAAAGTGTTACTAACAATATTTAGGTTCTTATAAAATGGTGCTTCCTTATCGTCAAATGCACGACTATCAAAATTAATACCTTTGGAAAAACCATTTATATGCGAATAATGATACTTAAATTTTTGGAAATCAAATCCATTCGGATAGGAACGTTCAATCACAATTTCTTCTAGTATTATATTCATTATTTTGACTTTTTTCTTTAGATCATCTGGAAGTGTAATCTCAAAAACTCCAAATTCTGGATTATTATGTACATAATTATTTTTATCAGTATAAGTACCTTCATAATTATATAAAACCAAATTACCTTGTTGATTTATTATTTTTTGATTAGGTGCATATGATCCATAATGGGAATTGAAAAAGTCAAACGTATAAGAATACTTTGACTCAATTAATCCGAGAGATTCATTTACAGTTTCAGCAAATGTATGCTGTATAATGAGTTGTACCCCAATAAATAAAAAAAAATTCTTTAACATTCTTCATTTTTAATAATTTGAATTAAAAGTCAATCTAACATAACTTATAATTCAACTCCACCACCACGGCATCACACCACTTTTCAAAATTTTACGATGATTTTTATAATTTGCATCATGTTTTTCAACTTCTGCCCAAAACGCAGGACTATGGTCAAAATGCCGTGTATGCGCCAACTCATGCACACAGACATAACGTGTAATCTGTTGATCGACTAAAACTAGCACACTATTCAACATAATGTCATGTTTGGATGTACAACTACCCCAACGAGTTTTTGGCTGGCGAATAGCGCATTCAGCATATTTTAAACCAATTTCAGAACTAACTTGTTTCAAATAAATCGGTAAATAATGCTTTGCATAAGCGATCACAAAGGCTTTTAAATAACGTGCAGAATCACGATCACTGATGAAAAGTTGATGACTTTGTTCATCAAAAACATAAGAATTTTTCTGAACTTGGTAAATAACCTGTAAAGGACGATCTAAATTAAACAATTTTAATTCAGTCGGGAGTTCTCTATCTACTTGTCCGACTTTTTCCTGTTGTTTTTGCCAAGTTTCAATCATCCATTGCTCGGATTCTTTTAAAAAATCTGCAATTTGACGCTTTGTACAAAAATGAGGCACAGTTAAACGAATCTGCGTCGGTTCGACACGTAAGCGCAGTCGCGTCGCTCGTGCATGATGTGTAATTTGAATTTCGGGAAGGTTTGGGGTCATGTGTTATTTTCTTGAAAGTTTATAAAAATTCAAAACATTGAACTTTGATTCATTCTCAAAAATGTATTGGGAGTCCCTTCTCCCTCAGGGAGAAGGTTAGGATGAGGGGACTTTGATAGACCTCTCCCTAACCCTCTCCTAAAAGGAGAGGGAATTTATAACGGATTAAACCGCTGTACGCTCTTCAATACCATTGTCAGTTGCAACAACCGCAATATCTGCTTTGTTAATGGCGAAAATACCGTTACACACCACACCCGGAATATCATTGATGGTTTTTTCAAGCTCTAAAGCATTCAAAATATTCAGGTTGTGAACATCAAGAATCACATTGCCATTATCAGTCACAACGCCTTCACGATAGACAGGGTCACCACCTAAAGACACAATTTTACGTGCCACGGCAGAACGTGCCATTGGAATCACTTCAATTGGCAGCGGAAATTCACGTCCTAACTGCTCAACCCATTTAGAATCATCCACAATACACACAAATTTCTTAGCAATAGACGCCACGATTTTTTCACGCGTAAGCGCAGCACCACCACCTTTGATCATGTGCATATGACGATCAATTTCATCTGCACCATCGACATAGGCATCCAAACCACCAACATGGTTCATGTCTACAACTTCAATGCCAAGTTTTTTCAAACGTTGAGCCGTTGCTTCTGAACTCGCCACCGCAGCTTCAAGTTGCAGCTCAGGTAAAAGTTCAATTAAAAAATTAACAGTACTACCTGTACCGACTCCTAAAATGCCCCCTTTTGGCAAGTGTTTTAAAGCTGCTTTGGCTGCTGCTTGTTTTTTCTCATCTTGGGATGCATAAAGGCTCATGACTTCTCTCAATAAATTTTCAAATTTCTGCACATTTTGCATAATTTAAAAACGCAAATGTGCAGGGGTTTGTTACAATCAAAGCTCATTTTAAACTGTTATATGGAAAATTAACATGCTGTCTCGTTTGGTTCGACAAATATTACAGGCAACGGTCTATGACGTTGCAATCGAAACCCCACTCGAAGCAGCGCCACGAATTAGTGAAAAACTAAACAACAACATTCGCTTTAAACGCGAAGACTTGCAACCTGTCTTTTCCTTCAAACTGCGCGGTGCCTATAACCGTATCAGTCAATTACCGAAATCTCAGTTGGAACGTGGCGTTATTACTGCTTCTGCGGGTAACCATGCTCAGGGCGTGGCATTATCTGGACAAAAGTTGGGTATTCGCGCCATTATTGTGATGCCAAAAACTACACCTGACATTAAAGTCCAAGCTGTAAAACGCTTAGGCGGTGAAGTGGTTTTACATGGTGACTCATTTGATGTTGCCAATAAATATGCCATCCAACGGGCGACTGAAGAAGGCATGACGTTTATTCCACCGTATGATGATGAACTGGTCATGGCAGGACAAGGTACCATTGCCAATGAAATTTTACGTCAATGGCGTGATGTTGATTATGTCTTTGTTGCGGTTGGCGGTGGCGGTCTCATCGCAGGTGTTGCAGCGTACTTGGGTGATGTTGCCCCACATGTCAAAGTTATTCCTGTGGAATATGATGAGTCAGCATGTTTAAAAGCAGCGTTTGAAGCCAATGAACGCGTGATTCTTCCTCAGGTTGGTTTATTTGCTGATGGTACGGCGGTAGCTCAAATTGGCGAAAAACCTTTTGAAGTCATTCAATTACAAAAATCAGATAACTCAGGTCCAATCGTTGAACGTGAAGTTGTATTGGTCAATACTGATGAAATCTGTGCAGCAATCAAAGATACTTATGATGAATGTCGTAGCATCGTTGAACCTTCTGGTGCAATGGCTTTAGCAGGTATTAAAAAATACGTCGAACAACATGAACTTGTTGGCAAAAATATGGTGTCAATTGTTTGCGGTGCAAACATGAACTTTGACCGTCTACGCTACATTGCTGAACGTACTGAACTGGGTGAGCGTAAAGAAGCGATTTTTGCAGTGACTATTCCTGAAGAAAAAGGCGCGTTCCTGAATTTCTGCCGTGCCTTACAAGGGCGTAATATCACCGAGTTTAACTACCGTGCAAGTGATGCAAGTGCAGCACAAGTTTTTGTCGGTATCAGCTTAAAATCAGGTGAAAAAGAACGTCACGACATCTATGAAGCTTTAAAACTTCATTATGACGTAGATGATTTATCTGATGATGAAGTGGCAAAACTGCATATCCGTTACTTGATCGGTGGTCATGCCGACATTGCAAATGAACGTTTATTCCGCGTTGAGTTTCCTGAACGTCCGGGTGCATTATTGACTTTCTTAGAGCGTCTGGGTCCAACCCATAACATCACCCTATTCCACTATCGTAACCACGGTGCAGCAGAAGGACGTGTTTTAGTTGGCTTAGAAGCAGAAGATGCACAGCAAAACCCAGATGGTTTAGTCGAAACATTGGAAACAATTACTTATCCTTATGTAGAAATTACCAATAACTTAGGTTATCAGCGTTTCTTGAAATAATATTGGTCTAAATATTAGTCTAAATATTAAAGCCAGTTTATAGATCATAGACTGGCTTTTTTTATTGATTTCTTTTATGTATTGTCATTAAATTTATAAAATAAAAAAATGAGCATATTGAAATACACTCATTTTAATTTAGCTTGATGCTCGGGAGAGAAACTCAAACTTCAAATATTATTTTACTGTAAGACAAATTCCCAAATGATATACCCCAAAGCAAAACCAAGAAATGAATAAAGCGTAATAATGAAAAAAACAAAACTGGCTTTATTTTTCTTTTTAAAAAAATTCATACTACAATCCAAATTTAAATTTAGCATAAACATACTAACTATTTGTTTTAAAAAAAGCCAACATTAAAAATAAAAACGTTATATTTCATTATCATATATAAAAATATCCATTTAAACTTGATTTTCACTGGCTAAAAATTTAGTCGTCGCACCGATATTTTCGAGTTGTATTTGTATACGTTGACAATGTCGCTGTGAACCTGTTTCGATCTCTAAAGGAAGTTGCTGAATACAATGTAAAGCTTCGGCACCTGTTAGCTTCAAATGCTGTTTGATAAAACTCACGACTTTTAATTTATGCTGACCTATTTCAGTTAATATTAATTTTCCGTAAATCAAAGGTGTATATTCTTCAACAACAGTATTTTCATTTAACTGTGAAGTTTGAGTATTTTGCAATGAGCAATATAACTCATTCCATAGTTCTATTTTTAAATCTTTATGTTGTTGAATATATTCTGCAAACTTTAGTTTATCTTGTTCTAAAGTTTGAAAATATTTTAAATCTTGCTGAAACTGATCTAAATTTTCAGCAATTTTCTCAAAATCCCAACGCCCTGCGCCATGTTGAGCATAATACACAGGGAAACCTTGTGCAGACGCTGTCAAATAAATCACAAAGGGATCAGCAAAATAATTCACTGCGATAACATAAGCATCTGGATGCCAATCCCCTGCTTGATGTCCAGTTAAATCATTTTCTGAGTTTCCACAAAATCGATAGCCCTCTTGAAAATCCAAAAATGAAGCGATATCTGGATAATGACAAGGTAGACACATCATTTCCATTTCAAACGGCATAGCTAAAAAATCAATTAAATCTTTTGGTAAAACAACCGACATCATGCCATCCATTTTAGTCAATATCGCTGCAAATATTATAACCTACTCTAACTCGTTCAATATAAAGTTAGCGCTGATAAATCAGCTTACCTTCTTTATACGTTGCCAAAATTTGAATGTCTTTAATTTTTTGACTGTCTATTTTCAATGGGTCATCACTTAAAATCACAAAATCACCATATTTTCCTTGTTCTAATGTACCTTTTTGCTTTTCCTCAAAATATTGATATGCCGCCCAATCTGTCACACTTTTTAAGGCAATATAGGGACTCACTCGCTGCTCTGCACCTAACACTTTACCGCTCCGTGTCGTGCGATTGACCGTCGCATCTAACACCATCATACTTTTTGGCGGAATCACAGGTGCATCATGATGTTGAGTAAAGATCATGCCACGTTTAAGTGCTGAACCTGTAGGCGAAATACGTGAGGCACGTTGCTCACCTAAGGTTTGTGCGACATGCCAATCGCCCCAATAATAAGTATGCAGTGAAAAAAATGAAGGAATAAGCTTTAATTTTTTAGCTTGATCTAACTGGTCTTCACGCATCGTTTGTGCATGAATAATCACATCACGGCGTTGTGCTGTTGGAAAATGTTTCTGTGAATTTGTAATCACACTGAGGTATTGATCAATCGCTGCGTCACCATTGGCATGTGCTAAAACTTGCCAATCATGTTGAAATGCTAAATCAATCATTTTCTGTACATCTTGTTGTTGTGCAAATGCAGGATAGCCCCGATAATTTTTATCTTGCCCTTCAGGTGGAATTATATAAGGCTGCGTCAACCATGCTGTTTTACCCTGTGGTGAACCATCTAAACTGATTTTCACCCCACCTATGCGAAAATGATTTTGGTAATTTTTACTGCTACCGTGTTGTAACATATAACTTTGTTCAGAACTGATATCTGGATATGACACCACATCAATTGGTAATTGATTTCGATTAGCTAGACTACGCCATAACTCAGTGGTTCCATGATCTGCACGTCCTTCTTGTACAGTGGTATAGCCATTTTCCACATAGGTGTTGACTGCTTTTAATGCCATTTTTTCCATCATTTGTGGAGGCACAGTTTTAAATGCTTGCATCATCGCTTGAATGACAATACTTTCCTCTAATACGCCATTCGGTTCATTTGTACCATGTACACGACGAATGACACCTCCATCTGGATTTTTCGTCGCAGAAGTAATATTGAGCAATGCTAAAGCTTTATGATTCACAGAAGCAAGATGACCTGATTGATGTAAAATCAAAACAGGCTGTGTGGTTGAAACTTGATCTAAATCACTTGCTGTAGGATGCTTATTTTCTTGTAATTGTGCATCATCATAACCATTACCAATGATCCAGCCTGAAGTTGCTTGAATAAAATCAGGGTTTTGTGCTGCCCAGTTTTTCATTGCCTGAACTAAAGTCGTAATATTAACCACATTACCATCAGGAGGTGAATATAAGTTTGCGACAGTTTGTTGCATACCCACTGAGTTTAAATGACTATGTGCATCAATAATGCCGGGAATCACGGTTTTATTTTTTAAATCTAAACGTTGTGCTTGGGCTGCTATTTTTTCAGCATCAACTAATTTTCCAGTAAAACGAATGATTCCATTTTCAATCAACATAGCTTCTACATACTGCGGCTGATCACCCTGCATGGTTAAAATAGAACCACCATAGACAAGTAACGAGCTTGTGTCATGATTTTGCGGTTGGTCTGATAAAGTATGTGGCGAATCTCGCTGTGTTTGAAAAGATGTGGAACTACATGCACTGAGCAATGCAACATGTGAAAATAATAAAGCACTTAAACCTAGAGAAAATTTATTTTGTATCATTTGTCTCATCCTCATTTCATTATCATTTTTTATCGCTTGATTGATTATAGACATATTTTTTATTTTTCATGTAGAAAATAAACTTGATTTATCAAATGATTTTTTATATTTATTTCATGATCAATAAATTTAAATGTATAAAGAAAAAGAGCACAAACCCTCGTTTATGCTCTTTTTAAACATTTCAAAGACTTATCTCATTACTTTTCTTTCATTGATCCAACGATAAAGCACAGGTAAAAGTACTAAAGTTAATGCTGTAGATGACAATATTCCACCAATCACGACAGTTGCCAATGGACGTTGTACTTCGGCACCTGTACCCGTTGCCAATGCCATCGGTACAAAACCTAAAGATGCGACACAAGCCGTCATCAATACAGGGCGCAAACGCATCACTGCACCTTGCCATGTGGCATGATGAATATCAAACTGTTGACGTAATTCTTTGATAAACGTCAACATCACCAAACCATTTAACACGGCTACACCCGATAAAGCAATAAAACCAATCCCTGCCGACATTGATAATGGAATATCTCTGAGCCAAAGTGCAACAAGCCCACCGCATAATGCAAATGGCACACCTGAAAACACTAAAAGACTTTCTTTTATACTGTGGAATACAGCCATTAATAAAATAAAAATCGTGATCAAAGCCAAAGGTACAACCAATTGCATACGTGCTTTTGCTGACATCAGATTTTCAAATTGACCACCATAATCTAACCAGTAACCACTGGGTAAGGTATCTTTGGCTAAAGTGCTCTGTAGTTCTTTGACAAAAGAGCCTAAATCACGCCCTTCTACATTGGCAGTCACCACCACACGACGTTTGGCATTTTCACGACTGACTTGGTTGATTCCTAAAATATTTTCAACTTTTGCGACATCTTGCAGTTGAATCAAACCACCATTGGGTAGTTGAATTGGAAGTTGTGCCAATTGCTCAGGTGTGCGTTGTGCTTCATCCAAACGCACTACAAAATCAAAGCGTTTGTCTCCTTCTAAAATCATGCCCACACTTTGTCCACCCATACTCATTGCCACTAAGTCTTGAATAGATTTTACAGATAAACCATATTGTGCAGCTTTGGTATTATCGATATCAATATTTAATAAAGGAAGCCCACTGGTTTGTTCAACATTGACGGCAGTTGCCCCTGAAATAGCACGAACTTTTTGTGCAATACGATTGGCTTCTTGGTTCAAAACTTCCATATCATCACCAAAAATTTTGATTCCGACATCACTACGTACACCTGAAATCAGCTCATTAAAACGTAGCTCAATCGGCTGTGAAAACTCACTGTTATTTCCGGGTAAAGTGTCCAAAAATGCAATCATACGTTGACGTAATTCATCAATGCTTTCTTTTGGATTTGACCATTGATCACGTGGCTTTAACAATAGGACAGCATCGGAAATATTGGGTGGCATAACATCCGTTGCAACTTCTGCTGTTCCTGTTCGGGCAAAAATTGCTTTTATTTCAGGGAATTTTTTTAACAATAATTTTTCTGTATTTTCTTGCATCCGTAAGGACTGCTCTAGCCCTGTACTCGGTGAGCGCATTTGTTGTACTGCAAAATCTCCCTCACTCAGTTGTGGTGCAAACTCGCTCCCAATTTTTGTGGCTAAAACTCCCGTTAAAACTAAAATACATAATGCAACTGTTAAAACAAAACCTCGAAATTCGTACGCCCAATCCAACATTTTTTCATAGCGTGTTTTTAAACCATGCATCCAACGACTTTCAGTTTCTTTTACAGCACCATTGACAAATAATGCCACAGCCGCAGGAACAAAAGTGACGGATAAAATCATTGCACCAAGTAAGGCTAAAACCACCGTCATTGCCATCGGATGAAAGAGTTTTGCCTCAACCCCAGACAAAGCAAAGATCGGTAAATACACGACAAGAATAATCAATTGACCAAAAATTAAAGGACGTCGTGCCTGTTTCGCTGCTAAAAAAACCTCAGTAAAACGTTCTGAACGTGTCAATAAACGCCCTCGATGTTTTTGTGCTTCAGCAAGGCGTCGAATACAGTTTTCGACGATGACCACCGCACCATCCACAATAATCCCGAAATCCAATGCCCCTAAACTCATTAAGTTGGCACTAATTTTTTGTTCTGCCATGCCTGACAAGGTAAACAACATGGATAAAGGAATAACACATGCGGTGATTAACGCTGCTCGAATATTTCCCAAAAATAAGAACAAAATGATGATGACTAAAATTGCGCCTTCAACCAAATTTTTTTGTACAGTTTTAATAGCACGATCAACCAAATGAGTACGATCATAAACGGTTTCGATGATCACACCTTTGGGTAAACTGCTTTGAATACTTTGTACTTTCGCATCAATCGCTTGGGCAACAGTTCGACTATTTTCTCCCATCATCATCATGGCGATCCCGAGTATAGCTTCTTCGCCATTATAGGTTGCTGCACCTGTGCGTAAGTCATGCCCAACAGAAACTGTCGCAATATCTGCAACACGAATTGGGTAACCATTTTTATTGGCGATACTGATATTCTCAATATCACTTAGGCTATTAAGTGTTCCAGGTACACGAACAGTGAGTTGTTGCCCATTTTTTTCAATATAACCTGCACCACGGTTTTCATTATTTTCAGTTAAAGCTGTTTGTAAATCACTTAATGGAATTTGTAATTGCTGCAAACGTGTTAAATCAGGGGCTACAACAAAGGTTTTATTAAAGCCACCAATACTATTGACCTCAGCAACGCCAGCAACTCGCTGTAACTGTGGACGTACCACCCAATCTTGGATTTCGCGTAAATCCATTGCACTATAGGGCGTTCCATCTGGTTTTTTTGCATTTGGCTCAGCTTTAATCACCCATTGATAAATTTCACCTAAGCCTGTAGAAATCGGGGACATCGTGGGCTGAATACCGACAGGAATTTCACTTGCAGCTTCTTGTAAACGTTGATTAATCAACTGCCGTGCCCAGTAAATATCGGTTCCATCTTCAAAAATAATAGTGACTTGCGATAAACCATAACGTGAAATAGAACGTGTTTGTTCGAGTTTTGGCAAACCTGACATCGCATTTTCAATCGGATAGGTAATGCGTTGCTCAGTTTCTAAAGCCGTAAAACCATTGGCTTGGGTATTAATTTGCACTTGCGTATTGGTAATATCAGGAACAGCATCGATGGGTAATTTTTGATAGCTATAAATTCCTACACCAATCCACGCCACCACAAAGAGCATGACCCAAATCGCATTTTGAATAGAAAACTGAATAATACGGTCAAACCAGCCTTCGGGCTTGGGTAAATGATGTCCGTTTTGAGGCGAGTTAGTGTTCATGGGTCGCCTCTCCTTTTTCTAATTCTGATTTTAGTAAGAAACTCCCTTGCGCTGCATATTGTTGTCCGACACTGACGCCAGAAATCACACTGACCCATTCAGGGTCATCAATTTCAGTATTTAATTGTACAGGCTGGGCGCTAAACTCTATTTTTTGATCATGATTTTTCACAACAAATACAACACTTTGTCCTTCAACTTGCTGTATTGCACTTTTTTGGATACGAATGCCTTGTGTCGTGCCTTGTTCTAATAAAATATTGACCATTAAATTGGGCTTCAACTCTACCGACTGTGACAAGACTTTAGCTCTGACTTGTAAACGTCCTGTTTGTGCATCTGCTTCAGTATTTAAACTTTGCACTTCTGCTTGAAAATGATTGCCTGACTGTAATGATTTAAAGTTAATTTTTCGGTTTGGACTAAAATGTTGCACATCGGCATGCGGCACAATAAATTCAAGCCATAATTGATTCAACTGATCAATCACAAAAAGCTGATCTGCAAGTTGCACATTTTCACCCACGACCAAATCTTTTTTACTGATCACACCTGAAATAGGTGCTTTAAGCTGATATTGCCCACGACTGGAACTCGCCGTACCAAAAGCACTTAAGCGAGATTGAGCTGCTTGTACTTGAATTTGTGCTTGTTGATAGGCGTTATATGCACGTTGATAATCTTGTTTAGCAGAAATACCTTGCTGCCAAAGTTGACGTTCACGCTCATAATCTTGTTTTGCTAATTGTAAATTGGCTTGCTCTAATTTTAAGTTAGCTTGTTGGTCAACCAAATCGGGAACAAGTAAAGTTGCCAACACTTGCCCTTTCTGAACAGATTGTCCCAACTGCACATAAACTGCCTCGACATGACCACTAAAATTAGGTGAAACATGGGCTTGCTGGTCAGTATTCACCGTCAATTTTGCAGGATAAGTTGCCAACTTCATTACATTGCCTTGTTCAACTTTAGCTAACTGAATACCTTGTTCAACCAACTGTTGTGCAGTTAAAGCAATACTTTCTGTATGCCCTTCTTCTGCATGTTCATCTTCTTCATGTGCATGTTCTTTTTCCTCCGCATGTGATTCTTCTGCACCATGCCCATGTTCATCTGTTTTGGCTTGATCTTTCGTCCACCACATCAATGCCGCAGCTAAAATTGCAGTACTAATGACAGCAATGAGGATCAAAATAGACTGAGAAACTTTTCCTGATTGTGTATTTAAATCTAATTTTTGTTTGATCATTTTAGTTTCCCCCTACCGTTGGCAATGACTGAATATTGTCCCAAAGGTTTTGATTAATTCCAGCTAAGCTATCATTTGACATGACAGCACTGGGTTCTAGACCAAGACTTAAACTTTCAGCCGTGATTGCGTTTTGCCATGCGCGTTTTAACAATTCAACTTTACGTTGACGAATCTCTTGCAGTTGCAAAGTCGCTTGCTGTACATCTGTTAAAGCAAATTTTCCTGCACTAAATCCCAGTAGAGTTTTTTGCTGTACTTCAGTGGCAAGCACAAGTTGAGTGTGTTCAATCTCTTTAAACTGCACTTCTAAACCTTGTAATTCGGTCAATAAAGTCCCAATGCGTAAAGCATTTTGCTGTGTATAAAAAGACTGTTGTTGGGTAAGCGCCTCTTGTTTTTGTTGTTGAACCTGCACGCGATATTGTTGACGATCAAAAATATTAAGTGGCAGACTTAGTCCTAACATCATTTGGTTTTCACTTGAATTTTCGGGTGATTTACTACGATTCACACCAAAACTGACTGTGGGATTTGGACGACTGGCTGCTTTACTTTGTTCTATTTGTGCATTGGAGATTTTTAGCTGTAATTGACGAGATTTTTCAATATAATTTTCTGTCAAATAACGTTGAACATTGTCATGACTTGCACTCGGCCACAACAATGATGGACGCATTCTCACACTTAATGTTTTATCTGACTCGCCCCACACACTGGACAGTTGTTGCTGTGCCAATTGAACTTGTAAATCTGCTTGTTTAAATAAACGTATATTTTCACTATGGCTGAGTTTTGCACGCTTTAAATCAACTTCTGCAACACTGCCTGCTTGAAACCTTTTTTGAATCGCATTGACATTTGCCTCACTGACACTCAATTGAGCTTGTGTAATCTGCTTTTCTAACTCAGCAACCGCCAATTGTGACCATAGATATTTTACTGCGAGTTCCAGTTGTGCCTGATAAATCTGCTGCTGTAATGCGCTTTGATCTTGTGCCAATACCGCCAGTTGACGATTGGCTTTTCTGACACCAAACACATCCAGTTCTTGTGAAATACCAATAGATAGCTCTTGTTCTTGATTAGAATCAAAACCTGTTTGTTCTATACTCAGCTCAGGGTTTTTCCATAACTGACTTTGCTTCATATTGGCAGTATCAATATTGCTTTGTATCGTCCAAATATGCTGTGATGCTTGATAAGCCTGTGTCTTTTCAAGTGCTTGTTGCAATGAAATTGGTGCAGCATTGACCCACGAGCCGAATGTAAATAAAGCGACACTACAAGCAATATGTTTAAGCCTAAAGCATTGTTGTGCAACAACATGTGATTGTTGTTGAAAATATTTTTTTGACATGAACATGCCCCACTTTTAAAAAATAAAGAAAAGTGGTGGGCTGTTTGCGACTACCCCACCTGTAGTGGGGCTAAAATTGGAGGCGGGTTATTTAATGTCAGATCAGGCGATTGATAAAAATTATACCAAGGCAATGCATTGACTAATGCAATAATTTGGCTATTTGAAAATATAAAATGGTCTTGTTCTTCGACCAAAATCATGGCATTAAATGAGGGTAAATGATCTTGATGATCATCCTCTAAAAATGAAAAATCACTGGAAAGATGACTAGGTGCATGTGAGATTTTAAATTCACTTTGACAAGACTGAGTCATTTGATGATGACCAAAATGTTGCGTTGAACTTTGGCTGACTGTGGTTTCTTCATGCACGCAAAATGCCGCCGCAACATTCCAAAGACTTTGGAACGTCAGCAAAGCAAAGAGCAATGTAATCCAACCACTTCGTTTCAACATTTTTAGATCAATGCACCCATAAACCGCTATAGCATAGCGAAATTCGCCTTGTTATAAAATTACAAATGTGAAATTAGTTCACTTTTCAATACAGAATAATACTTAATAAAACAATAACACTTAAAAAGACTAAGACTGATTAAAATATTTTCCATCATAAAATCCATTAAAGATTTGCTTATTGTGACTTTTTCACCGACTGCAAAACGACCACAGGTTTTCCTGTTTTGGGGGCTAAACCTTTTTCTTGGGCGAGTTTCATGATCAATATTTCACTTGGTTTTTCATGCGTTTGATCTTCATACCAACGTTGAATCGCGAGTTTACCATCCCATTTTGGTAATTTTTTAGGCGGTAAAGGAACGATTTCATCTAAATCAGAAAGGACGATTTCTTCACCCTGATAAGGGGCATTATTTAAAATTTCATTTATTTTTATATAGCGTTGGCTACGTTCTAGATCATTTTCCACACCTAAATATTTTTCTTTATAATCAAATTGATCCTGCTCAGTTTCAGGTTTAGTTAAATTAAAAGCGTCTGCTAAGGTGATCGCCATTGCCGTATCCCCTTGTTTAAGTGCCAATTGTTTATAAGCTAAAGATTGTGCCAACAACGCAGGATTTTCTTTGTCAGCATACAAAATTTGACTATTGGTTTCATCTTCCAAACCGTTTGTTGCCGTCCAATTGCCATTTTTAGAAGCACATAGACGTACTTGATCAAACAATTTCATCCGTTTCGTTATAGTTTCATCCTCCTGAAAGCCCAGTAAGTTTCCAGAAAAATACTGCTGAGCATCGGCGTCACCTAAAAGTGCTGCATCAGGTAGCAGTTGATATTTAGGATCTGGCGCTGTGTTTGATAAATAATGTAAATATTTTGCACGTGCAGGCAAATCTTGCGCTAAACGATCAATTAAGGTTTTTAATGCCTCTGCTTGGGACATTTGATCTATTGAAATTTTTTCAAGTTTAATTAAAAACTGTAAACGCTCATTCGCACGATAATCGCCATATTCTGCCGCGATACGATAATATCTTGCAATTTCATTCCAAACTTTAGGGTCTTCACTGTCTTGATTTTTGAGTTCTTGATAATAGGCATATTGATAAATTTGATCAATCTGTGCTTGTATCTTGGGCTTGATTTCGGCACGGCACTGAAATGATGAATGTTTTTTCATAAAGACATGACTCATTTCCTTCGATATTTTCATTTGTTTTTGTCTTTCAGGATCACATTCTGTTGATGGTATCGAGTCTCCTAATGATATATGTGCACATTTTAAAGCGTTCAATACACACCCTTTAATCATGATCAAACAAACAAAGATGATCAAAATACCCACTATGATTTTATCTAGCATCACAAAATTATTTTTATCAGTAAAATAAAACTATACTGTGATTATAAAAATGACTAAAGCTTCATTTACAAAAATACCAGCCATCAAGACTGGTATTTTTTATACAAAAACTGCATTAAGGCTTTTCACCATTTGCTAGGCGCTGCTCAATTGCATCTAATACCGCAGGTAGATCAGCAATACTATCAATGACATAATGTGCACCTGATACATTCATTTTTGCATAGGCTTTTTCTTTTAAGTTTGCTTGTTCAGCGCTAGAAAGCGCTGACCACTCATCAAAACTTAAACCGACTTCATTACCACTGACTGCCAAGCCGACTGTCCAGCAACCAGCATTTAAGCCTTCTTCAATCCCCACTACGGTATCATCAACTTTTACCACAGTTTTAATGTCAGACACATCAAGTTCAATGAGATTTTTCCAAAGCATTTCAGGATATGGACGACCATGCTTCACATCACTTGCAGTAATAATACAGTCAGGTACATAACCTTGATCAGCAGCATCTTGAACTAACTGACCAATCATCATCGACGCATAACCTGTGTTACTGCCAATTTTTGCGCCACGCGCACGAATATCTGCAAATGCCTCTAATGCACCTGAAATCAATTGTGAACATTGTGGAATAGTTTTTAATTGGTATGGAATAAAATCTTGATATAAACGGTCGATATCTGCCACTGTCACTTCTGCGCCATGTGCCTGTTGCCATGCATCTGCAACACGTGGCATTTTTAACACAGCGGCAATATGATCACGTTTTTCTAAACCCATCGGCGCACGTGCTTCTTCAATTGAAATTTCAACTTTATTCTCTGCAAATAATGCCATAAATGCCAAAATTGGTGCGCGTGATCCGAAATCTACTGTTGTACCAGCCCAATCAAAAACGACGGCTTGTAATACTGAATTTGAAGTGTTCATAAGTTTGTCCTAAAAGTTTATGCCTTAAATTGATCAATAAATAAGTAAAAAATAAAATTAAGCCTGACGATATTGCTCAACTGCGTTTAAAAGTCTTTCAATATCATCTAGATAAACCTCACCAATATTGCCAATACGGAAACAATTTAAATCAGTGACTTTACCTGGATAGATCACAAAACCTGCTTGTTTCAGATTTTCATACAAGGCTTGAAAGCTAAAATCTGCTTCATTTGGATATAAAAATGTGGTGATAATCGGTGATTGAGGTTGGTTTGAATCTAAGACCAATTCAAAGCCCAATGCCTGCATTCCTGCGGCTAAGCGCTGTTGGTTATTTGTGTAACGTTGATAACGTGCAGCCACACCACCTTCTTGTTCAAGTTCTAAAAGTGCTTGATAAAATGCACGTACCACATGTGTAGGTGACGTAAATCGCCATTTTCCATCATGCTGTTGCATGGTGTTCCATTGATCATATAAGTCTAAACTGACTGAACGCGCTAAGCCTTTACATGATTGTAATTGTTCATTTTTTGCAATAATAAAACCAAATCCTGGTACACCTTGAATACACTTGTTGGCACTGGAAATTAAAAAGTCGATCTCTAAATCTGCAATATCCATTGGCACGCCGCCGAATGAACTCATCGCATCTACGATCCACACTTTATTTTTCGCTTTGACAATTTTACCAATCTCTTGAATCGGGTTAAGTAAACCTGTTGTCGTTTCACAATACACACACGAAACATGCGTGATGCTGTCATCTTCTAGTACTTTTTCAATGTCTGCTAAATTTGGAATTTGTGTTTCAGCATATGCCAATTCAACCACATCAATTTTTAAACAACGCGCCATTTGCACCATACGTGCGCCATAAGCACCGTTATTGATAATTAAAATTTTACCATTGTGTGGAATAGCGGAACCTAAAACCGCTTCAACTGAAAAACTGCCACTGCCTTGCATCAATACTGCGCTATATTTTTCAGTATGTTGTGTTGCCAATGCGACCAAACGATGACGAATGTCTTGCACCAATCCATTATATTCTTTGTCCCACGTACACCAATCTCGCTGCATGACACGGCGGACACTTGCAGATGTCGACAATGGTCCTGGTGTTAATAATAAATATTTATTTTCCAACTCAATATTTGCGTTCATTTCGCTTAACCTTTGTTCAATTGAATACAGTATAATACAATCTGGTTTAAACCAGATTACAAAACATAATTTTCTAACATTTCTTTCATAAATCCTGCACCTGTGGTCATGCCCTTACCTGCAATCGCACTCACCAAGAAAATATTCGGTTCAGCCTCAGTCACACATGCCAATTCAGTAGGATGCGTTAGATAATAACCATTCCAACGTGACTCAATTTCAGGCAGTTCTAAGCCAATATTTTCTTTACAATATTGCAAAATAAATTGGTTAATTTCTTCTCGTTGATTAAATTGTGGCGTTTCATCAATCGGGTAATATTCATGACTATCGCCCAAAATAAGTTGTCCAAATTGATTTTGCTTAATGAGGATATGAATACCGTATGTTTCGACTAAGCCTGTTTGTGATTGATTTTTTAAATCTTG
Source organism: Acinetobacter sichuanensis (assembly GCF_003024515.2). Lineage (GTDB taxonomy): Bacteria > Pseudomonadota > Gammaproteobacteria > Pseudomonadales > Moraxellaceae > Acinetobacter > Acinetobacter sichuanensis. Next base: position 22,472 of record NZ_PYIX02000021.1, read on the forward strand.
ATGACTTGGGCAAATTTCAAAAGCAGGATAACGAGAGATTGATAAACCTGAATAAATTGAAGAATTTAAAGTAACTTTTAAAGGTTTTGTCATCGCCATTTGCAAAGTACAGCGCAACAACCCTTTTTGTTGTAATAGATCGGGATAAAGTAATTGAGTCACTTCACCATGACAGATTAAAACTTTATTTGCTGTGAATGTTTGCCCTGTTGCCAAACGAATATGTGCTGTGCCTTGCAAAGATTGGGTCTGTAGCACACAAGCATTACAATAAATCTCTACACCCAGTTTTTCTGCATATTGCAATAAACTTAATCCAACCGAATGCGGCTCTACTGAATAATCTTCATGAAAAAGTAAAGCACCACGAATTGCTGTTTCAGGATTAAAATAGCGATATTTTTCAAAGAGTTGCTGTTTTGATAATAAAGTCACTGGAATCTGATAATGTGGTGCAGCTTGTGCAAACTCATTTAAGACTTGCCATTCAAGTGCTGTATTTGCCACATATAAACCATCACGTTGTTGAAATGAAATATCCGTTTGTGCCTGAATCCGTTGATAAAACTCACGTGTTGCTAAAGCATATTCACGCCATTTTGCATCTGGGCGGCTCAGTGTTGATGTGCCAACCATGCCGAAGTTACGACGAGTTGCGCCAACAGGTTGTGCATCTTTTTCAAAGACTTTTACTTTTAGTCCTTGCTCTGCCGCTTGAATTGCCGCCGATAAACCCAAAATACCTGCGCCAACAATGATCAGATCTGTTTTTGCTGTTTGCATATACGTATTCCTCTACTGATCTACTTTTTTCAGGGTGAAGTCTGCTAAACCCTCGAAAGAAAGTGATTAATTTTTTGTGAAAAATGCTTAAAAAATCGCTTTAAAAGATGTTTAAAATAAGCAACTTAAATCTAATATTCATATAAGCTCTAATGTGAATGTTCACGCCAACGCTGACTTGACTGCATCATTTTGCGTGTAAAAAACCAATGTAAAAGTTTAACCACACAAGAGGTTACAAGAATCAAAATACTCATTGCCACTGCAGCTACGGTATCCCCTGCATCATCCATGTTGAGCACCGCCACTGAAGCCAAATTGGTATCAGGCGAGTACAGGAAAATTGCTGCGGAAACCGTGGTCATGGCATTGACAAATAAATACACCGATACATCACATAAAGCAGGGAAAGTCAGTGGTAAATACACTTTATGAAACATTTTCCAATGTGAAGTCCCCAAGCTTTGTGCAGCATGATCAAGCTGTGTCGGAATTTGTTTAATGGCATTACTCAAAGTCAAATGTGGCACAGTGTAATAATGAATAATGGTTGAAATCACCAATAACATCATGCTGCCATATAGCCATGACAATGGATTTTCATGTGTATTAAAAAATAAGATATAGGCAATCCCGAGTACCAAACCAGGTACAGCCAAAGGCAATAGCACCAACATTTGCACATAATTTTTTAACATCGGATGACTTTTAAAACGCTCCGTAAATAGAGCAATGATGAAGATTAAAATCGTCCCGACTACAGTGCTTAACAATGCCAATTTAATCGAATTAAAATAACTCGCCCAACCACCACCATCAACATAATCAAAACGGTAATGACTGAATGTTAAAGACAAATCATATGGCCAATAGCGAATAAAAGATGCCAAAACTGCGGTCACAATAATCAGTACAATGCCGCCAGAAATCAAACTACAGAACACCATTAAAGCTTTTTCAAGTGTAGGATGACTGTGCATACGATAAGGTTGGATTTGAAAATTTTGATAACGTTCTTGACGGCGACTTTGGTAACGATCAAAAATAAATGCCAACACCGCAGGACATAACAATAAAATTGAAATCACTGCGCCCATATTCATATTTTGTTGACCAATGATCTGTTTATAAACATCCAAAGCCATCATATTAAATGAGCCACCAATGACTTTAGGAATACCAAAATCGGTGATGACATAGGTAAATGCCACCAAACAGGCACTGACCAAACCATAACGGATCGCAGGTAAAGTCACTGCCCTATGCGTTTGCCACGTATTTTTTCCTAAAGAATGCGATGCCTCAATTAAACGCTGATCAATATTACGAAATGCGCCCATCATTAACATGACCATGGCTGGAAATAACCAAAAGCAATAGCTGATTAAAATACCAAGCGGACCATAAATTTCGACATCGCCTAAAATACCTTTCAAAACACCTTGTTGCCCAAATAAGTACACCAATGCCAAAGATGGCAAAATAGAGGGTGCAAGGATCGGTAAAAATGCCACGGTTTTAAAAAAAGCTTTGCCGCGAATATTACAATTGGTCAATGCAAAAGCATAAATACTTGCCAAACTGACTGTGATCAACATCGCCGTCAAGGACACCCATATTGAATTAAAAATGGATGATATTAAGGCAGGATTGGCAAAATATTGAATAAAATTTTCTAAGCCTACAAATTGTCGTTGTTCATTTAAAAATGCGCTTTGCATCAGCATGAATAACGGTGCAATTAAACTCAAAGTCAATAAAATAGCAGCAACCGCAAGCACCATACTTGAACGCAAGGAATAACGAGAACGATGTGCTGTTTGACTTTTTAACAAAGCATCTGCCGCAGACTGATTTAACATCTTGCATGCCCTCGTGAATCAAACACATGTAAAGCATGCATAGGCACATATAAATACATATCATCTGCGATCGCTGCCATGTGCTGATGATCAATATCGACCTGAATGACAGTCGCTTTTTCTTGTAAATTTTGGTTTTTTAATTCACAAAATAAACGACGTTTTGCCCCTAAAAATTCCATATTTAATATACGAATGGGCATTTTTAAACCTGTCGCTTGTTGCTGCAAATCAGTAAGATCATGCTGTGTAAATAACGTTATATTTTCAGGTCGAAATGCTATTTCAAAATGTTCACCTTGAACACATGTTAAATGTGGAAACTCCAGTACATCTTGCGCTGCAATTTTTAAACAATGTGCATCTACTGCTACTGCCTGCATAAAATTCATACTGCCAATAAACTGCGCCACGAAACGCGTTTGTGGTTTGTAATAAATATTATGTGGCGTATCCAGTTGTTCAATCACACCTTTATTCATCACTGCAACACGGTCAGAAATACTTAAAGCTTCCTCTTGATCATGCGTGACCATAATCGCAGGCAGATTTAACTGCCGTTGAATATTTCGAATTTTTTGACGTAAGTTTAAACGTACCAAGGCATCCAAAGCAGACAAAGGCTCATCCAACAATAACAAATCAGGTTTTGGTGCAATCGCGCGCGCTAAAGCAACTCGCTGTTGCTGTCCACCTGACAATTGGTTGGGATATTTCTCAGCGATGTTTGGCAACTCAATCAAATCGAGCAGTTCAGTGATCCGTGCCTGAATTTGCGGTTTAGACCATTGTTTTTTATGCAAACCAAATGCAATATTTTCCGCAACTGTTAAATTTGGAAATAACGCATAATTTTGAAAAACAATGCCACATTTACGTTTTGCCGTATTAAAATGAGTAATGTCAATCTCTTGCTTAATGACTTTGCCATAATCAGGCTGTTCTAGCCCCGCAATAATGCGTAATAGTGTGGTTTTTCCACAGCCCGAAGGTCCTAAAAAACTAACAAACTCACCTGCTTTTAAATCTAAATTAATATGTTCTAAAACTCTGGTTTTCCCAAAAGATTTTTGAATATCAACCGCTTCAAGCACTGTTTTTGATTCTGTCATTTTAAATGTTCTAAGCGTTGCAAGCAGATGTCCTGCTGTGTTTGGCATGACATGCCCTGTTTGACTCTTTTGTAAATGCGATGGGATTTGCATATTGCACCTAAGACTGAAGACCTTATTTTGTATCAATGGTTCAATTACTTTTCAAATTGTGCTGACCATTGTTTTAGAATGGATTCACGTTGCTCGGCTGCCCAATAAAAATCATTTTTTACCAACTGCTGAGCAAGATTTTTAGGGAAATCTTGGTTTTGACTTTGCACATTTTGATGCGCAACCATGGAGAAATTTTGTGCATAGGCTTCATTTGCTGCTTGGCTCACTGTCCAATCAATAAATTTTTCTGCACTGCTGCGGTTTTTCGTCCCTTTCAAAATCGCTGAAGCTTCCATTTCCCAACCTAAACCTTCTGTAGGATAAATAATTGCTAAAGGTGCACCGCGTGATTTCAGCTTAAAGCCAGGATAACCAAATGAAATTCCAATGACCGCTTCACCTTGTGCAGCCATTTTGCAAGGCTTAGAACCTGAATGTACATATTGGGAAATATTTTTATCGAGCGCTTGCATATAGTGCCACGCTTGTTTTTCACCGAAAATTTGCATCCATGCCGTTACATCTAAATAACCTGTCCCACTTGATGCAGGATTTGGCATGATGATTAAACCTTTATAGATCGGTTTGGTTAAATCTTGCCATGTATATGGAATTGGTAATTTTTTCTTGGCAAGCTCAACGGTATTGACACATACTGCTGACTCCCAAGCGGTCATTCCTGTCCATGTTGGAATCTCTTTTTGACTATAAAAATCTGTTTTTAATTGTTCGACATTTTTAGGGCGATAAGGCTGTAATAAGTCATTTTTTTCCATAACCAATAAACTGGTCAATGCCAAACCCATGACCACATCAGCTTGCGGATTTTTCTGCTCGGCTAATAATTTAGCCGTAATAACACCTGTAGAATCGCGCACCCATTTTACTTTTAATTCAGGATGCGCTTTGCGTAATTCCCATTGATAACGCTTAAGCTGATCCGCTTCCACTGCGGTATAAACGGTAATTTGCTCAACATCATTTGAGCTTGATGAGGTGGTACAAGCAACCGCTAAACACGCTGCTGTAAGACTCATCGTTAAGCTAAAAAACTTTTTTTGATGCTGTTTGAAATACTGAATCATGTGACATTCCTAACGAATGCTGCTTCTTGATAAAGCGTATTTCAACAAAAGTTTGTGACAGTTTAATTAATCTGGTTTAAACCAGATTAATTATTTTTATACATTATTCTGATGCTTCAAAATGCAAATCAAGCACATCATGTAACCAATATTCTTGATCGACATCTGTAATTACACCATTTTGATCACAATTGGTACGGCAAATATATAAGCCCATACTGCCGACATTGACATGCAAAGCTTTTGCTTGCTGCTCTGAAAATGCGGTTGGATATAGGTTAATATGCGCACGTGTTAATTGACGCTGATAATGTTCAGCCATCAAGATGGTGATCGAATCTTCTAATGATTGTGTTAAAAAATCAGGAAATAAACACGCATTTACACGCAAATGCTCAACAACAACAGGACGACCGTTGATACTACGTCGACGCCAAATCGAATAGATCTCATCACCGACTGCAATATTTAAATGTGTTGCATCCCACTGTGTGGCTGGTAGTAACTCTGCTGAAATCAACTCAGTGCTCGGTATGCCGCCTTGCTCTGTCACATATTGGTTAAAACTTTTAGTTGATTGTGGACGATAAATAATTCGTGGCGCACGTACAAACCAACCACGGCGGTCTAAACGATAGATTAAACCATCCATTTCTAAGGCTAAAAGTGCTTCCCGAACTGCAACACGTGTCGTTACAAACTGTTCAGAAAGCACACGCTCAGAAGTGAGTTTAGTATTAGCAGTTAATTGCCCAGACTCAATTTCATGGGCAATCGCATCTCGAATGGCAATGTACTTAGGAATACGTGCAGCAGTGTTTTCACGAACAGACATAAACATTTATTTTTTGAAAATTTCTTCTAATATACTCAAATATCATGTCCAAGCGATGAAATTTTCAAAATATTTATTTTAGATTTTAAGGCTATAGTGAATACAAAAATTAATACATCCCCATCGTGAGATCATCGTTTTTAAAACTTTGATTAAATACATCTACAATCCGTTGTAGTTGCAATTCATCTTGCGTTGGCACCACCAACCAATACGGATTTTCTCGAAAAATAACCAGTAATGACAATTGTTTTTGCTCAGCAAAAAGCTTGATTTGATCAAATAAGATTTCTTCAACTTTTTGTTGTTGGCACACGATATCATTTGCAGCGTCATCTTCATCATCATATTCAAATGACTCAAATAAGCGATCTACTTCATTTTCAATCGCTTGATTTAATGCTTCTGTATCCAGTTGTTTTTGTTTAAATATCGTACTTTCATCAATACCATTGGCATCATATTCTTTAATTTCAACATATTGAATAAAAGAATGCTTTTGATTCAACCAATCTCTAAAAACGGTAAATTCTGTTAAATCATCAGGTAAATCTTGCTGTTTTAATTCAGGAAAAATGTTCTGAAAAATTTCATAAATATTTTGGGTCATAATTTTTTCTTTACTAAAAAATTTTGTAATCAATAGCGAAAATAAAAGAGCGAATCGCGTTTAATAGACAAACATTGTTAGGTCGCCATCTTCATCAAATGTTGCATTAAACAATTCGGCGATTTCAGTTAATTTTTCATCGTTTTGTTTTGGAATAAATATCCAATCTGGATTTTCTTTGACCACAACCAATAAAGACAATTGTTGTTGTTCTGCAGTTTCTTGCAAAGTATTGAAGAAAATTTCATAGGTTTCATCCAGTAAATCGATATATTTATTTCCTTTATTCTGTTCAATTAACTGATCAACCGCCTGAGAAATTTTCTGATCAATCACATGACAATCCACATTTTTTTCTATTAAAAAATGGTTATCTTCAATGTCATGATTATAAAATTCTTTCATTTCAATGTAGTGCCAAATTTGGATAGATTCATTCATCCATTCGCTGAACGTATAATAATCATCTAAATCATCAGGTAAATCTTGCTGTTTTAATTCAGGAATAATCTCTTGAAAAATTTCATAAATATTTTGGGTCATCATTTTTTTCTTTTAAATCAATAGATAAATAAAAAGTAAGTCTTAATTAAACAAACTTACATGAAAGAAAACAGTCATCTTTTTGTAAAAACTTTAATTTAAGTAGAGCGGCTACATTGATACTTTTCATAATGCTCAATTTTAATCTCTTGATGCTTAAATTGCTTACTAAATGCTTTACAAAATTTTTCTATTTTTGCTTCATCATCAGGGACAAGTAACCAATAATAATCTTCAGCATAAATCAACAGCAATTCAAATTTGTACTGTTGTGCCAAGTCTAAAATTTCTTCTAAAACAATATCTAATACTTGATCATGAACATTATAATAACGTCCAATCACATTTTTATGTTGCTCATAGTGCTCTAAAATAGGCTGAGCTTTGGCGATAATTTTTTGTTTTAAGCACTCAATGTCTACTCGCTCATCTTGAAAAATAGTCGATTTTTCAAGCTCATTATCAAAAAAATGATCAGGTTTCATTTTCATTAAATAACACTGATTTCCAAAAACAGCAGCATCTATCCACTGCAAAAAAGTTTCAAAACTTTGACGATCTTTTTTCTTCGGAACTTCTGCATTGCGAAGTAAAGGAAACCAATGCTGTAAAATTTTATAAATTTTTTTATCATCCATTTTAATGTACTCTTCTTCTGACTTTCTAGCCTAACCAAGCTAACAAAAAATGTTTTAAATCTGATGACATTTAAATGATCTGAAGCACGAATACGCTTTAAAATTGCAGAATGATTGTGTATAAACGACTTAATCTAATAAGAAAAACTTAAAAATAATATTAAAAAATAAATTCAATCAATTGATATTTATATATTTTTTATTTAAATATCAATATCAGATTTAGGTGTTTACTGCTTTATCATGATCTATACATTGGCTGAACTTGGCTTTAAATATAAAATAGCCTGTGAAAATAGAAAATTGTCGATATTTTAAAAATCCATTTTATTCATTATTCTCAATAATTGATCTGCAATGGTAAGGATAGGTTAAATTATGGCACTGTTTGCGGTCATTGGTTTAGGTAGTTTTGGTGGCACAGTTGCGCTCGAACTTACGCAGTTAAATCATGATGTGATTGGCATTGATACACTGAAAAAAAATGTCGAAAATATTGCAGATCAAATTAGTCATGCGGTTATTGCTGATGCAACTGATGAACATGTACTTGCCGAACTGAATATTAAAAATTGTGATGCTGTTGTCGTTGCCATTGGTGATGATATTGAAGCCAGTATTTTATGTGTACTGCATCTGAAAAACTTAGGTATCAAGCAAATTTTAGTGAAAGCTAAATCTAAAGCGCATCATATGATTTTATCTCATTTAGGAATTGAACAAATCATTCATCCTGAAGAAGATATGGGAATACGAATTGCGCAATCATTAAGCTACCCTATGGTTCGTCGTTATATGGCACTCAATAATGAACGTTACATTGTCAAAATTGAAATTGCTTCAAATTTACAAGGTGCTCAATTTCAAACGTTGATGGATGATAGCAATAATGAAATTCATACGTTATTGTTACAACGTGGTTCTCATGTATTGTATCAGATTGCACCAGGGACAATTTTACAGGAAAAAGACATTTTAATTGTCGAAGGTCCTGTAGAACAGTTAAGACAACTTTCAAATCGTTTCTTATAAAATGAAATTTTATAAAAAAGAACTTATTAATAAAAAGCACAATCAAATTAACTTAAGCCCACCAAGTTTACTTGCACTTGGTTTTTTAAGTTTTATTTTGATTGGGACACTTTTACTTAAATTACCATTTGCGCATCATGGTGATTTGCCGTGGATTAAAGCTTTATTTACAGCAACTTCTGCCGTCACGATTACAGGGCTTTCTGTGGTCAATATCGGAGATACGTTCACTCTATTTGGGCAAATTGTGGTTATGCTGCTCATCCAATGTGGTGGCTTAGGCTTTATGACTTTTGCGATTTTGGCAGCACTGAGTCTTTCACCGAAAATTGGGCTGAAACAGCAAATCATGGCACAAGAAACCATTGGGCAAACCAGTCTTGCAAAAGCAACATTTACTGTAAAAGGTGTACTGATCTATTCATTATTTTTTGAATTGATTGGCACAATTATTTTAACCATTGCTTGGACAGGGCAATATGAGTTTAAACATGCATTATTTTATGCTGTTTTTTATAGTATTTCAGCCTTTAACAATGGTGGATTTTCCTTATTTCCCAATAGCTTAATGAGCTTTTCCAACCAATATATGGTCACTTTTACCATTAGTATGCTTTATATTATTGGAGGAATAGGCTTTTTAGTCTTAATGGATATTAAACGTGCAAAACGTTGGAAAAAACTCAGTCCCAATAGCAAGTTAATTCTTTCGACTATCGCAATTTTAAATCTTTTTGCTTTTATTGTGATTTGGTTATTAGAAGCACGTAATCCGCTCACTCTCGCTTCAATGTCGATCGGTGATCAAGCATTAAATGCATGGTTCCATGCTACCGTTCCGCGCTCCTCTGGCTTTAATAGCCTTGAAGTTGGCAATATGAGTAATGCTTCTGCCTTAGTGACAATGGTCTTAATGTTTATTGGTGGAGGATCTTTAAGTACGGCTGGTGGTATTAAAGTTGGAACTTTTGCCATTATGGTTTTAAGTGTTATTACCTTTCTAAGACGCTCCGATGAGCTAACAATTTTTAAACACTCTGTGTCCTATCAAGCGACATTTAAAGCCTTAGCAGTCATCGCCATTACTTCGATGCTCATTTTAATTGGCTTTTTTACACTTCTTATTTTAGAACCCAATAAACGCTTTTTAGATTTATTATTTGAAGCAGTATCTGCCGCCTGTACAGTGGGATTATCACGTGGTATTACCGAAGATTTACATGCAGGCAGCCAAATTGCTTTAATGTTTCTCATGTTTGCAGGTCGTTTAGGTCCTTTAACTCTTGCTTATTTAATCGCAACACCCAAGAAAAGTCGTGTTAGCCATCCAACCGCTGAAATTCAGGTGGGCTAAAATGGCAATAAAAAACCACTCTTTTGAGTGGTTTTTTATCATGCTGATCATCAATAAGCATTCATGAGCGATACACCTAAACCAACATAGGTTGCACGATGATTATAATCGATCAAGCTTTCACCATAACCATCAAAGAGTTGGAAATGCCCACGCAGTTTACCTTTAATTGGAAATGCCCAATCAAACTGTGCTGCACCATGTGAGTCATCACCACCTTTTAAAGAATGTCGTAACATCAAAGAAAATTCATTCTCTTTCCAACGATAAAATGCGGTTACATCGCCACGTCCAACATAATCTTTGATATCAGGATTATTATCATCTTTTGCATCTTCATCTAAGCGATACCAAGGACGCACCATTAGGGCAAAATTGTCCTTTTCAAAGCCAAGATTTAACATGACACGATTCCAACTTCGAGATAATGGATCAGAACGACCATTAGATTGATGGTTAAATGTCAATCCAAGCAAACGTCCATGCAAACCTAAAATATCGTAATTGGTTCTAAAAATTAAACTGGCTTCTGGTTCATAATTTGTTTCACGGAAAGGACGTGACTCATCTTCGTTATACACTTGCCAACGTGAAGACTGTGTATAACCTAACCACACATCACCATTATCACCAATTAAGTTTTCAACTGCTTTGGTTTTTAAAGAAATCTGAAATTTTGCCTCAGTTGACTTTAGGTCTTGAGCTTCATCAACAGTATTTTGTGGATTTGGGCTGTGTGGAAATTCATTTTTATTACTTGACCAATAGGCTGGCAGTAAATATACAGGTTGATGCGCACGAATATTCCATGTACCCAGTTTACTGTCTGGCGATAGTTCCCATCGTTTATCTAATAATGAGCTGTTAGGGTCAATTTTTGCACCATGTACTGAAAATAAGTTTTCGACCTTATCTTCAATTTTAGCTTTCAGTCCCTGTGGTTCTTCTTTTACAACTTGTAATTCTTTTGCTGCTCGCTGCTCAGATACGACCACAGGTGCCTGTGCAGATGAAGCAGTATCTACCTTAAAAATTGCATCATAACAAGCTAAACGATCTGCATTTGATTCTAATGCGACACAAGCTTGAGTACTTGCAGGGTTAATGGATGCCGTATCATCGGCACAAGCAGATGCCACCCAACCAAAACTGAGCATCATAAAGATGCTCAGATTCAATGGTGTGCGTTCAAAATTTTTGAACGACATAAAATTCTCCAAAAAATATTGGTTTTAATTCACTTTTTTGATTTCAAAACCTAATTGCTCTAAAGCCTCTTTTTTGGCGAATGGCGCAACCACTGCTTTTGTTGGCTTTTGACCGATTAAGTAAGTTTGTGCAACACGTTTTAAATCATCCAACGTCACACGCAATAAACGTTCACGCATTTGACGTCTAAAAGCAGGCGTACGACCATGCAATAAGGCATAACATGCTGTAATTGCCTCACCTGCTGGTGAACCTGGTTTATCCATACTCGACACTAAGCCTAAAATCGCTTCTTCAAGTTGGTGCGGTTGCTGTTCAGTATTGATCAACCAATCTAAACTCGCTTCAAAGTCTGCAAATGTTTCTGCTAAACGTGGATCGCGGTAACTATAAAAACGGAAAGCACAGGCATTGCCATCATAACTTGCACCGCCACCATATGCACCACCTTTCTCACGAATGGCACTATGTAAGAAACCATTACGTAAATAACCTGCAAGCACCATTAATGGTGCAGCATCTGGATGTGCAACTTCCACTGCTTGATATGCAGAGGCACAAAATTGTACATTGGCTTGAATCAACCATGCTTCATCATTGTCACTCGATGACGGCTCAACTTCTGTTAATAAAACTGTTGAATGATCTACATCTAATTTATCCCAAACCGTTTGAATCTCTTCCAATAAACGATCAGATTGTTGCTCTTCACATACCAATAAAAACTGTTTTGGTGCAAGCATTAAGCCACGATGAATTGCTTTCAATTCTGCAATAAAGTCATTAAATGCAACTTCATCTTTTTCAATACGTGTAACTAAGTCTACCAACCAGTTTAATGCACCTAGTCCTGTATTATCATAATCACGTTTTGCCAAAGCACTCATATTTCGTGATGCAATTTGCATCGCATAGCTATGACCTGAACCTGATAAACGCGCTGCCCAACGTGTTTTACGCTGTTGTAATAACTCTAAAATACGATCTTTTTCATCAAAACGTAATTTTTCAAATGCCAACTTGAGTAATTGAATTGCGTCTAATTTATGAGCTAAAGATTTGGTTGTTAAAGTTAACCATGCTGTGATTTTGCCTTTATCATCAGCTTTAGAACGTAATGAAGCCCCCATTCCCAAACCACCACTGACCGCAGTTTGTAATTGTTGCAGCTCTAAATAGTCATATTGACCCGCACCAACCTCACCCATCAAAACTGATAACAAGTTAAAATAGGGTGATTTTACAATTTGATCAGGAATTTGAATCAATACTTGTTGATAATAAATACCATTGGTTCCTGCATGATATAAATTTAATGGTGTATCAACTTGATTACAAATAATTTCACGAAGTTGACCTTGCACAATCGTCAAATCTGCGGGTACATCTTCTAAACCGACTTTTGGCAATAAATCTAAATCATCAGGGGTTTCTTGACGGATTTTTAATGCTTCTGTTTGTGCAATAATTTCTGCTTTTTCAGCCTCTGTTAATGCTGCACCGATTTTTGCTAAACGTGCTTTTTCTTCTTCAACATCTTGTACAGATTTATGTGCATCAGGCACTAAAGTCAGTTGTACACGGTGTGGATTATCCAAAAGATAAGTTTGAATCAAGTTTGACAACCACATTGGGTCTTTGAGTTCTTCTTTCACTTCAGCAATTGCAGTATCTACATCCCAAACATGTACTGGATCATTATGGTGTATTGCACTTGCTAAACCATTGAGAATCAACGACAACCCATAAGGGGTACCATCTCCACCAATTTCTCGCTGATGTAATTCAATTTGATGCAAAATTGCTTCAACAATCTCAGGATCAGCAGGTTTAGACGCAGCTTCTTGTAAAATACTCAATACGCCATTTTTAAATGTTTCTGTATGTTCAGGATTTGAACCTTGTACTGCACAATAGAAAGTCATTTCAAAATTTGAGTCATCTACCCCCATAAATGGACCTGTAGACTGTGCATAACCACACGTTTCCAAATAATGACGTAAAGGTGATGCTGAATTTTCTAACAAGACGCCTTCGACTAAACGCATACCTAAACGAACTTTGATATTGCTCGCCTCAGGTAATAACCATGAAAGTACATGATAAGTCTTATCTTTTAAATCATCACCATCTAAAGCATAACTTTCTTGCACGGTAATTGGTGCTGTTAAACGTTGCTCTGGTTTTGAATATAAAGTTTCACCTTTGCTAAATTTTGCTAAGGCTAATTTTTCAAACTGCTCTTGTAACTCATAAGCAGAATGATTACCAAAGGTCATAAATACAGCATTACTTGGATGATAATGTGATTTATAGAAAGTCACCAATTCATCATAAGTTAAATCTGGAATGTCTTTTGGATCACCACCTGAGTTGTAGTGATAGGTGGTTTTTGGAAATAAATGATGTGCCAACTGATGATAAAGCTGATCTGAAGGAGAACTCATTGCTCCTTTCATTTCATTAAAAACAACACCTTTATATACAGGTTCGCCATTTTCTAGCTCAATACGAATGCCTTCTTGTGCAAAATCTAATGGATTCAAATTCGCTGCAAATGCAGCATCCATATACACTTCTAAAAGGTTTTGGAAGTCCTTTTTATTTTGTGTTGCAAATGGATAAGCCGTCCAATCTGCTGCGGTAAACGCATTCATAAAAGTATTGAGTGAACGGCGAATCATCAAAAAGAATGGATCACGTACAGGGAATTTTTCAGAACCACATAATGCAGTATGCTCTAAAATATGCGCCTCACCTTTAGAATCCATCGGTTGCGTACGAAACGCAACTAAAAATACATTTTCATCATGTTCAGTTGCTAAGTGAAAATGCACAGCACCTGTCACTTTATGTTTATATTCTGAAACGAAAATATCTAAAGCTTCAACATGGTGTTGACGTACCAACTGAAACGCAGGATGGACAGTTTGGGCTAAGGTTTCAGTGACATCTACAGTCATGTGATCTCCTAAATAATATGAAATATAAGACCTAATATGACATTATACATGCAGATTTCAATCTAATTCATCTAATAAACAACATACCATAGCAAAAATTCCGACTTATTCACTTGGTATTTTAATTTTATTGACCTTTCAAGTTTTCACGAGAATTTTAAAATGGCTAATATCAGAATGGAAATCATCGTAATTTGAATTATTTTTAACATATCGAGCTTTTCACTTTGGAAAGCTCGATCATAACAAAACTTTAAACACAACATTAAGAATGCTGTATTTGAGCCTGATTGAATTTTTTTGATAAGAAAATACAGAATAAAATCGCAACTAACAGCACCGCAGATGCAGCAAAACGGCTTAAATCCAAACCGCCATGATCTAATGGTTTATCTAAGAAATCGCCAACAACTGCACCTAAAGGACGTGTAAGTACAAAAGCTGCCCAAAACAATAAAGTCCGTGATACTTTCGTCCAAAAATATAAAGCCACAATCACTGCCAATAAACCCACATATAAGAAAATACCGCCTGTATATCCTAATCCTGCTGTATCTGATGACCAATCGCCCAAAGCTGTACCTAAAGTCTGTGAAAAGGTAATGGTCAACCAATAAAATAGTTCTGTACGAGGACGATCAATCGAATGCGGAGAAATTGTCCCTTCAACTTTGTACCAGCTATATAATGAAATCAGCACTAAACTGAGTAATAAAGTACTGCCTCCCAAATAGCCAATGCCCAATGAACGGTCAACAAAGTCCGCTAAAGTCGTTCCCACTGTCGTACTGGCAATAATGGTAAACCAATACAAATATGGCTGATAAGTTTTAGCCTTGACTTGAAAAAATACAAAAGCAATGAAAATAAATGCAAAAATAAAAGTACTGACCAAGTAGCCCAAATTCATGGACATCGACACAGCATCACCTGCGGTTTCACCAAATGTTGTGGCAAATATTTTAGTGATCCAAAACAGCAAAGTGACTTGAGGAACTTTTGAAATAAGTTCGGATTTGAGATTTTCCATGACAGCATGCTAAATATCGAAGAAAGTCTCATCATTCGCTAAGCAGCTTAATTTGAGCTTAAGGCTTTCACAGCGTAAACATTTTTATTTTTAGCGTAATACACTCAAGTTAAACATTGGCAAGTTTATACACAGTAAATCTCGCATCAATGGGTTTCTTGCACCAATAATCCACCATCACTTGTGTTTCAGGAAATAGATTTTCAGGCAAAGTATCCAAAGCAAACCATTGCCAACACTCGAATATTTCAGGTTCAGTCACTTGAATAGACTGTATTAAATCATGCTGCGAACTGTCAAGCTGACAAACCACGCCAGCAGTCAAGTTTAAATAATTACGTTCCACATCATTCATTAACATAAAAACTTGTACCTGTTCGGCAGTAAGTTTCAATTGAGTTTCTTCAAATAACTCTCTGACAGCGGCTTTTTCAAAACACTCATGTTCATCGACTTTTCCACCGGGAAAACACCATGTGACTGATTCATCTTGTTTAACTCTTTTACCTAATAAAACTTGCTGTGCATCATCTATAAGCATGACGCCCACACCAATCAGAGCTTGTTGCATTTTTGGCATATTTCTCTACCTACTTTATGAACGTATATTGGTTTTATCATAAAACCTTGTAAAGTTAATGAAATCTGACCTTTAAGCTGAATTTTCTTCAACAAACTATGGTAAAACTGAGCATTCGTGT
Organism: Acinetobacter sichuanensis; assembly: GCF_003024515.2. Lineage (GTDB taxonomy): Bacteria > Pseudomonadota > Gammaproteobacteria > Pseudomonadales > Moraxellaceae > Acinetobacter > Acinetobacter sichuanensis. The sequence continues at coordinate 38,325 of NZ_PYIX02000021.1, forward strand.
AAACTTTAGCTTTTTAAAACCCTAGATGTGATGAATAACATGGCTACAGTTGATCTTTTTGCAATTGGTAATGCACTCATTGACCAAGAATTTACAGTATCTGATACATTTTTAGCTGAACAAAATTTGCAAAAAGGCACCATGCAACTCACCGATGGTGAAACCCAAACTCAACTTTATAATAATTTAAAAGCTAGTCAAGTTTATAAAGGTCAAGCTTCTGGTGGTTCTGCTGCCAATACAACTGTGGCATTTAGTGCCTTAGGTGCTTCTGCATTTTATGCATGCCGTGTTGGAAATGATGAACTCGGTGCGATTTACTTAAATGGTTTAAATGAAGCAGATATTCAAACCTCAGAAAAGTCTATCAGCGAAGGTGTAACAGGAACCTGCATGGTTTTAGTGAGCGAAGACTCTGAACGTACTATGCATACCTATTTAGGCATCACGGCTGAATTATCAGATGTGCAAATGGATTTTGAACCCTTAAAAACAGCAAAATGGCTGTATATTGAAGGTTATTTATCAACAAGTGACTCTGCACGTGCAGCAGTCAAAATTGCTCGACAAATTGCCCGTGAAAATGGTGTTAAAATCGCACTCACATTATCTGACCCAGCTATGGTGCAATATGCACGTACAGGCTTAAATGAATTAATTGATGATGGTGTAGACCTCATTTTTTGTAATGAACAAGAAGCAATGATGTATACAGAAACTGATTCTGTTGATGCAGCTATGGCAAAATTGAAATTACTAAGTCATGACGTTGTCATTACATTGAGTGCTAAAGGTGCATTGGTTGCTAATCAAGAACAACAACTTCATGTTCAAGGTCGTAAAGTTGTTGCTGTCGATGCCAATGGTGCTGGTGATGCTTTTGCAGGTGCATTTTTGTATGCTTTAAATGCTGGAGAATCACTACAAAATGCAGCGCAATTGGCAATTTTGATTTCAAGTGAAGTGGTATCACGTTTTGGACCACGTTTAGACCTTGCAGATTACACGCTCTTGTTAGAAAATTTCAAAAAGGAATGTGCATAAAATGTCAGAAAAAATTGCTATGACGGAAGAAATTCCAGAACGTGAAGCACGTGCATTTGATACCATGACAGGTCATACTATTTTTATCACTCAACGTGATGGTGCATTTTACGCCTATCAAAATGTATGCCCTCACCTACAAACTGAGCTTGAGTTTTTAGAAAATCAGTTTTTAGATCGCGATGGTGAATATATTGAATGTTCAACACATGGTGCTTTGTTTGATGTTGAAACAGGTGAATGTATTTCTGGACCTTGCTTAGGTGATACACTTGAAAAGGTCAATATCAAAGTACATTCTGACGGTGGTATTTACATCGTAGAAGCATAATTTACGACTAGGGACAGCCATGCTTGCGTTTTTTTTAGAATATGACTTAATGCCTTTTCATTTAAGTGTTCTAGCGCTAATTTTATTAAGCATGGCTGAAACTATTGGTTATTATTTTGGGTTAAGACCCAGTACTTTTCTTAAAAGAATTTCTCCTGACTGGCTAACCAATGCCCCATTACTACAAGTTAAATTTGCTAAAGTTCTTATTTTTGTATTTTTGCTGATTAATTTCAGTTTTGCAGGCTATTTTTTACAACTGTGTATTTTTGCAAGTCAGCAACAATTTTTCCCTTGGTATTATGTCATTTTACCTGCGTCAGTCATCGCGATTTTTTTTACTGTATTTATGATTCATTGCTTAGACCAAGTCATTAAACCTAAATTTACCCCAACAACTGTAAATTTATTAGGACGTTTAGCGACTGTTTCTAGTGGTAACGCACGCCCAGGATTTTCAGCACAAGCACGTGTTCGTGATGAATTTGGTCAACTGCACTATGTACAAGTCGAGCCTGAATTTGGTGAACTCGAGTTCCAAGCACAAATTATTTTGATCCGCTTTCGTAAGTCACATTACATTGCCAAAAAAATCTCAGTGTCTAATGATTTATTCAGTTCAGAGTAAGTCTTTTTTAAAGCCGATATGACTGAAAATATCATTTTTCATTGATCAAAATACAAAAACACCTGATCTTTAGATCTGCTCAAATCTCGAATGTGTGCTGTCTATAACTAAAAAATAAGAATATTGTTTAAGTCAAAAGAAATAGCGTAGGTCTTTAAAAATTTTCGAGATAAAAGACATAATTTGGCAAATTTAAAAATTTTTCATCTAAAAAATGCATCGTCATTTAGCGATGCACTCATACCGTTTAATAAAAAACTCGCGGTCAATTTTTATCTTTTCTCTACTTAATTTTTATTTAAATTAAAAATCAATTTAAGAATCATTTAGATTATTTATAAATTAAAAAATATAATCCAAAGTATTTTAGTTGGTTTAAAAAATATAATTCAAAGTATTTTACTCGACTTTAATATATTATATACAAGTGTTTTAGTCAGATTTATTTTATTAATTCAAAGTATTTTAATCAACTTTAAATAATGATAAATTTTAGTATATTTTTTAATTAAATTAATTATAAGTATTTGTTTTATATATAAAAAACAATATATTTTTTATTTTAATTGTTTTATCTATTTATTTTATGTTTATTTTTGGTTAATAATATAAAAAGAGTTTTCAAATAGGCATATGTAATGAGCTCAAAACCTAAAGATATAAACCGAAAATTAGTTAGAGAAATCACCATTATCTTAATCGTGAAAATTATTCTTTTATTAATTATTAAGAATATCTGGTTTGATGCACCAACAATTCCTAAAAATTTTGATAACCAAGTTGCTGAGCGTATTGCTGGCAGTCCTTCCCAAACTCAGGAGACACGTTGATGATTTCTGAAAGCGTGGTCGATCTTTCGCGGTTCCAATTTGCAATGACCGCGTTGTATCACTTTATTTTTGTGCCTTTAACACTCGGTTTAGCTTTTATTCTTGCCATTATGGAAACCACCTATGTGATTTCTGGTAAAGAAATTTATAAGGATATGACTAAATTCTGGGGAAAACTCTTTGGTATTAACTTTGCCTTAGGTGTCACAACTGGCTTAACCATGGAGTTCCAATTTGGTACAAACTGGGCATATTACTCACATTATGTTGGTGATATTTTCGGTGCACCACTTGCTATTGAAGGATTAATGGCATTCTTTCTAGAATCAACTTTTATTGGTTTATTCTTTTTTGGCTGGGATCGCCTTTCAAAAGTACAGCATTTAGGCGTCACATGGTTGGTTGCACTGGGTTCAAACATGTCGGCATTATGGATTTTGGTTGCCAACGGCTGGATGCAAAACCCTGTCGGTGCAGAATTCAACTTTGAAACAATGCGTATGGAGCTTGTCGATTTTGGCGCGCTCATTTTCAACCCAGTTGCTCAGGTTAAATTTGTGCATACAGTGTCTTCTGGCTATGTCACAGGTGCAATTTTTGTTTTAGCCATTTCAAGCTATTACATGTTGAAAAAACGTGATTTACCTTTTGCACGTCGCTCATTTGCTATTGCTGCTATTTTTGGTCTAGCGTCAACATTGTCAGTCATTTTACTGGGCGATGAGTCAGGTTATGAGCTAGGTGATGTTCAAAAAACTAAACTCGCAGCCATTGAAGCAGAATGGGAAACTCACCCTGCACCTGCACCATTTACTTTATTTGGCATCCCAAATCAGGAAGAACAACGTACCGATTATGCTGTTCGTATTCCTTATGTTATGGGAATTATTGCTACGCGTTCCTTAGATAAAGAAGTTACGGGGATCAAAGACCTGATGGTGCAACATGAAGCACGTATTCGTAATGGTATGATCGCTTATAGTGAACTTGAAAAACTTCGTGCAGGTGATCGTTCTCCTGAATTAATCTCATCATTTAAACAAAATCAAAAAGATTTAGGCTATGGCTTACTTCTTAAAAAATACACACCTCATGTTGTAGATGCCTCTGAAGCTCATATTCAAGCGGCAACAAAAGATACAATTCCCAATGTCACAGCGTTGTTCTTCTCATTCCGTGCAATGGTGGCATCTGGTTTCTTAATGCTCTTATTGTTTATTTTAGCAACTTATGCTGTCGCAAAACGTAATGCTGAAAATAAGCCGTGGCTCTTAAAATTTGCTTTATTTGGCTTACCTTTGCCTTGGATTGCAACACAAACAGGTTGGTATGTCGCTGAAGGCGGTCGCCAACCGTGGACGATCGGTGAAGTTTTACCTACACATTTATCGGCATCGAGTTTAAGTACAGCAGATGTTTGGGGTTCTATCATTGCCTTGGCTGCATTTTATACAGTCTTGTTGATTATCGAGATGTATCTCATGATTAAATTCTCTCGTTTAGGACCAAGTTCATTACATACAGGCAAATATCATTTCGAAAAACTTGCTGCAAAAGAAGCACAAGTGAGTGAGGTTCAATCATGATCGAATATGAACTTTTAAAAATCATTTGGTGGGTACTTGTCGGTGTTTTACTGATTGGCTTTGCTCTCACCGATGGCTTCGATATGGGCGCAATGGCAATCATGCCTTTTGTAGGTAAAACAGATGATGAGCGTCGTGCAGCAATCAACACCATTGCACCACATTGGGACGGAAATCAAGTCTGGTTTATTACCGCAGGTGGGGCGTTATTTGCGGCATGGCCAATGGTTTATGCTACAGCATTTTCAGGGATGTATTGGGCGTTACTCCTTGTTCTCTTTGCCCTGTTTTTACGACCTGTCGGTTTTGACTACCGCTCTAAACTTGAAAATACGCAATGGCGTACATCATGGGATTGGGGTTTAGCAATCGGTGGGGCTGTACCTGCGTTGGTGTTTGGTGTGGCTTTTGGCAATATGTTTTTGGGTGTGCCTTTTAGTTTAGATGAAACTGTACGTTCAACCTATACAGGAAGCTTTTTTGCACTTCTTAGTCCATTTGCTTTAATTTGTGGTTTGGTCAGCCTTTCTATGCTCAATGCACATGGTGGAGCTTGGCTCATGTTACGTACAGATGGTGCTTTGCACCAACGTTCTGCAAAAGCAACACAATTCATGGCAATCATATTTCTGGTGTGCTTTTTAGGTGCAGGTGCATGGTTATATTTTGGTAGCATCGAAGGCTATACACTGGCGCAACCCTTTGACACAAATGGCGTTGCCAATCCATTAGCAAAAGAAGTGATTACCAATAACAATCATGGTTGGATGAATAATTATTCAAATTATCCAATCACAATGATTGCACCAATTATGGCAATTTTCGGTAGCTTAATCGTGATTGCTTCTGCGGCTAAGGCGAAGGCAGGTTTGAGCTTTCTAGGAACCTCAATGATGATTGTAGGCGCAATCTTAACCGCAGGTTTTGCACTGTTCCCATTCCTTATGCCTTCAAGCATTAACCCCGTTGCAAGTTTGACCATGTGGGATGCCGTTTCAAGTAAAAACACACTCACTGTAATGACGATTGCTGCATGTATCTTTGTACCTATTATTTTGTGTTACACCACTTGGTGTTATTACAAAATGTGGGGTGTGATCACGAGCAAGCACATTCAAGAAAATTCACACAGCCTATACTAAGGCTGTGTCATTGACACGAGGAATAACGTAATGTGGTATTTTGCTTGGATTTTAGGCATTTTAATGGCATGTTTTGCAGGTGTACTGAGTGCCTTATATATCGAACATCATCAAGATTTAGATGAGGAATAAGACCATGACAGAAATCGCAATGACAACTGAAGAACGGAAGCCTAACAAATTTGCTATGGCAATTTCATTTTTAATGGCATTGCCTTTGGCTACGGTTTTACTGCTCCATCCTGCAATGATGCTTGATGCCAATGGTCACTATAACCATACGGTTTTAATGTTGGTCATGATCGGGATCTCAGGTGGATTTATTTATGGCGTAGGATTTCTGCCACGATTTTGGTTATGGAAATGGTTATTTAGTCCCTATGTGGCATGTCCTCTCATGTTGTGGGGCTATTACACTTGGTTCTTAACCTAATAACTTAAAAAGAAAACCCTGAATCAATCAGGGTTTTTTAACTTATATCTTTAATCTCGTGATATAGCAATGCAGTCAACTCGCCAATACATCTTTTACCCTCTAATACCTTAAAAAACTAAGGCTCTAAACGACTAAATAGAAATTCTTATTTTGTTGATATATCTCATTTAATATCTCAATAAATCGCGCTAAAAGACTATTCTGGTTTTGATCTATCGTCTTATGCTGTAATTCTGCTAATTTTTCTAAAACCAATGGAATCTCAGCATTGAAAAAAGTCAATGTTGATTCCTCTTCATCTACATAAAATTCTACTTGAATAAAACGATTATCTTTCAGAAGAACATTATGAATAAATAGTTGCTCATACATTTCTTGTTCTAATTCAAATTGTAATACAAGGTCATATTTTTCAAATGGATCTGTACCACTATAAATTGAATACATTTTCAAGCCTCATGAAGCCGCTTTTCGCATTTCAATCAAACATAAATTGACCTGTGGAATTCCAACATCCGCATCCAATGGATAATCCTCCATCACACCTGTTTGCACATACCCTCGTCTTGCATAAAATGCGATTAATTCTGTACGCACATTGAGTACCCACATCACATATGTTTTCAAATCAGACTGAACATCTGTCGCATATTTTTCAGCATAGTCTAAAACTAATTTTCCCAAACCCTGATTTTGCCAATCAGGTGAAATCGCAAAAGTACCTATTTCCACTGATAAAGTGTCAAAAGTTAACCCAATACACGCCACAACTTGATTGTTTTGCTCAGCAACAAGTAAATGAAAATGACTATTTTGCAACTGTTGTAAAAGCTGAGAAGATGAAATACGCGCGCCTAAAACTAAGTCAGCTTCAGTTGTCCATGTATTCTCATTTTTTTGACGATAAGCTGCATTAATCAAATCAACCAAAGACGAAATATTCGTGAGATCAGCACGATAAAAACTCAATTTATTTAAATCATTCATTTTTTTAAAACTTTATGTATAAACCAAAATAGTATTTCATACAACACAACGTAACAACCTAAAATCGCTAAATAAATCAGTTCTCCATTTTGAGTTGCGTGACATCTTTGCCCTGTAAAACACTTAAAAACGCTATGAAAATAAGTACTGCCCCACAACCATACATACACACTGGTTAAAATGATAAAAATGACCTTCGCCCACACAGGATGAGCACTTTTCAGCATTTTGATACACTGATAAGTACGGATTTGAGCTAAGGCAAATCCCCACAGCCCACAAAATGCTAAACTGAATATCAAAATTAAAACAAAATCTACTTTCATGATCCATCTCTTAAATATAGAGCGTAATTTTGATGAAATTTTGAAAAAATAATGCTTTGATCAAGATGCCATGTTTATAAACCCTGTATTTTGTTTTCAATTTAACTATTTTGATCTGGTTTATTTTGACCAATTTGTCTAACAAAAACTCGCTTATTTATTACAATCAAGACTTAACACAAGCCTCAGTTCTGCTATGCTTAAGCTCATATATTGACTAAGCACGGATGAATCGCATGAGCGTAACTATTGGCACTCCTCTCCAATCTTCTGCTTTTAAAGTTCTACTTTTAGGCTCTGGTGAACTGGGTAAAGAAGTTGTTATTTCCTTACAACGTTTAGGTGTTGAAGTACATGCCGCAGATCGTTATGAAAATGCACCTGCAATGCAAGTTGCTCATTTTTCTTATGCCTTAAATATGGCAGACCCTGAACAATTAAAAGCATTGATTGAACAAGTCAAACCAAATTTAATTGTGCCTGAAATTGAAGCCATTGCAACGCAAGTTTTAGTTGAGATTGAAGAACAAAATATTGCAACGGTTATTCCTTCTGCAAAAGCAGTGAATTTGACCATGAACCGCGAAGGAATCCGTCGTTTAGCTGCTGAAGAACTCGGTTTACCAACGTCTGCTTATCGTTTTGCAAATAGTTTAGAAAGCTTCCGTGCAGCATGTGACGATATTGGTTATCCAAACTTCGTTAAACCTGTCATGTCTTCATCAGGTAAAGGTCAATCACGTGTTAAAGAGTTTGCTGAAGTTGATGCGGCTTGGGAATATGCGCAAACAGGTGGTCGTGTTAACCAAGGTACTGTCATTGTTGAATCACAGATTGATTTTGACTTTGAAATTACCCTACTGACTGTACGTGCTAAAAACCCAGAAACAGGCGAAGTTGAAACGCATTTCTGTGATGCGATTGGACACCGTCAAGATGCGGGTGACTATGTTGAAAGTTGGCAACCACAAGCCATGACAAATGCAGCTTTAGCAGAAGCACAACGAATTGCCAATAAAGTGACTGTGGCTTTAGGCGGTTGTGGTATTTTCGGAGTAGAACTATTTGTCAAAGGTGATAAAGTGTGGTTTAGTGAAGTTTCTCCTCGTCCACACGACACAGGTTTAGTCACGCTTGCTTCACAATTTCAAAGTGAGTTTGAGTTACATGCACGTGCGATTTTAGGTTTACCTGTAAATACCGAACGTCATAGTACTGCAGCCAGTGCCGTGATTTACGCAGGCGTAGATGCCACAAATTTATCATTTTCTGGCTTAAATCTTGCATTACAAAACCCTGCTACAGATTTACGAATTTTTGGCAAACCTGAAGGATTTACACGTCGTCGTATGGGTGTGGCAACTGCACGTGCAGAAACAACAGACCAAGCACGTACATTAGCATATGAAGCAGCGTCAAAAGTCACTGTTCAATTGAATAAATAGTTTTAAAACTTGCGGACAATAATTTTATGATCAACACCTCTCCTCTGTTGAACTACGTCAGTAGTCTCCACGATATTAAAGCGATTAATCAATGGCGTACTGATGTCGAACAACAGCTACAAGAGGCATTTGATCAGGGTCAGCCGATCCGAGATATTATTCATTGTCGTTCAAACTTTATTGATGAAGCCCTCATTTTCCTTTGGGAACATGTTGGGCTGCATCAAACTGATCTCAGTTTATTTGCCGTTGGCGGTTATGGTCGCCGTGAAATGCTGCCTTATTCTGATGTTGACATTATGATCTTGTCTGAGTCTGAATTGAATACAGAACAAGAACAGATGGTTTCAAGTTTTATCTCTTCACTTTGGGATGTTGGTAATTTCAAACCGGGCGTCAGTGTTCGTACGATTCAAAGTTGTTTTGAACAAGCAACCAATGACTTAACTGTAGCTACAGCCTTGATTGAAGCTCGCTTGATTACAGGCAATACCCAATTGACCAAATGGCCACGCCGCGTGGTCTCACAAACATGGACAGATAAAACCTTTTTTGATGCAAAAATGGACGAACAAGCTCGCCGTTATGCACAACATAATCATACTGAAAGCAACCTAGAGCCAGACATTAAAAATGCACCCGGAGGCATCCGAGATATTAATCAAATCGGTTGGATTGCTAAACGACATTTTCGAGTCAATCGTATTTATGACCTAGTACATTTGGGTTTTATTTCTGAGTTTGAACTCGCTGTTTTAGAAAATGCAGAAAATTTTCTTTGGGAGATTCGCCATCATTTACATCGTTTAACCAAACGAGATGAAAACCGCCTATTATTTGACTATCAACGTGAAATAGCCAACATTTTTGGTTATAAAAAACAAGAAGGTAAACACATCAATTACCCGATTGAACAATTTATGAAACGTTATTATCGTACAGCTCAACAAGTTTCTACACTGAATGAAATGTTGTTGTCGTATTTTAATGAGTCGGTCATTACCCCACGTTTACCAAACTACGAACGTAAAATTGAAAATATTAATGAGAATTTTAAACTGGTGGATGGCAAACTTGCTGTACAACACCATAAAATTTTTGCAGAGAAACCAAGTGCAATTTTAGAAATTTTCTATTTATTGGCAAATCGTCCTGAAATCGAAGGCATACGTGCCCGTACCTTACGCTTACTGACTTTAGCAGCAAAACGTATTAATCAAAATTTCCGTGATAACCCTGCACACCAAGCCTTATTTATGGCAATTATTCGTTCACCACATCGTCTTTACGACACCATGGTGGCAATGAAACGTTATGGTGTACTGGGTAATTACATTCCTGCATTTGGTCAAATCATGGGCTTGATGCAATATGACTTATTTCACATCTATACCGTTGATGCACATACACTTTTACTCATCCGCAATTTAAATCGTTTTAAAGCACCAGAGTTTGCAAAAGACTATCCTGTGGTCAGTTCTGTATTTCAGCGTTTAGTACGCCGAGATATTGTTTTCCTTGCTGCTTTGTTCCATGACATCGCGAAAGGTCGTGGCGGTGATCACAGTGAATTAGGTGCTGAAGATGCGATTGTATTCTGTCGTGCACATGGTTTTACGGAACGTGAATGTAATTTAGTTGCTTGGCTGATTCAAAATCATTTATTGATGTCGATTACAGCGCAGAAAAAAGATATTTCCGACCCAGATGTAGTGAAAGAGTTTGCTGAAAAACTGGGCGACATGGAGCATTTAGATTATCTCTACACGCTGACTGTGGCTGATATTAATGCAACCAATCCTAAACTTTGGAATACTTGGCGCGCGTCTTTGATGCGTCAATTGTATACGCATGCACGTGATGTGATTCGTTCTGGTTTAGGAAGACCCGTTGACTATCAAATGCTGATTGAGGACACAAAGTTTTCAGCCAGTGAAGTACTGGTGGATGAATTTCCACTCGATCAAGTTGAACAAGTCTGGCAAGAACTCGGGGATGAGTATTTCTTAAAAGAATCCGCCGATGAAATTGCATGGCACACGCGCGCCATTTTGCAGCATGGTGACAACCCTGCACCATTAGTGCTCATGCGTGCGCACCGTAAAGCAGCACAAGATGCTGTGCAAATCTTTATTTATACCCAAGATAAGCCGAACTTATTTGCAACGACAGTCGCTATTTTGGATCGTATGAATTTAGATGTTCAAGATGCTCGTATTATCACTGCAACTAAAGCGTTTAGTTTGGATACTTATGTTGTTCTTGACCGTTTCGGCACACTGCTTACAGATCCTGAGCGTGAAGAAACTGTAAAACAGGCATTGATCAACGCACTCAGTAATTCAGATAAATATCCGGGCTTAATGCAACGTCGCATTCCTCGTCAACTGCGTCATTTTGATATTGAAAATACTGTAGATATCACTTTGAATGAAGCTTTACAACAAAATATGGTGGAAATCTCCACACTCGATCAACCCGGTTTACTAGCACGTGTGGGTGGTCTATTTATGATGCAAGGCTTAGATATTCATTCTGCACGTATCGCTACATTAGGTGAAAAAGCAGAAGATATTTTCTTTGTGACCAAAAAAGATGGTACGCCTTTAAATGATGCAGAATCAGAAATTTTTGTCACACAACTCAAAGCTGCTTTGGATGAAGCTTCAAATCAAATTTCTATCCAGCATTAATACTTTGTTTTAACTTAATTTTTATATCATGGTAATTGTTTCATGAACTCTAGTTTGTCTTTATTACATCCATACCCGTTTGAGAAGTTAGCTCAACTTTTTAAGGATGTAAAACCTGCTGATTTCCCTTTAATTCCACTATCCATTGGGGAACCCAAGCATCCTGCACCAGAGTTTGTGAAACAAGCGATCATTGATAATTTTCAACACTTATCAACTTATCCAAACAGTAAAGGCCTGCCTGAACTGCGCCAAAGCATTGCAAATTGGTTAACACAACGCTTTCAACTCAACACCATCAGCGCAGAAGAACAAGTTTTACCTGTGACTGGCACACGTGAAGGTATTTTCTCTTTTGTTCAAGCCTTGATTAATCGTGATGATGCACCTTATGTCGTCATGCCAAACCCTTTTTATCAAATTTATGAGGGCGCAACATTACTGGCAGGCGCAAAACCTTACTTTATCAATTGCACTGAAGAAAATGGCTATCTTGGCGATTTTGATGCAGTTCCTGCCGAAGTCTGGGAAAAAACGGCATTACTTTTTGTCTGTACACCGGGCAACCCTACAGGTACGGTTTTATCTAAAGCACAATTTAAAAAACTGATTGCCCTTTCGGATCAATATAATTTCGTCATCGCCTCAGATGAATGTTACTCAGAACTTTGGTTTGATGAAGCGCCGGTCGGATTACTCGAAGTTTGTGCCGAAATGGGACGTGATGATTACAAAAATTGTGTCGTATTTCACTCACTTTCAAAACGTTCAAACCTACCAGGCATGCGTTCTGGCTTTGTCGCGGGTGATGCAAATCTACTAAAACCGTATTTAAAATTCCGTACTTATCATGGCGCGGCGATGCCTGTACAACACCAATTGGCTTCAATCGCCGCTTGGAATGACGAAAGTCACGTTGAAGAAAATCGTAAATTATATCGTGCTAAATTTGAATTATTTCAAAGTGAATTAGGTCATCTTCTCCCTTTACAAAAACCAGATGCAGGTTTTTATTACTGGTTAAAGGTAGATCATGATGAAGAATTTGCCAAAATGTTAATGGAAAAAGCACACATTAAAGTACTGCCGGGACGATATTTATCTCGTGATACTGCGCAAGGTAATCCTGGTGCAGGACATGTTCGTATGGCATTGGTTGCAGATATTTCACAATGTGAACAAGCAATTCAACGCTTAAAAGCGATTCTCTAAATTGTAACGCAGTTAATTCCGTTATTTTTCTTCAAAATAACCTGCAATAACTATCGCAATACATAAAATCCAATATAAAGCCCATGCTGACTGTATGGGCTTTATTTTATGGAAAATAACTTGGGAATGTATTTTCTATCTTGCCAATGATTGTTGGCTTAGACATACTGAATCATCTCAAGGAATTTATAAATAAAAATGAAATCGCATGACCCTTTGCAGCGTAAAAGCTTCACTTCAAAATACTGGTTTATCATTGCTGCCATATTACTCATTTTGGTTGTCGCTTTTTTATTGTTTAAGACTGTAGCGAAAAAAGAAAAAGTTACACAAGAAAAAACCTCAACAACTGAAACAAAAGCTGCTCTTACCGTGAGTGTGATCCAACCTGAACGACAAAATTGGAAACAGACACTCACTGCAAATGGAAATATAGCGGCATGGCAAGAAGTTGTTATCGGCAGTGAACTTTCAGGGCAACGGATCAGCAAAGTTTATGTCAATGTTGGTGACAGCGTAAAACGCGGGCAAGTACTGGCTGAAATTAACAATGAGAGTATTCGTGCAGATTTGGCTTCTGCCCAAGCCAATTATGCTGAAGCACAAGCCACACTGGCTGAGGCAAGTAGCAATAACAAACGTTTCCAACAACTAAAAGACACGGGTGCAATCTCTGCACGTGAGGTGATGCAATACCAAACTTCACAAAATACTGCACAAGCACGTTTAGATGCAGCAAAAGCCCAGATTGAAAGTAATCAATTACGACTAACACAAACACATGTGGTCGCACCTGATCATGGGGTAATTTCAGCACGTACTGCAACTGTCGGTTCTCTCGCACAAACAGGACAAGAACTGTTTCGTATGATTCGTGATGATCGTTTAGAGTGGCGTGCCGAAATCACAGCCACTGACTTATATAAACTTAAACAAGGTATGACCGCACAAATCACCTCACCTGACCCGAATCAAGCGAAGGTTGTTGGAACAGTGCGTATGATTGCGCCTGTCATCGACCCACAAACACGTTATGGCTTAGTTTATGTTGATTTACCAAATACAGATGCAGTTCGTATGGGCATGTTTGTTAAAGGTGAATTTGATTTAGGTGAAAAACTTGCACTCACTGTACCTCAGTCTGCTGTGTTACTCCGTGATGGTTTTGCTTATGTCTTTATTGTTGATCAAAACAATCGTGTCACTCAGAAAAAAATCACCACAGCACGTCGTTTGAATGATCGCATCGAAGTATTAGATTTAGCTGATAATGTCAAATTGGTTGCTTCAGGAACGAGTTTCTTAGCCGATGGTGATTTGGTCAAAATTGGACAAGCAATTCCTGATACACCACTTACACAACAACTCATGCCAAATCAGGAGAAATAAGATGAATTTCTCCGCATGGTCGATCCGCAATCCAATTCCCAGTATTTTATTATTCATCATGTTGGGTTTGGCAGGATTTCTCTGTTTCCACTGGATGAAAGTTCAGCAGTTTCCAGATATTGAACTGCCTATGGTGACTGTGACTGCATCTCTTCCGGGGGCTGCCCCACCTCAGCTTGAAACAGAAGTAGCACGCAAAATTGAAAACTCGATTGCCAATATTCAAGGTTTAAAAAATCAATATGCGAGTATCCGTGATGGTGTCGTCACTGTTACCGCAGAGTTTCAACTAGAAAAACCGCTACAAGAAGCCGTCGATGATGTACGTAATGCAGTTTCACAAATTCGTTCCGATCTGCCTGCGGACTTACGTGATCCGATTGTCAGTAAAATCAATCTTTCTGGTTCTCCTATTCTGACTTATACCATTCAATCTCCAAAAATGGATGAAGAGGCATTGTCATGGTTTGTTGACTATGACATTAGCCGTGCCATGTTACAGGTCAAAGGCGTCGGTGCTGTTTCACGTGTCGGCGGTGTAACACGCCAAATTGATGTGGAACTCGACCCTGAAAAGCTCTTGGCACTCAATGCAACTGCTACAGATATTACTCGTCAACTGCGTTTGACCCAACAAGAAGCATCTGGTGGTCAAACCAAAATTGGAGGCAGTGAACAATCTATTCGCACCATTGCAACAGTACAAACAGCTGCTGAAATTGCAGCGATGGATATCGCACTGAGTGATGGTCGTCATATTCGCCTCGATCAAGTTGCTACGATTCATGATGGAATCGCTGAGCGACGTTCAGCAGCTTTATTGAACGGACAATCGGTAATTGGTTTTGAAATTACCCGTAGCAAAGGTGCCAGTGAAGTTGATGTAGAAAAAGGTGTCATACAAGCTTTAGATAAACTCAAAGCCAATCATCCTGATATCAAAATTACCGAAGCATTTAACTTTGTTAAACCTGTAGAAGAAAACTATAAAGGTTCAATGTCTTTGCTATATGAAGGTGCCATTTTAGCTATTTTAGTGGTCTGGCTATTTTTACGTGACTGGCGAGCAACGCTGATTGCAGCGACTGCACTGCCTTTATCGATCTTACCTGCTTTGATTGGGATGTACTATCTGGGTTTCACCCTAAATATGGTCACCCTACTTGCACTCTCTTTAGTGGTTGGGATTTTAGTCGATGACGCAATTGTCGAGATTGAAAATATCATACGGCATCTCAGGATGGGGAAAACGCCGTATGAAGCTGCGATGGAAGCAGCCGATGAAATTGGTTTAGCAGTAATCGCCACAACCTTTACGCTGATTGCAGTTTTTCTTCCCACTGCGTTTATGAGCGGTATTGCTGGAAAATTTTTCGTACAATTTGGCTGGACTGCCGCACTGGCTATTTTTACATCACTTTTGGTTGCACGATTACTCACACCAATGATGTCTGCTTATATACTCAAACCTTGGGTTGGCAAAGTTGAAACACATGCACATCTTGCAGATACACCACAACAAGATGGCGGTGATCAGGCATTAGCACAAGACCGTGCCCAAGATGGACGTGTCATGCAGCTTTATATGCGTATGGTCACTTGGTGTTTAAACCATCGTTGGATGACTATTTCAAGCGCTATTGTCTTTTTCATTTGCTCTTTAATGCTCATTCCATTACTTCCTACAGGCTTTGTACCTCCCCCTGATACTGGGCAAACACAAGTACGTTTAGAACTTGCACCTGGTTCACAATTTATTGAAACTTTAAAAACAGCCGAATACGCACGCCAATTAATCAAAGACAATCCTGATATTAAAAGTGTCTATACCACCATTGGTGGCGGTGCAGCAGGAAGTGATCCTTTTGCAGGTTCAGCCTCTGAACCTCGTAAAGCAACTTTAACCATTCAAACAACAGCGCGTGCTGATCGTGATACAAGCCTACAAGACATTGAACTCGATATACGTAAACGCCTAGAACCTTTACCGGGAGCGCGCGTTCAGGTTGGTATTGCGGGTAATAATAGCCAATATCAAATTGCATTATCAGGTGATGACCCAGAGACTTTAGTTAGTACAGCACGCCAACTTGAACGTGAAATTCGTACCATTCCAAATATTGGCAGTATTACATCCAGTGCAGCACTGGTACGTCCTGAATTGGTGATTCGTCCTGACTTTGCCAAAGCTGCAGACTTAGGCATTACCACACAAAATATTGCTGAAACTGTTCGCATTGCAACAGCAGGTGATTTTGATCAAAACTTGGCAAAACTCAATTTATCACAACGTCAAATTCCGATTGTCATTCAGCTACCACTTTCTGCACGTCAAGACCAAGACTTGATTAAACGCTTAATTATCACAGGTAGCAAAGGTCCTATCATGTTAGGTAATATCGCCGATGTCAATATTGAAAGTGGTCCATCACAAATTGATCGTTTCAACCGCTTGCGTAATATCAACTTCAACATTGAGTTGAACAATCAACCCTTGGGGGATATTGCAGCAGCAGTTGACCAACTCCCTACGATGAAAAATTTACCACCTACAGTGAAACATACCAATATTGGTGATGCAGAAGTCATGCAGGAACTTTTTGCAAGCTTTGGTTTAGCGATGCTGACTGGTATCCTATGTATCTATGTAGTTTTAGTATTGTTATTTAAAGACTTTTTACAACCGATCACCATTTTGGTTGCACTGCCTTTGGCTTTAGGTGGCGCATTTGTTCTACTTCTTCTAGCGAACAGCAGTTTTTCAATGCCAAGTTTAATTGGCTTAATTATGCTGATGGGAATCGCCAGTAAAAACTCTATATTGTTGGTGGACTATGCCATTATTGCCAAAGATGAAAAGTCCTATTCAAGAATCAATGCCCTTTTGGATGCTTGTCATAAACGCGCACGTCCAATCATCATGACTACATTGGCAATGGGTGCAGGTATGTTGCCCATTGCTTTGGGTATCGGCACGGATCCAAGCTTTAGAGCACCTATGGCAATTTCGGTCATTGGGGGATTAATTACCAGTACATTCTTATCTTTACTGGTAGTTCCTGTTGTTTATACCTTTATTGACGATATCAATCGTAAAATTCGAGGTCTAAAAAGATAAAAACTATCTGTAATAAACATTAAAAATCATGTTTATAAGATCACTCATCATCGCCTTAAAGAGAAGTTCGCTTCTCTTTTTTTCTTACAGATTGCATTTTTTAACTTTGTTTTATTTTCAAAAACTAAACTCGACTCAATAAACCACTACAATTAAAAACATTATATTCTTTAATCACAAAGCTTGAATGTAAAGCCACAACAAACTCTATTTTACCAATACGTTTGAGCAAAATTTCACTATAATTTTCCATATCTTTAGCTACAACTTCAACTAAAAAGTCGGCAGACTGACCTGTCACCAAAAAAGCATTGATCACTTCGGGAATATTTTCCAATTCTTCTAAAAATTTTGCAAAAGTATCCGTATCATGTTTACTTAGAGAAACTTGTAAAATAACATGCAGTTTAAAGCCCAATTTTTCGTAATTAATATCACGTTTTAAATTCGTCATGATATTAGTTTCAATAAGATGCTTAATACGTCGATGCACAGAACTCACTGATAAATTGATCCGTTCTGACAACTCATTAAGATTAATATCTTCATGTGTCAAAATTTCAAGAATTTGTTTGTCATAACGGTCAAGCTCCATTATCTGCTCCTCTACAACTATTCAATATTTATAATAAAATCCATAACTTGACCTAAATAGATCAATTCTTTTGCTTATAATACAATAAGCGTTTTAATAAGGATTGAAAGACTTCTTTCTCGTTAAGTATAGCGTAGTATATTTGAGAAATTTTTTCTTATTATTTTATTTTTTTGGTAAATTTTTCCAAAACGAATCGTTTTATCGATGCCATTTAAACAAAACTGCTTGTACATCATAAACGGTCATTGCGCGTGTTAAAGTTTGATCTTTTTGTACTAAATGCTCAAGCAGTTCCATAAAAAACTCGACCATTAATACTTTTTGTTTTTCCAAATCATATTTATTGAGCAAAGTGATATTCAATAGGACATTATAGTTTTCAAAATCTAAATCACGATCATTTTCTAGATGATCTTGATAAGTTAAAAAAAAGTCATAATCAAATTCTTTTAAATTTAAAATACCAAAGTAAGCGTTTTTATTTTCGTTTTCCTTTAAATTTAGCGCTAAAATCTCATTTAAATACCCCACCAATTGCACAAGATGAGTTTCACAATAGAATGCACATTGGTAACTTACAGACATACCTTATATACCACGCCAGTCAACACGAGCATTACGCTCAGAATTATAAATACGCTGTACATACTGTCCAATCGGTAAATTTAACAAACTTTGTTTGTACTGTTTTACCTCATCAGAAACATGTAACTCACTTTCCACTTCCCACGGCGTCCCATTTAAATACAATAAAGGTGCGAGCATTGAACAGACGGCGATATCCGCTAAACCCAAACGATCTCCAACCAAATATCGACAATGATTTTCGATCAATTTTGCATTCAACTGTTGAATCATTTCATCCATTTTAGACTTAGATTCAGAAACTTTCTCAATATCTAACTGATAACTCTTTGAAACTAAAGTTTTTAAAATTGGTTTAGATATTTTTTCAAATTGGCGTAAATAACCTTTTTCACCCAACATAATCTCTAAAGGCTCGTCACTGGTTGACAATGCTTGTGCCAACCCCCAACGGCGCACATGTGCACCTAACTCATTAGAAAGTGTATTAATTTCCAACGCTTGTTGACGCAAATGTGGATCTAAACGCAATAAAGCATGTTCAGGATAAGTATCATCCAAATATAAAGCGATCTCAGTTGAATCAGCGATCCAACGTTCACTGTCCTTAAGAATAGGCAGCTTATTTTGCCCTGTTTTCAGTTGAGCAAAAGCACGATGTACGCCAGGGATTAAATTTTGCGCTACAAAATCTAGTTCTTTATGATCAAGTAACCAACGTGCTTTTTCACAATAATGCGATAAAGGAAATTGGTAAAGAATGCGCATATAATCTCCAAATTATTTTTCTAATCAAAGCTTTAGGATAAATCCAAGTGATTACATCTACTTTAACTTTTCACTTTAAAAATTACAATGTACTTTTTGTTCAAAAATTTTGGTAAATAGTCAATTCTGTCTCATTTATTATTGAAGCCCATTTGTATTTTATTTGATAAATAATGTGATTAAGTTAATCACTTTTAATTCAGTCATCTTTATTTTTATAAGCAGAATAAATAAGATAACAACCTAAACCAAATGATAGTCCACTCAACAAGAAAGCTAAAAATATTGTGGATTCACAAAAAGATTGATTTGTTCCAGAAGTCCCTTAAAGGTATTTTGAATTGTTTTGAAATCTTACATCTGAGACCTGACTTTACTATGGCTTTCATGTAAAATCATCGGCAATTTTTATATAACACTTTGTGAGTCATTTCATGGGTTTTAATTGCGGTATTGTCGGCTTGCCGAACGTTGGTAAATCTACACTTTTCAATGCATTGACAAAAGCTGCTATTGCTGCGGAAAACTTTCCATTCTGTACCATCGAACCAAATACAGGTATCGTTCCAGTTCCAGACCCACGTTTAGACAAATTAACCGCGATTGTTAAGCCACAACGTGTCATTCCAACAACAATGGAATTTGTAGATATCGCAGGTTTAGTTGCAGGCGCATCAAAAGGTGAAGGCTTAGGCAACCAATTCCTTGCAAATATCCGCGAAACCGATGCTATTGCACATGTCGTTCGTTGTTTTGAAGACGAAAATGTCATTCATGTAAATGGTAAAATTGATCCTCTAGACGATATTGCAACGATTAACACCGAACTTGCACTTGCTGATTTAGAGACAGTCACGAAAGCAGTCACACGTTTAGCAAAATCTGCAAAAGGTGGTGACAAAGAAGCTGTTGCAACTAAAGCGGTATTAGACAAAATTTTACCTCTCCTTGATGAAGGTAAACCTGCACGTGCAGCAGATTTAGATGATGATGAGCGTAAACTTGTTCGTGGTTTTGGTTTAATGACTTTAAAACCAACCATGTATATCGCGAACGTTGCAGAAGATGGTTTTGAAAATAACCCACATTTAGAAGCTGTTAAAAAGTTAGCTGCTGAAGAAAATGCGATTGTTGTTCCACTTTGCAACCAAATCGAAGCTGAAATTTCATTACTTGAAGATGAAGACCGTGCTGAATTCCTAGAAGCTTTAGGAATGGAAGAGCCTGGGTTAAATGTAGTGATTCGTGCAGGTTATGGTCTTCTTGGCTTACAAACTTACTTTACAGCAGGTGTTCAAGAAGTACGTGCTTGGACTGTAAAAATTGGTGCTACAGCACCACAAGCTGCTGGTGTGATTCACACTGACTTTGAAAAAGGCTTTATTCGTGCTGAATGTGTTGCTTACAATGACTTTGTACAATACAACGGTGAAAATGGTGCCAAAGAGGCAGGTAAATGGCGTTTAGAAGGTAAAACGTACGTTGTTCAAGATGGTGATGTTTTACATTTCCGTTTTAATGTATAAGCCATTTTTAAACTTTTAATGATTGTTGCGATTAAAGCATCCTTATTTGGATGCTTTAATTTTTTTAAAATCTTAATACAAGCTTAAATAACTGTAATTTATAATATTTCTAATATAATCAAACAACACTTTACATCTAACACACTACAATAATTTCTCTTATATTTACTTTAAGGTACTTTCACCTTATTTCATGCAGGTCTAATCATGAAAAAATTCACACAATTTTTTTCCGTCAGTATCCTTTCTATTTTACTCAGTGCCACTGCGTTTGCCTGCCCTAAAGGAACCACACTCTCTGGGGGCACAGGTCCCAAACATAAAGGAGGAAAATGTATTCTCATTCAAAATAATCACAATCTAAGCAAACAACAAACAACCCATAAAATAACTACAAATCAATCCTCTACACATAAAGTAGAAAACACGATACCAACGCAAACAAAAAATACGCATGCATCGACTTAACACCTCAACTGAATACCGTAATATTTCCCCCTCAGAAAATCTTTGGCTTTTAACCTTATTCAAATAAAAAACCCCAGTCGCAACTGAGGTTTTTTTATTTAATTTAAGATATGCAATTACTTAATTTTTGCTTTCGATTTTAAATATTGCGTATAGTCTTCTAGCAATTGCTGACCACGAAGTTGTTGATATAATCTCGTCAACTCTTGTGCCTGTGTTGGATCTAAACCATCAACAGGTGCTTTTTTCACTTCTGAAACAGCAACCACCACCATTTCATTAGGTAAAGTTGTTGTTGTTACAGACCACATTCCTGCTTTAGGCGCTGTCAAACTAAAAGCTGCACGCTCAATTTCACGCTTTAAACCTTGTGAACGCGTAAATGTTCCCGCAGATTCAAAATGAAATGGATATTTTGCTAGAACTTCTTGTGCAGGTAACTTTTTAAAGTCAGCCAACATATTTTCAATTTTAGCTTTTGCTGCTTTTGCTGCTTTAGCTTGAATTAATTGAGCCTTAACACGTGCAGTTGCCTGAGCAAGTGGCTGTACACCTGCGGCATGATATTCACGTACTTTAACCCAAACTGTACCGCCATCTGCGAGTTGAATGCTACTTGATACATTCTTGTCGCCATTTTTAACATCATCACTAAATAGTTTTGCTTTGACACTTGGGTTTGCTAAAACAGGATTTTGAGTTGCAACTGTAACAGCTTTAGCAGACTCAATTTTTGCTGTTTTTACTTCACTTGGAACAATATCCAAAGCGTCATTACTGACAACTTGCTCATTTAAACTATTTACAGTATCTGCAAATAAATTTGCTGACTTCGCCTTTAATACTTCTGCGGTTAAATCTGCTTTTTTGGCTTCAAATGATGGTACATCACCTGCAACGGTATGAACCTCAATAATATGATATCCATATTGTGTTTTAACTGGTCGTGTAATTTCATCATTTTTTGCAGATTTTACAGCATTATCAAAGTTTTCATCAAATACACCTTCAGTATAAGACTCAACTAAACCGCCCTTCGTTTTTGAAGAAGGATCTTCTGAATACTGAGCAGCTGCTTGTGCAAATGTTACACCACCTTTGATTTTACTATAGACATCATTCGCCAATTTTGCTGCTTGTTCTGCAGTACGATTGTCTGTTGTAATTAAGATATGTTTCACTTCACGTGTTGCATTTTTTTTCTGCTGATCTACAAAAGCGGTATAAGCTTTTTGTAATTCTGCATCTGATACTGCTGCATTTGGCTGTGCCAACATCATTGGTGTTAAAACCACATAATCAACATCGACAGAAGCAACCTGCTTAAATTTGTTTTGATGTTTATTGTAATAATCCGCAATTTCTTGGCTGCTTACTTTTACATTTTGTTTATATTCATCTAGATTTACGCTTGCTAACTGAAGTGTACGCTGTTCCGTTTGTAAGTTTGCAATTTGTTGTAAATCTTGCTTACTTACTAAAGCATTATCCGTAAAGGTACTCATTAATGTTTTTAAAGCATGATCTTGACGTACATTCGCAATCAAAGCAGCACTTGTCATACCAACTGAACGTAAATAGTTTTCATATAATTGTTGAGAAAATTTACCATTTTCTTGAAAACTAGGCTGTTGTGCCAACATCTGTTCAATCTGAGCATCACTTAAAGAAATCCCTAGTTTCTCTGCATGTTGGATTAACAAGGCACGAGCCACTAAACCATCTAAAGCAGCATTTTGAATAAATGAATGATTTAATAATGATTCATCACCATTTACCATTGATAGATACTGATCTTTAAATGCTTTTGTTTGCGCTTCTAAATCTTTATTAGAAATGTCTTGACCATTTACAGTCTTCGCCACATCCGCTTTATTTCCCCCACTAAAATAACCTTCAATACCGACCAATGCTAATGGAGTCAAAAATAAAACGAGTAGGACTTTTCCGAGCCAACCTTTTATGACTTTACGAAACGATTCCATAAATCTTCCAATATTTTATTTGCTAGGGAGTTTAACTGATATTCATATATGAATGAATGCGCTAAGCGTGATTTATTCGTTATTTCCATAAAAAAACGCGCCCTACAGGCGCGTTTTTGACTGTTAAAGATTAAGCAACAGAATCTTTAAGTCCTTTACCTGCTTTAAAGCTAGGTACTTTACTTGCTTTAATTTGAAGCTCTTCACCAGTTTTAGGGTTACGACCAGTGCGTGCAGCACGCTCTTTAACGCTAAATGTACCAAAACCAACTAAAGTTACAGTATCACCACCCTTTAACGCTTCACCAATTGAAGCAATAGTCGCATCCAATGCTTTACCAGCATCAGTCTTAGACAATCCCCCTTTTTCTGCAATTGCGTCAATTAATTCTGATTTATTCATGAAGATTACGTCCTCTTATATCGTTCGTTTAAGATCCAAGGCTGTGGTTTGAAAGGCCATGCTGACTTTATAGCAATGCTTTGGGGGGAAACGCAAGACTACAATAATGCTTTTCACAAAAATAACCTGCAAAAAACAAAAAATAAGTTTATTCGACATCTTGACTGCTTATTTTTTGTAGTTGAGTAGCGAGATTCTTATTCTCTTCTACCAAGCTGTCTACCTTCTGATGTAATTGCAAGATCAAAGTCTCTAAATGTTGCACATCTTTTACTGTCACTAAACCAATTCGATTAAGCGAGTGGTTAACATGTTGATCTAGCGTTTTCTCTAACTTCTCTTTGGTTTCGATTGCAGTTTCTTTCGTTTTCTCAGTTACTGTTTTCGCTGTTTGTTCAACATCTACATCTTCAACACTTTTAGACTCTAGCTCTTCACCCACTTTCACCAGAGAATCAAATAATTTATTACCCTCTTCTTCTGCACGTGAAAATGCGCCTAAACCAGCCAACCAAATTTGCTTTGTATACTTTCTAAAATCAAGAGAAGATTTACGTGAAAACTTTGCTTTAGCATTCGGTATTTCTTTTTTTGCTTGTTCTATTATACCATCCTTAGATATTGGGTAATCTTGATCCATCTGTACTCTCTCCTGCATATTTTATATACAACTTTATCATTAAAATGTGAAATAACGTTATAATAACAAATAAACCACTTGAACCTTTTGCAAAACTGTTCTACAAAGCAAAGTAATTTATTTTATTTAAATGTGAACCAGTTCTCCATACATATAACACGAGATCGGATTCTTTGTGTGAACTATAGGAATTTTTTTATGAGCGAATCGCAACAAAAGCAGGGTCAAAGTCGTTTGTTGCTCAATACTCTAATGATCATTTTGGAAACATTTTACTCATTTGTATTAAAACACGACCGTGTTGTTCGCTTGCAAGCTAAAAACTTTGTTGCCAAGCAAATCACTATAAAAATAAATAGTTACATTCCTTATGTCGACTTTTATATTCAATTTACAGACAAAGGTATTTTATTTGACCTAAAAGAACCTGAAAAACCTGTTGATTTAATCGTCAGTAGCACTGTACTTGATTTAATTCAAATTTTTGTGTTTGGCAACCGTCGTAGCATGAAAAAAATGAGAGTCGAAGGTGAAGACTTACTCAAAGATCAATTCCGTGATTTGGTTTTACCCTTCACTATTCCAAGATTACTTTCTGATTGGAAACAATGGCTTACCAATCCAGAACATGATCAGGATGGACTTGGCTCAAAAAAACGTATTGCGCCATTATTGGAAAAAATTGATCAGCAACGCTCAAAAATCAACACATTACAAGTTGAAGTCAAGCAATACCAAAATCGTATCCGCCGCATGCAGCAGCAACAAAAGACCATAAAGGTGATTTTATGCGTGATTTCGATTCTCTTTATTGCGTTAATTGTGTATAATTCTTGGCAAATATTTTTCCAATAAATTGGATTTAACGCACAACAATAACGTGATTAAAAAATACTTGACTAAATTAGTCAGAATTAAGCCGAAAATACTTGACTATTTTAGTCAGGATTCATAAAATCATGTTATCTAGTCTAATAACATGTGTATCGAATCATGCGCCTTACTACTCGCGGTCGCTACGCAGTGACTGCTCTACTTGATCTAGCTTTGCAGCCAACTGAACAAACGATCACGCTTGCTGAAATCGCAGCTCGCCAAACTATTTCTGTCGCTTATCTTGAGCAATTATTTGCTAAACTTAAACGCCATGGTCTAGTTTCAAGTGTTCGTGGAGCCAACGGTGGTTATCATCTTGCGCGCAGTGCTGATGAAATTACAGTATTAGAAATTATTGAAGCCGTAAACGAAACTGTCGATGCAACACGTTGTGACCACAAAGGCAATTGCCAAAATGGTGCAATGTGCTTAACGCATGATCTTTGGCAGGAACTCTCCCATCATATTGCCGATTATTTAGCTAAAATTACGCTTGCTGATCTCGTCGCACGAGACAACGTTCAAACTGTTGCTCTACGCCAAAATACACCAAGTTTTGATTCAGCCCTTTTATCGGTTACAGGTATCTGACATGAAACGTCCTATTTATCTTGACTATGCAGCAACTACTCCTGTCGACCCTCAAGTTGCTGAACGTATGATGGAATGCTTAACCTTTGATGGTATCTTTGGTAATGCAGCATCTCGTTCACATGCTTATGGATGGCAAGCGGAAGAAAAAGTTGAATATGCACGTGAACAAGTCGCAAATTTAATTAAAGCTGATCCACGTGAAATTGTATGGACATCAGGTGCAACTGAGTCTGATAACCTTGCACTAAAAGGTATTGCTCAGTTCTACGGTTCGAAAGGCAAACATATCATTACAAGTAAAATTGAACATAAAGCAATTTTAGATACTTGTCGTGAATTAGAAGAAGAAGGCTTCGAGATTACTTATCTTGAACCTGAACCACAAACAGGTTTAATTACCCCTGAAATGGTTCAAGCAGCATTACGCCCTGACACTATTCTTGTATCACTCATGATGGTCAACAATGAAATTGGTACTGTAACTGATGTTGCAGCAATTGGTGAGTTAACACGTGCCAATAAAACTTATTTTCATGTTGATGCTGCACAAGCTGCTGGTAAAGTTGAAATCGACCTTTCAACCATGAAAGTTGACTTGATGAGCTTTTCTGGTCATAAAATTTATGGTCCTAAAGGCATTGGTGCATTATATGTACGTCGTCAACCACGTGTTCGCATTAAAGCGCAAATGCATGGTGGCGGTCATGAGCGTGGTATGCGTTCAGGTACACTTGCAACACACCAAATCGTAGGTATGGGTGAAGCATTTGAACTTGCTGGTAAGAATTTACAAGCAGAACAAACTCGTTTACGTGTACTTCGTGACAAACTTTGGAATGGTTTACAAGACCTTGAACAAGTGTTCTTAAATGGTCATCCTGTTTACAATGTTGCTAACTATTTAAATGTGAGTTTCAACTTTGTTGAAGGTGAATCACTCATGATGGCACTTAAAGATGCAGCTGTTTCTTCAGGTTCAGCGTGTACATCTGCAACTTTAGAACCATCTTATGTTCTTCGTGCATTAGGTCTGTCTGATGAATTGGCTCACAGCTCAATTCGTTTCAGCTTTGGTCATTATACGACTGAAGAAGACATCGACCATGTTATTACAATTACCAAAGCAGCAGTTGAGAAATTACGTGAACTTTCTCCGCTTTGGGACATGTATAAAGAAGGAATTGATTTAAATTCAGTTGAATGGGCTGAACATTAATTTCATGAAAGACTTGGCATTTTGTTGAAAATCAATAAAATGCCCTCATATTAACTGTAGCAATACATCTCATCAACGCTGACCCCGAGGTTTGGAGAAGCATCATGGCTTATAGTGAAAAAGTAATTGATCATTACGAAAACCCTCGTAATGTAGGTGTTTTAGATAAAAATGCTGAAAATGTTGGTACAGGTATGGTCGGTGCACCTGCTTGTGGTGACGTTATGCGCCTTCAAATCCAAGTGGATGACAATGGTGTAATTGAAGAAGCACGTTTTAAAACTTATGGTTGTGGTTCTGCAATTGCTTCAAGTTCATTGGTAACTGAATGGCTCAAAGGTAAAACTTTAGACGAAGCTCAAGCAATCAAAAATATTGATATTGCAACTGAACTTGCACTTCCTCCTGTAAAAGTACACTGCTCTGTACTTGCAGAAGATGCAATTAAAGCTGCTGTTGAAGATTACCGTAGCAAAAAAGCTAAAGCCTAATATCTGTTGGTTTATTTTACAGATCATTTCATAACGGAGTTTTCATGATCAATTTAACTGAAAATGCAGCAACCCATATTCGCAATTATCTAACCAATCGCGGTAAGGGTGAAGGTATTCGTCTTGGCGTGAAAACTTCAGGCTGTTCAGGCTTAGCTTATGTACTTGAATTTGTAGATGATATGGATACACACGACCAAATGTTTGAACAATTTGGTGTGAAAGTTTTTGTAGATCCAAAAAGTTTGGTTTATCTTGATGGCATGGAAATGGACTATGTAAAAAATGGTCTAAATGAAGGCTTTGAGTTTAATAATCCAAATAAAAAAGGTGAATGTGGTTGTGGTGAATCTTTCACAGTTTAAGCCATTTTCAACTTTTACATATTAAAACAGTGTTTTACACTGTTTTAATCGTATTTATCTTCATCAAATTAACAACATCGTTTTCTTGCAAAACATCGTGGACGAGTATCTCCCATGAGTCATTTTGAGCTGTTTAATCTCCCAGAAGCACTCGATATTGATCAAGCAAGTTTAAAATCTCAATTTTTAAAGTTGCAACAACAATATCACCCAGACAAAGCTGAAGATAAAGATCAAGCTTTGATTAAATCCAGTGACATTAATCAAGCCTATAAAGTCTTATCTCATGTTGATAGTCGTGCAGCTTATTTATTATCACTCAAAAAGCAAGATCATCATCTCGATCAATCTATTAATGATTTTGAGTTTTTACAATCTGCTTTAGAGATTCGTGAACAACTTGACGAAGCAACAAATAACGAACAACTTAATTCCCTCAAAACCGAAGTAAAACAATGGATTGATGGTTTAGTTCGTGAGTTTAAAATCGATTATGACGATGCTGATTGGTCAGAAGCACGTGATACTGTACGTAAATTACGCTTCTTTCAAAAAGTCATGAATGATATCGAAAAAGCAGAAGATCAGCTTCTTGATGATGAAGACTTTGACCTAGATGATGATTTCTAATTTTTAGTTTTTTAGTTGTGAATTTAATTTTGTATTTTAGAAAGGATGTAATCAATGGCACTCTTGCAAATTGCTGAACCTGGTCAATCAAGTGCGCCACATGAACACCGCATTGCAATCGGTATCGACTTAGGCACTACACATTCTTTAGTTGCGACTGTTCTCTCTGGACAGGCAAAAGTATTAAATGATGAGCAAGGACGTGTCTTACTGCCTTCTATAGTACATTACGCTCAAGATTCCACCCAATATGGTGATGCAGCTAAACCTTTTATTACTCAAGATCCTAAAAATACGATTGTTTCTGTAAAACGTTTTATGGGACGCTCACAAGCAGATATTAAGTTTCAACATCCTTATACTTTAGTGGGTGAAATCAATGAAATGCCTGCTTTTGAAACAGCACAAGGACGCAAAACACCTGTTGAAATCTCAGCAGAAATTTTACAACAACTTAAAGAACGTGCCGAACAAAGTTTAAAAAATCCTGTGAATGGTGCTGTCATTACTGTGCCTGCTTATTTTGATGAAGCACAACGCCAAGCAACGCGTGATGCTGCTCAACTTGCAGGTTTAAATGTTTTACGTTTACTCAATGAACCGACTGCTGCGGCTGTTGCCTATGGTTTAGATCAAGAGACTAATCTTGCAACAGATCGTAATTACGTGATTTATGACTTGGGTGGCGGTACTTTTGACGTTTCAATTTTACGCTTTGCCCAAGGTGTGTTTGAAGTTTTAGCCACTGGTGGTCATACTGCCTTAGGTGGTGATGATTTAGATCGTTTAATTGTAAAATGGGCAAAAAAACAACTCAATATCGACAACTTAGATGATATTGAGTACGCACATTTTGTTATTGCTGCTCGTAAAGCCAAAGAAGCTTTAACAGAGCAAGAATCTGTTGAATTAAAACTTTTAGATCAGACACTTACCTTAGATCGTGCAAATTTTGAAGAAATTATTAAAGTTGCTTTAGATAAAACCATCAGTGTATGTAAGCGTGTATTACGCGATGCAAAACTTGAACTCAATGACATTCAAAATGTCGTTTTAGTGGGCGGTTCTACTCGCTCATATGCCGTACAAAAAGCCGTTCGTGAGGTCTTCAATCAAGAACCTCTTTGCACGATTAATCCTGATGAAGTTGTCGCAATTGGTGCTGCAATTACAGCGAATCAACTGATTGGCAACTCTAAAGATGGTTCATTATTACTTGATGTTACTCCACTCTCTTTAGGTTTAGAGACCATGGGGGGACTCGTTGAACGCTTAATTTCACGCAATACTGCTATTCCTGTTGCACGTCGCCAAGAATTTACCACTTATCAAGATGGTCAAACAGCAATGTTGATCCATGTTGTTCAAGGTGAACGTGATTTAGTTGAACATTGCCGTAGTTTGGGTCGCTTTGTCTTACGTGGTATTCCACCAATGACAGCAGGTCAAGCACGTATTGAAGTGACGTTCCAAGTGGATGCTGATGGCTTATTAACTGTCTCTGCTAAAGAAACCACTTCAGGTGTACATGCTCAAATCGATATCAAACCTTCTTATGGTTTATCTGAAACCGATACTGAACGTTTGTTACTTGATGGTTATAAATTTGCAGAAATTGATAAAGACTTGCGTCATCTCAATGAAACTAAAGTTGAAGCACGTCGTGAACTAGAAGCATTGGAACAAGCATTAAAAGTAGATGCTAAACTTCTAGCTGATGAACAATTGAATGCATTGAATCAAGCCGCGCTTGATCTCAAAGCTCAACTTGAAACAGATGATATTAAAGCAATTGAATATGCTGTTGAGCAATTGAAAACTCACAGTGATGCTTTTGCTGCTGAACGGATGAATCAACACATTGATCATGCCCTCAAAGGCACCAAACTAGATGACTGGTCAAACTCAAACTAATTTATAGGTCAAGACTATGCCACGTATTAAAGTACTTCCTCACGCAACAATTTGCCCAAATGGTGCTGAGTTTGAAGTTGAAGCAAATACTAATCTTTGTCAAAGTTTACTTGATAATGGTATTAAAATTGAACATGCTTGCGATATGTCAAAAGCATGTACAACCTGTCATGTTGTTGTGCGTAAAGGTTTTGATAACTTAGATGAAATGGATGATATTGAAGCAGACTTACTTGACCGTGCTTGGGGCTTAGAAGCAGACTCACGTTTGTCTTGCCAAGTCAAAATTGTGGATGAAGATATGGAAATTGAGATTCCAAAATACACGCTCAACCATGCTTCAGAAAACCATTAATCGTTAATTTTCCATAAAAAAACCACTTTCATAGAAGTGGTTTTTTATCTGATCTTTAGTTCATTCTCAGTGATATTTTAAGATGTGCTCGTAATTTCATCTTCCACTCTTAACTTTACAACACCTGAAGAGTTCGTTAACTTTTGTTGTAATTTAATACGCTCAATCATTTTTTCTAAAACATCTACCAATTCTGAGTATTCAAAATTTTGTACTTCCTGCATATTTAAAACCAAATGAAAACCTTTATATTCATAGTCAAACCACTGCTGACTTTCATTTTTAATATTGGAATATTTTTCCATTACCTGCCAAGTTTTAACTAAGTCTTGAATCCCTTTTAATTCCATCGGCTCTTTAGGTGCACACAAATAGTTATTTTTAATTAATTTATACGTATCATCTGAAATAAGAATTTCATCAATTTCAGCAGCACCTTGTAAACGTGCAGCTAAATTTGCATCACGACCTACAATTGTGTATGCCATACGATGAACAGCGCCATAATTTCCAACGTGACAATATCCTGTACTAATTCCCATACGAATGTGTAGCGGTGCATAACCCATTTTTTCCCAACGCGCCCGTAAAAACTTCATTTGTTGTCGCATTGCAATCGCCATATCTAAGCAATTTTTAGCGTCTTGCTCAACGCCTTGCGAGTCAGGGTCACCAAAGAAAATTAAAATAGCATCACCCATAAATTTATCAATGGTCGCGCCATATTGTTTTGCAATTTCAGTCATATGACTCAGATAATCGTTGAGCACAAAAGCCAAATCATCAGGAATTAGAGTTTCTGAAAGCTCTGTAAATCCTTGAATATCAGAAAAAAATACCGTAATTTTTTTACGCTTATATTCTAGCTTTGCCTCAGTTTCCCCTCGCATAATAGATTGCCAAAGCTGTAATGGCGCATAACGACTGAGTTGATTAGAAAGCTGAATATAACGATTCATTTCATTAAAATAATTTTGACGCTGTGTATCTACACGCTTGATGCGTCGAATTTGATAATAATTAGAGATATTAATAAAAATAATTAAGCCAACAAAACTTAAAACTGTTAATTCAGATGAAGTCTGTTGAAAGTAATCATCAAAACCAAAAATAAAAATAATATTAAAATAAAAAACAATAATACTGATCAGTATAGCAAATGAACTGAGCATCATTGAGATTTTATTATTTACTGCAACATAAATAATAATAAATAATAAAATAAATGTAATAACTAAACTTAAATGTAATGCAGCTAAGACTGTTGAAATAACAACAACATCTATTAAAAAATAAATATTTTTTCGGACTTGTGATCCGTATTGATATTCAAGCCATCTAGATAATCTTGGGCTAATGAGAATAATAAATAAAATAAAAAAAGGCACATAAATTTGATTATGTGCATGAGGAGAAGTGAAATAATAAATAATCAACAATAATGCAACCATTAAATATCCCATAAAACGCTGAAATATTTCAAATTGCTTAGGTTGTTTATCCAACACACGATCTAGTGGCAAATTATTACCTCGAATGTCATTTATTATTCACTCATCCGTGTGTCGTAAATAATTAGTCCATACGCCAATCAAATGGCATATCACCTTGACCACGTAATGCCAACATTAAAGTTTGACGCATATGTGCTAATATATCATTACTATAAGGTACAGCAGGTGTGCCCCATACTGGTTTCGGCCATGCGACATCATTCTGATAACGTACAACATGATGAAAATGGAGTTGTGGCACCATATTTCCAAGTGCAGCAACATTCATTTTATCAGCACGAAAAACACGCGCAAGCTGACTTGATAACCAACTTGATTCACGTAAAAACTGTTCTTGATCTGCCTGACTTAATTCATAAAGCTCAGTAATACCCGGCACACGTGGAATTAAGATTAACCACGGAAATTGCATATCATTCATTAAACGACATGTTGAAAGCGGGAAATCGCCGACAAAAAAAGTATCTTGAGCAAGTTGTGGATGCAAACTAAACATATCTTTATAAATGACGCAAAATTAAAAGGATGCTTAATACTAACACATCGGTTTTCATGTGAATATTGCTTATCTTGTGTTTCGGTACAAATTAATGAAAATTGCTTTGAACCTGATCACACTTACACTTTAAACTGTCGTAGATTTTTTACAAGAGGAGAAATTGAATTTTTTACAGCATTCAATTTCTTTTCTTGATGATTTATCACTTCAATTTTTAGCTTTTTTTAAAGTCTTTTATCTCAGCTCTAAAAGTAATTGATTGAGTAAATCTTGAATAAATTGAATACGTTTTTCATACTCTTCCAACATTACCATCACTTTCAAGCGTTGCCCACCTTCCATACGAAACCATGTTGGGTGCTTTTGCATCATTTGAATAATGCTCATCGCTTGTACTGGTGTATCTGGTGAAAATTCAATTGCCCCACCATTTGCACCAATATCTATTTTAGTAATACCCAGTTGTTCAGCTTTAATGCGAATCTGATGAACATGAAATAATTGCTTGACGGGTTGTGGCGGTATACCAAAACGATCAATCAATTCCATTCTGATGTTATCTAATTTTTCCTGTGTATCTGTGTTACTAATGCGTTTATAGAACAATAATCGCTGATGCACATCGCCCAAATAATCATCTGGAATCAAGGCAGGCATGTGTAAAGTAATTTCTGAGGTTAATGATAATGGAGCATCAAAATTTGGGGTTTTACCTTGTTGAATCGCTTTGGTGGCTTTTTCAAGCATTTCCATATACAAGCTATACCCAATTGCCTGCATTGAACCACTCTGCTGTTCACCTAATAACTCACCTGCACCACGAATTTCTAAGTCTTCAGTAGCAAGCATAAACCCTGCACCTAGGTTTGATGCTCTTGAAATGGCATCCAGACGCTTCTCAGCATCACCTTTTAAACCCTTGATAGAAGGTACCATCAAATAGGCATAAGCTTGATGATGTGAACGACCAACTCGACCACGTAATTGATGTAATTGTGCTAAACCGAGTTTATCTGCACGTTCAATAATAATGGTATTGGCATTGGGTACATCAATTCCAGTTTCAATAATCGTTGAACACACCAAGACATTATATTCTTTGTGATAGAACTGCTGCATGACTTGCTCAAGTTCACGTTCTCGCATTTGTCCATGTGCCACAGCGACACGTGCTTCTGGAACTAAATTGCGAATATTTTCCGCTGCACGTTCGATCGTATCGACTTCATTATGTAGAATATATACCTGACCACCACGGAGCAATTCACGCAGAATCGCCTCTTTCATGGTTTCATCGGTTTGTTCATTCACAAATGTTTTAACTGCCAAACGGCGTGCAGGCGGTGTCGCAATAATAGATAAATCACGCATCCCACTAAATGCCATATTTAAGGTACGCGGAATTGGCGTCGCAGTCAGTGTCAACATATCTACATCTGCACGCATCGCTTTGATCCGTTCTTTGTCACGTACACCGAAACGATGTTCTTCATCCACAATCATTAAACCTAAGTTTTTAAATTGCACATTTTCTTGCAGGATTTTATGCGTTCCGATCACAATATCAACTTTGCCATCAGCTAAATCTTCAATGGTTTTGGTATGTGCTTTACTTGTACCAAAACGTGATAATACTTCGATCCGAATTGGCCAATCTGCAAAACGATCTTTAAAAGACTCATAATGTTGTTGGGCTAATAATGTCGTTGGCACTAAAACAGCGACTTGTTTATTATTTTGTACCGCAACAAAAGCAGCACGCATCGCCACTTCTGTTTTACCAAAACCGACATCACCACAAACCAAACGATCCATCGGTTTAGCTTGCTGCATATCATACAAAGTTGCTTCAATGGCATTTGCTTGATCGAGTGTTTCCTCATAAGCAAACCCACTAGAAAACTGCATATAAGCACTTTGTTCTAGCTCAAAGCTAATCCCCGGTTTAGATTGACGGCGCGCCTGAATGTGTAACAGTTCGGCTGCAACATCATGGATTTGCTCTAAAGCTTTGCGCTTAGCCTTATTCCAAGCATCAGTACCTAATTTATGTAAGGGTGCTAAATCTGGATCTCCACCACTAAAACGGCTAATGAGATGTAAATTCGTCACAGGCACATAAACTTTGGCATCATCAGCATAATTGAGTTGTAAAAACTCATAATCTTGTTCATCAATATTTAATGTGACTAAGCCTGCATAACGCCCCACGCCATAATCAAT
The DNA here is from genome assembly GCF_003024515.2 of Acinetobacter sichuanensis. Taxonomy (GTDB): domain Bacteria; phylum Pseudomonadota; class Gammaproteobacteria; order Pseudomonadales; family Moraxellaceae; genus Acinetobacter; species Acinetobacter sichuanensis. Next base: position 73,142 of record NZ_PYIX02000021.1, read on the forward strand.
ATGAACCACAGGTGCACCAATACTTAGCTCAGTTAAGCTACGAATCAGAAATTCTTCAGAAACTTCTTGCTGTCGTTTTTTTCGACGTTGCACGACACGATGTTCATAAAGCTGATTTTCAGAAATCACCGATAAATGATCTGTAACCACTAAACCCCGATCAAGCGGCGCATGAGTAATTGCCACAGAAAAATTAGATTGTTGAAAATTAGCAAAATTATCAACAACAGGAATTTCACCTAGACTCGGACGTAAAGCATCTTTGAGTGTTTCTCGACGTCCTGCACTTTCAGCAACCAATAAAACGGGATGATTTGCTTCATCAATATACTTTTTAACAATCTTAAAGGGTTGTTCTAGTTTTGGATCTACAGGGAGTTTTGCAGGTGGTTCAGCCGTTAAATTGATCGCGCCTGATTTCAATGTATCGATGGCTTCTACAGAAGCAATAATTCTTGGAAATTGATTTAAATATTCAAATAACTGATTAGGCTGAATAAAAATTTCTTCTGGCGGCAGTAAAGGCTGATCAACATTATGACGTCGGTCTTCATAACGACGCATGACATCTTTCCAGAAATGAGTTAGACCTTCATCAATAGCTTTATCTGTAATGACAATCGCATTAGGTGGTAAGTAAGAGGTCAAACTGCTTTGTGTTTGCATTGCCGCTTGCGAAAAAAATAGAGGAAAATAAAAATCTAAACCTGGTGATGCAATTCCTTCTAATACATCCTGATAAATTGGGTTTTTCTTCGGATTCGCCGTTGGAAAACTTTCTGCATAACGATCACGAAAGGTTGATCGAGCCTCTTTTAATGGAAACTCTTTTGCTGGTAAAACAGTAAAATTTTCCAATTTGGTTGTGGTTCTTTGTGTTTCTGGATCGAAAAATTTTAAACTATCGATTTCATCATCAAATAGGTCTATACGAATCGGTGCATTTTGCCCAGATGCATAGATATCCATAATACTACCACGTACAGCAAACTCACCATGATCATATACAGTATCAACCAAATGATAACCTGCTTGAATCAAACGTATTTTTTGTTGTTCTAAATCAAATTTCTGCCCCACTTTAATATCAAAGTGTTCGCCTAATACCCATGAAGTTGGTGCAACCCGCTGTGCCAATGTTGTCGCGGAAACCAATAGAATCCCTTTCTTCGGCATATTGGATAAAATTGATAAGCGTTCAGAAACAATATCTTGATGAGGAGAAAGTCGATCATAGGGTAATATTTCCCAGTCTGGAAATATCGTTGGTTTTATGCCATAAAATTCAAGTTCACTTTCAAGTTGACCTAGATGCTGATTATTTCGAGCAACCAAAACGAATAATTGCTCGGACTGCTCTGCTATTTCCTTAAACAATAATGCAGCAGATGAACCCAACATTGAACCAATCCAACGTTTTTCACCTGCTTTGAGTTGTTTTAAATTTAATTCAGAGATTTCTTGTTTAAACATAATTGCATAAGGTCAAAAAGACATAGCGGTAGTTTAACATGATGACTTTATTCAGTTGAGTGATTTTGTTTTTCTTATTGTGATCAAGGTCGCCGAATACCATTTACCTTAAGAAAAATAGTATTAAAGCTGTTGGATACTCGTGTTCATTTTTCTCTTTTAAACTCTTTATAATAAGCATTTAACTTATATATCACTTGCTTTAATTGTTTCAAATTTTCCTCATTATTACCCAATCTAACGACATATCGTCCAGAAGCAATTTCTAAATCAATCTTTTCATTAATAAGGATTGCTGTATAAAACAAACTTTTTAAATCATCAAAATTTTGCAGTTTACGATTAGAAAAATAAACTAATCGCTCAGATAATTCATTCACAACAATGCCATCCACAATAAACCCTTGTTCTTCATCAATTTGAATATTCTGTTCTGTTAAAAACGCCTGTTCTGCTGTGTTTTTATTTCCCTGAAAAAATTCTGAAATTTTACGAAACATGATAAACAACCCAAATTTTGGAGCTTCTATATTAACAAACATCGTTCTATTGAACAGTAAAAATTAATTAAAGCATACTACTGCTTAAAAAAATGCTCATTAAGCATGGTAATAAAAATTAAACAATAATGTAGATAAATTTAATTTTGATTATTTATTCACCTATTATTATAAATTTTTATTTTTTATATAAAAACCCTCTATCTATTTTCAAACTGTATAATTTATAATTGACTAAAATACTTGGTATTAATTAAATAATCTTTCAAGCAAATAGATTTTTATAAAAAAGTTGGTTTAAAATGCAGAATTATATTCCCTTCCAATTACGCACACTTGTTACTCAAATTGACCCACTACTTGATATGTATTGGGAAGATAATCTTAGAAATATCTTTGCTAAAATCAATCTGACCGACCAAGAAAATATTTATCAACAAATTTTACAACCTAAAAATATTCGTTGGGATCGTGAACAACAACGTTTTACCCATCATTTAAGAGATGATATCAACTCAATTGTTGAACAAATTCCACACGCAGGTATGAAAACACTTGCTCAAAAAATTGTGATGTCGCTTAATCAATTAAAAGAATATAAAAATGTGACGGAAGTCGCAGATTATTTGGAAAGTATTTTAAATCAAATTGATAAAATTGATGTTGAAGATAATATTGAATTACAACGTTTAAAATTAACTATTCGTAAAGAGTTTATTTATGCAGCAGCAATCATTATTAAGCATAAAAATGATTTAAATATTGCCAATAACTTCCGGAATTTAACATTAGACTGTGTAAAATGTTTTATTTTAGAAGTTTATTTAAAACAACAATTGCTTGGTTTCTGGTTTAAAACCTTACGACCACGCCATTTAAAAGGTCAATCCCAAGCATTATTTAATGATTTTTTATTAAAACAGCAAAAAATTAGACAGTTAGAAGTCATAAAAACATCTAAATATATTTTTGCGCTTGCTCCAAGTAGAGATCTAGATATTAACCCATTTTCTATTCGTCGATTTTTACTTGAAGAAAAAATTACTTTTTCAAGTAATGTATATCTTAATGGTGCTGCTTTAGATCTCACAATGATGAATCAAGAAACTGTTGTAACAGCATTTGCAGAACATATTAGTCGTATTATCACGGTTGAAAAATTAATTAGCCAACAAATTACAGACCTCATTGATCGCTTTGAATTATATAGCGTTAATCATTTACTTCCTTTACTATTTCAATCACTAGACTCATCTGGCTTATCCGCTGAAAAAGTTGTACAACAACGTCTATGGGACTTTGAACAGTTGTTAAGTATTCATATTTTAGAACCTTTAGAAGATGCACTCAGAAACATGTTACAAAACAATGATGAAGCAGAATATCTATTCATTAGTATGCGTCAATTACTTGCTGACATTATTAGCTATTATAAAGATTTTCAGAGCCAACCTGCTATTATGTTTGACCAACAAGCCGATAATTTTGCGGCTCGTCTTACAGCATATTTAACACTAATCGCTAAGCGTAAATATGATATTTTTACTGTATCTTCAAATGAAGATTGGCTAAAAGCACTAGAACTCATTTCTGAACCAATTACTGAACTTAAAGTGATCTGTAAAGATGCTTTAGATAAATCTAAAGTTTTAAATTTAGAAATAAAAGAAAAACAACGAGATATGAAAGAAAAAGAAAACTCGTTTTTTAGTAAACTCCTCAACAAACAAGAAAAGCTACAATCTCAATTGATTGAGTTAAAGCAACAATCAACAGATTTAAAACAAAATGCTTATCTAGAAATCGTTCGTATTCCTAAAAAATAT
>NZ_PYIX02000209.1 GCF_003024515.2 Acinetobacter sichuanensis
TGTGACCCAACAAGAAATGGTTGATCGTATCAAAGCTGCTGTTGATGCAAAAACAGATTCAAACTTTGTGGTGATGGCACGTACTGATGCATTACAAAAAGAAGGCTTACAAGCTGTGATCGACCGTGCATGTGCATGTGTAGAAGCAGGTGCAGATGCGATTTTTGCCGAAGCAATGACCGACATCACTATGTATAAAACAGTCTGCGATGCAGTCGGTGTACCTGTATTGGCAAATATCACTGAATTTGGTGATACGCCTTATTACACCACTGAAGAATTGGGTGAACAAGGCATTTCAATGGTGCTTTACCCTCTGTCAGCAACGCGTGCGATGCAAAAAGCGGCGCTCGAAGTCTTCCAGTCGATTCGTAAAGACGGTACACAAGTCAATGTACTGGATAAAATGCAACAGCGCAAAGAACTCTACGAATTCCTTGATTATCACACTTTTGAAAATACATTAGACAAATTATTCACTGAAGGAAAATAAAAAATGGCTGAAGGTAAAGTACTGACAGGCGCAGGACTGCGTGGACAAGTTGCAGGTAAAACAGCATTATCAACCGTTGGTAAAAGCGGTGCAGGCTTAACTTATCGTGGTTATGACGTG
>NZ_PYIX02000210.1 GCF_003024515.2 Acinetobacter sichuanensis
CGTGACTCAACAAGAAATGGTCGACCGTATCAAAGCGGCAGTTGATGCAAAAACAGATTCAAACTTTGTGGTGATGGCACGTACTGATGCATTACAAAAAGAAGGCTTACAAGCTGTGATCGACCGTGCATGTGCATGCGTAGAAGCAGGCGCAGATGCCATCTTTGCCGAAGCCATGACAGACATCACCATGTATAAAACAGTCTGCGATGCAGTCGGTGTACCTGTATTGGCAAATATTACAGAATTTGGTGATACGCCTTATTACACCACTGAAGAATTGGGCGAACAAGGCATTTCAATGGTGCTTTACCCTCTGTCAGCAACGCGTGCGATGCAAAAAGCGGCACTTGAAGTCTTCCAAGCGATTCGTAAAGATGGTACACAAGTAAACGTACTGGATAAAATGCAACAACGTAAAGAACTTTACGAATTCCTTGATTATCACACTTTTGAAAATACATTAGACAAATTATTCACTGAAGGAAAATAAAAAATGGCTGAAGGTAAAATACTGACAGGCGCAGGACTGCGTGGGCAAGTTGCAGGTAAAACAGCATTATCAACCGTGGGTAAAAGCGGTGCAGGCTTAACTTATCGTGGATACGATGTA
>NZ_PYIX02000211.1 GCF_003024515.2 Acinetobacter sichuanensis
ACTGGGCAAGAAGCGGGCTCAACCGTTATTTACCAAGTTTCTAAAGATGGTGGTAAGACATGGGTAAATACGGATGCGAAGCAAAGTAATTTAACTGATGGGAGTTATCAGTTTAGAGCAGTGGTCAGTGATGCCGCAGGTAATACCGCGACGACAACAGTACAAACGATAGTAGTTGATACAACTGCACCAAAAGCAGGGGTAATTAGCCTAACTGCGTATGAAGATACAGGTGCTAAAGCGGATGACTTCGTCAGCCAAGATCGTAACTTTGATTTAACTTTGACTGGGCAAGAAGCAGGCTCAACTGTTATTTACCAAGTTTCCAAAGATGGCGGTAAGACATGGGTAGATACGGATGCGAAGCAAACAGATCTAGTCGATGGCGTTTATCAGTTTAAAGCAGTCGTGAGCGATGCCGCAGGAAACACACAAAGCACAAATATTCAAAAAGTGACTGTTGATACAACTGTGCCAAAAGCAGGGGTAATTAGCCTAACTGCTTATGAAGATACAGGTGCTAAAGCGGATGATTTCGTCAGCCAAGATCGTAGCTTTGACTTAACTTTGACAGGACAAGAAGCAGGCTCAACTGTTATTTACCAAGTTTC
>NZ_PYIX02000212.1 GCF_003024515.2 Acinetobacter sichuanensis
GGTCAAACCAATCAAGAGATTATTCGACGGATCAAAGGGACTAAGCAGCAAAACTATGCAGATGGTTTATTAAATCAAACACGCAGTTCAATAGATGCAGAGGTGAGAACAGCCAGAGCGCATATTAGTTCAACCACTTACTTAGATACTTGGATAGCCTTAGGTTATAAGTACACCAAAGATGTCGCCACTTTAGATGGTCGAACTTCAAAAGGCTGTGCAATGAAAGATGGTCGGATTCAAAAGATTGGTGAAGGTCATCAAAAACCACCTTATCACCGCCGTTGTCGTACCACTCAGATTGGCTGTAATTCAGATGGTGTAGTTGAAGGAGTTCGACCCTTTGTAGCAGATAAACGCGCTGTGAAAGATATTCCTAAAGATCAGCGCGTTGGCAAGATTGGTCAGGTTGATGCAAATACGACATATAAAGCTTGGTTTGCACAGCAAGATGAGAGCTTTCAACGCGAATGGCTTGGACCATTTAAATATAAGCTTTATAAGGAAGGTGGTTATCCTTTGGATAAATTTGTGGATCCACTGAGCGGACAGCCTTTTACATTGAAGCAATTAAAGGCTGTGGATGAAAAGACGTTTAAGGAGTTGGGGT
>NZ_PYIX02000213.1 GCF_003024515.2 Acinetobacter sichuanensis
GTTATTTAGGGGATATGGAAAAGTACAACTCAGCTACAGCGTTGGGTTATTCAGTGTATCGGTATAGCACTGAGCAGGTGAAAAGCGGTAAGGCGATTGAAGACATTAGACGGTTGGTAGGGTGATTTATGAATGCGATGGTGAAAACAAAGGTCATGGATTGGTCGAAATTTACGGCTGAAGAATGGTTTAAACAATATGGTGCATATATACAAACTTGTAGAATGAAGTCAGGAAATATACCTGATTCACTTGGTGTAAATCAGATCTATTGGCTTATTTGTGAAAATAACAAAGGCGTTGCTCCAAGAAAAAATCAATTGGTGTGCCAAATAAATGACTTTGAAGCCGATGAGGTGCGAAAATTAATTATAGATTTAAAGTTCTCTAATCGTATTTGTGCTTCAGCAAAAGCAGCTGTAAATCTTTTTATTGAAAAGAATGTAAGAGGCTTGTCTGATAGAAAAATGGAAGATGAATTTAAGTTAGGGCGTAATTGCCTAAAGAACATGGTTGCGTGTGGTGGGTTTTATATATCGGGTCACGATAAAAGATTAAGAATCAAATAGTAATTGACTGGCATGCCAGCATATGGCATATTTCTGCTAT
>NZ_PYIX02000214.1 GCF_003024515.2 Acinetobacter sichuanensis
ATCGATATACCAATGTTTGGATTTTAACTATGAGCATTACAACAACACATACCGACTATGATAAGCACATCGCGACTTGGAATAAGTTGGATGATGTTTGTGGTGGTCAAGAAGTCATTAAAGCAAAGACCGAAGTATATTTGAAGAGACCTTCTTTATTTACCTCTCGTGATGATCCTGATGGCAAAAAACGTTATGCAGAATACCTACATCGTGCAATCTTCCCGGGTGTAACGAGTCGAACATTAGCCAGCCATATTGGTTTAGCTTTTGGTAAAACGCCAGTATTTAATCGTCCAAGTGAACTCGAATATTTAGAGCGTAATGCTGATGGTGCAGGACGATCTATTTATCAAGTCGCTCAACGCGCTACACGTTTAATTAATCGTAATTATCGCTGTGGTATATATGTGGATCATCCAAGTGTTGCACCAAGTAAAAATCGTGCTGAGGACGCAACAAAAGGCGCGTTCCCAATGATCCATGTGATTCAGGCAGCAGCAATTAAAGACTGGGATTATATTATTGTTGGTAATCAGAAAAAATTGAGCTTTGTTAAGATTCTGGAGAGTATTAAAGTTCGTAATGGTTTTAGTGTGGA
>NZ_PYIX02000215.1 GCF_003024515.2 Acinetobacter sichuanensis
AAATTAAAAGTTGATGGCGTAGGTGCTTTAACGCCAACCAATTCAGCAGAGCAAGCATTGATTGATTTAGCTTTGGATGAATACATCGGCAGACGCAGCATGAATGAGCTTGATGTTGTGCAAATGAAAGCTGAAGTTGCAAAAATTATTGCTTATTTTAAATCTGATAAAGCTGCTGAGTTCTCCTACACGATTGATGATCCAAATCTATCATTTGAAGAAATCGCAGGAATGGTGGCAAGTACAGTATTTTGTGAACCGAATCGTTTTGGATCTAAGATTCAATTGCAGTTTGAGCAGCCACAGGAAAATGCCGTCTTACTATTTAATCATCGGAATAAAGTACCGAAGTCTGAGAAACGCACAGAAAGTTGGGGTGTTCAGAATAAATACGATGGTGTTGAGATTGAGTACACCAGTCCTACAGATGACACACGTGTTAAATACATTGCTTCAGACAAAACTAATCCGACAAATTTAATGTCGATTAAATCGACAGGAATCCGTAATGAAGCACAGGCAAAAACGAGAGCATGGCGAGAGTGGAATAAGATCAGGTATCAAGAAACATCTGTGCAGTTTGATGCGTTAGATGA
>NZ_PYIX02000216.1 GCF_003024515.2 Acinetobacter sichuanensis
CGCATCCAACACTTGTCCTGTGATTGAATCGGAAATTGCTACAGCCATTGGTGTGTCAGTAAAAGTCCGTCCATTCTTGTAAATTGGTGTACCTGTAATATCGGTAAAAGGGTCATAAACAGAAATTGAAGTACCTGGTATATCACTCACTTCAGTTTCCGCATCTTTCATGTTATGGATCTGATAATAGCCACGACCTATGCATAATAATGAGCGCTCTACTTCCACACCTTTTTCATTATAAAACGTATAAGTCACAGAAATTAAATCAGGATATGAAAGTAAAGTGCCGTAAATATCGGGTATACGCCCATTTAAGCGGATTTGGTTTTGTCGTGAAGCAAGGTCGTTATTGGGTGATTGTGGCGACTGATTCTGCGGCTTCGGCATCGTCATGTATGTGTAGATGCTGAATGCGGCAGTGATAGCCATCACTGCATATAAAATAATATCATCCCACCCCATAACACCAGAGCGAATCACAACATAGAACTCGCCATCTAATGCCTGTAGATTTCTAAATCCTCGCTCATCGATCGGTGTTACATCATTCTGCTGTGCAACTGAACCGTGATAAATCCGAGTGAACTCG
>NZ_PYIX02000217.1 GCF_003024515.2 Acinetobacter sichuanensis
CCCTTGACGATTCAACAAATCACGCATCATACGACTGCCTGCAAAAGGATATTGCATATGTAATTCATCAATACATCGCATCAGCTTCAGATCTGATGAGCTAACAGGTTTTGGGCGATAATAATAACAACCACGAGAGACTTTCAGTAACTTAGCTTGTTTAGATACTGAAATCTGAAGTGAGTGATCGATTAACTTTTGTGGTTGAAGCGGCCCAGTTTCTTCAACACACCTTCTAAAAAATCAATTTCTAATGCCTGCTCACCGATTTTTGCATGTAACTTTTTAAGATCAATGGGAGGTTCTGATGGAGCTTTTGATTGATCGAAAGCTTGTGAGGAAGCTGAGATCAATTGATTTTTCCAGTCAATAATTTGGTTTTGATGAACATCAAACTCAGAACTCAATTCAGCAAGTGTTTTTTCTGCTTTGATCGCAGCAAGTGCTACCTTAGCCTTAAAGTCGTTTGAATGATTTCTTCTTGGTCTACGTGCCATAAAATACTCCATATATTGATGTTTATAACATCATTTGAGGAGCAGAGTATCACTTATAGGAGTTGTTCAAATTTCCGGATCCATCTCT
>NZ_PYIX02000218.1 GCF_003024515.2 Acinetobacter sichuanensis
AGAGATGGATCCGTAAATTTGAACAACTCCTATAAGTGATATTCTGCTCCTCAAATGATGTTATAAACATCAATATATGGAGTATTTTATGGCACGTAGACCAAGAAGAAATCATTCAAATGATTTTAAAGCTAAGGTAGCACTTGCTGCGATTAAAGCAGAAAAAACACTTGCTGAATTGAGTGCTGAGTTTGATGTTCATCAAAACCAAATTATTGACTGGAAAAATCAATTGATCTCAGCTTCCTCGCAAGCTTTCGATCAATCAAAAGCTCCAACAGAACCACCCATCGATCTAAAAAAACTACATGCAAAAATCGGTGAGCAGGCATTAGAAATTGATTTTTTAGAAGGTGTGTTGAAGAAACTGGGCCGCTTCAACCACAAAAGTTAATCGACGACTCACTTCAGATTTCAGTATCTAAGCAAGCTAAGCTGCTGAAAGTCTCCCGTGGTTGTTATTACTATCGCCCAAAACCTGTGAGTGCATCAGATCTGAAGCTGATGCGATGTATTGATGAATTACATATGCAATATCCTTTTGCAGGCAGTCGTATGATGCGTGATTTGTTGAATCGTCAAGGA
>NZ_PYIX02000022.1 GCF_003024515.2 Acinetobacter sichuanensis
TGGTCGAACCGTCCTTGATTTGTGAAAGCGCATCGTGAAGTGAGAAAGCACTTTTATCAATCATTAGACAACTCCATTTGCTATAAAAATAAAAAAAATAAATCTAGCTCAGGATTGTGCTGAATATTCATAAGGAAAAATCACACCCAATCCCGAGTGTTTTTGTGTAGATTTCGCATATTCATTTTTATTGTTTTTTGGATTTTGTTCTAGCATAAAATAGTAAAATTGTTCGATAAACAGTATAATTGTTCGATGATCGAACAATTATTCGTTTTTTGTTCACGTTTATGTCAATTTTAAATTAACCTAATACGATAAGTATTTATGGTAAATCAACAAGGAATGTATTAAAAAATGACTGTAGAAAATGAACTCGAAAAAAAGATTTTAGAAAACTCAGAAAATAAAAAACTGATTCGACATGAAGATTTTGTAGCAGGTATCAGCAAAGGGATGGCGATCTTGGAATGTTTTGGTTCTGAACGTCATCGTTTAAATATTAGTATTGCCGCAGAGAAAACAGGCTTAACACGTGCAGCCGCAAGACGACATTTACTCACTTTAGAATATTTAGGTTATTTGGAATTTGATGGGCATTATTATTATTTAGCTCCTAAAGTTTTAAAGTTTTCAGGTGCTTACCTCAGTGGGTCGCAACTGCCAAAAATCTGTCAGCCTTTATTAAATTTATTAACCACACAAACTTCTCTCATCTTTTCAGTGATGGTTTTAGATGGTTTTGAAGCAATTACCATTGCTCGAAGCGCAGCACATCAACAGACAGATCGAGTCAATCCTTATGGTTTGCATTTAGGTAATCGTTTACCTGCACATGCCACATCCGCAGGGAAAATTTTATTGGCACATTTAAGTTTGGAACAACAACAAGAATGGTTAGAAAAATATCCATTAAAGCGACTGACCAAATATAGCTGTATGGATAATCAGCAGTTTTTACATATTTTAGATGAAATTAAAGAACAAGATTGGTGCTATTCTAGTGAAGAACATGAACTTGGGGTGCATGCTCTCGCTGTTCCTATTTATGGACCTAAAGGTAATGTTGTTGCTGCACTGAATATTGTATCGCCCACGATGCGCACCACAAAAGAATATTTAATTCAGCAAATACTCCCTTTATTACAAGAAACTGCACGTGATTTAAGAAATGTAATTTAAATTGTATCGGGCAAAAGTTGATTATTGCGTGGTATATCCACCATCAATTGCATAATTTGCCCCAGTGATAAATGAAGCCTGATCTGAAAGTAAAAAGATGACCAAATTTGCAACTTCATCCACTGTACCTAACCTTTGAATAGGATGTTTAATCTGTATTTCTTCGGTGTGAACTTGACGGATTAATGGCGTTTCGACATAACCTGGATGAATAGAATTCACACGAATATTCTGCTGTGCATAATCTAGAGCAGCAGCTTTGCTTAGTCCAGTCACACCATGCTTTGCTGTGATATAAGCTGCCCGATTTTGAGTCGCAACAGTACCTAAAATAGAAGAGGTATTCACAATACTGCCACCGCCATTTTTCAACATTAATGGGATTTGAAAATGTAAACAATAAAAAATACTGTTTAAATTTACATCTATTTGCTTATGCCATGTTTCAATAGATAAATCAGCAATACTTTTGACTGGACTTGCAATTCCAGCATTATTAAAGGCGAAATCTAAACCTGAAAAGTGTTGATCAATTTGCTTAATACAAGACTGCATAAACTCAACATTGGAAACATCACCCACCTGTAGCAAAATATCAACATGTGACCCGATTAAACGCACAGTTTCAGCTAAATGGTTTTGATTAATATCAATTAAACATAACTTGCAACCATATTTTGCTAACAAAATACTCGCAGCTTGCCCGATTCCAGAGCCAGCACCTGTCACCATGGCAACTTTATTTTCAAAATGATATTGCATAAATCTTCCTTGTTTTATAATAAGTGCTGTTGTTACTGATTTATAAATACCAACAACACTTTGTTAAATATTAATAATTTAAGCTTTTCACACTGGTAATTTTCTTTCTTGGCGATTGCAATAAAATTGCTAAACCTGATAAAAATGCAGGGATCATTAATAAAGTAAACATCGTCTCTAGTGGAATTTTTGCATTAATCATCGCTGCTCCTGCAAAAGCACTTAAAATTGCACCTAAACGTCCGATGCCATTCATCCACGTTGCCCCTGTTGCTCGCGCACTCGTTGGATAATAACCCATTGCAACCGAGGTTAAACCTGTAGAACCACCATTAAAAGTAAAGCCTAAAATCAATGCCATCACACACATTAAATTAAAGTTTTGACTAAACTGACCTAAAGCATAAGTGGCAAATGTGCCCACCAACATTGCAATAAATAGAACCATTCGTGGGCGATATTGATCCATCAGCCAACCTAAAACCATACAACCTAAAGGTCCACCCAATTGAAAAAATGATGTGACTATAGCCGCTTGAGAAATACTGAATTGATTCATTTTAATCAGTGTAGGCAACCAACTACTGCATAAATAAATCAAGAACAATGCCATGAAATAAGCAATCCATAACATGACCGTACCATACAAATATTCACGCGAAAGAATAAGCTTTAATCCCGTTTTTTCGGTTGGGATTTCATTTAAATAAAACTGATAATGTTCGAATTTTTGTTGAGGATATAAACGATGTAAAATCAATTGGATTTTATCTTGTGCATTACCCTTTTTAACTAAATATGTAATCGATTCTGGCATTTTCCAATATAAAAATGGCGCTAAAATTAAAGGTAAAACTCCACCCAAAACCAACATACTGCGCCAACCAAATTCAGGAATCATCCATGCAGCTAAAAAGCCCGCCGCCGCCGCGCCTAAAGAAAAACCACAATAAACAGTATTTACTGTAAATGAACGACGACGATCAGGTGCATATTCTGCTGCCAATGTTGCCGCATTGGGTGCAGCAGCACCTGCACCGAGTCCCGTTAAAAAACGATAAATAATCAAATGCGTAATATCTGTTGAAAAAGCAGTCAATAAAGTAAAAATACCAAAGCCAATCAAACTCAAAATCAGTACAGGTTTACGCCCAAACTTATCGGATAATGGTCCCGAAACCAAAGCTCCAATCGCTAAACCGACCAGTGCAGCGCTCAGCACAGGCGCGATTTGCTGTGCAGTAATGCCCCACTCTTGTATAATCTGCGGTGCAATTAAGCCCATGACCACCACATCAATACCATCAAGTGCAATAATAGCGAAACAGAAAAATAAAATGAGTTTTTGAAAATTTCCCACTTTATTTTCATTCAGTATTTTCTTAATATCCATCCTTTGCATACTTGTGCTCATTTTTCATTCTCCTTATAAAAAAGCACGAAGCCCCTGTAGCACTGCAATGACAGTACCGTTTCCAAAACACAGGGATTGATTGATTTATGAATTAAATCGATTCATAAAATGATTTAAAAATGAATCATGAAGTAAATGACTTTAAATGTACTGGTCGCACCAATTGGTTTGTTTGCGACTGCACAAGTCCTTCAGTTTGTTGTAAATAGACTTGAAAATCAGGGTCAGTATCTCGCGCTAAACTACGCTTTTCATAATCATCTAAACTATCGTAACCCCACAAATGCACCACCTGATTTAATGAACCAATGGTCGTGACATAAAACCCTAAAGGCTGCCCAAGATGTTTTTTCAATACAGGCATTGCTAAATTATCAAATAACGCTAAAAATTTTGGCAACATACGTGGCGTAATGGTATAAATTCGATGGTCAACAATTGCTTTATGAAACATTTTGCATCTCCTCTTGGTTTTGTTGTGCTAATCCTTTACCGCCTTTGGCTAAATTTGCAATATGTAACCCTGTCAAATAACCAAAAGTCATGATGGGTCCCAATGTAATGCCTGCACCTGGATAATTTCCGCCCATCATACTGGCACGATCATTTCCTACCGCATATAAGCCAACAATTTTTTGATTTTTCGAGTTAAGCACTTCTCCAGTGACCGCTGTTCTAAGTCCATCAAATGTGCCCAGATCACCCATAAAGACTTTTACTGCATAAAAAGGTCCTACTGAAACAGGTGCAATACACGGATTTGGCATATGTTCGGGGTCTGCTAAATAACGATTAAATGCTGTTGAACCACGTTGAAATGTAGGATCTTCACCATTTACCGCATGTTTGTTGTATTCAATAATCGTATCGCTTAGATTTTTAGCATCAATTCCTGCATTTTTTGCTAACTCCTCTATGGTGTTTCCTTTCATTAAATAGCCATTTTTCACTAAGCCTGATAATGGCATTGGTGCAGGTTTTGCATAGCCTAGACCATATTTAGCAATGGTTTTTTGGTCACAAATTAACCACATTGCAGTTTCGGACATCCCTTGACATGCTCGAAATAAAGCAGCACCAACATCATGATAAGAGTTTGACTCGTTGGTAAAACGTTGCCCATTTTTTAGAACGCCAATAATGCCGGGCTTATAACGATCTAATAAATGTGGAAATACGCCATAACCCTCAGCTTGTGGCACTTTTGAAACAGGCATCCATGCGGCAGCATCTTGATATTGAATATCGACTGCACCGCCGACTTGTTCTGCCATGCGGCAACCATCACCTGTATTACTGCTTGGAACTGGGGAGATATGTTCTCCACCTGTTTTTAAATGTGCATAAGTTGTTTTTAAACGTGTAATATCATGTGAAAAACCACCACATGCCAACACAACACCATGCTTTGATTTAAGCTTTAATTTTTTACCTTCTTGTAAAATTTCTACACCTACAATTTTCCCCGATTCTTGTAGCAATTTTTGTACGGGTGTTGATGTATAAATCGGAATATCTAAATCAAAAGCTGATTTTGCCAAGCGTGCTGCCAAAGCATTTCCACTGGTCACATTAGTTCCTCGACCATAAAAAGCCAATTCTTTCATATGAATGGCTAAACGCTTTGCTACATACATAAATGAAGTAAATGATTTAGTTGCATTAAAAAAATGTTTTAAATCTGCATTTGACGAATTAAACATCATGCCCATAAAAGTAATGGTTTTTAAGGGTGGACGTAAACGTTTCATATTTTCGCCTAAACTACGAATATCAAACGGTGCAGCTAAAATAGAACGTCCAACCTCAACCCCACCCGATACATCAGGATGATAATCTGGATACAAAGTAGGAATAAATTTGACTGTGGTTTCTTTCTCAAAAAAATCGATCATTTTAGGTCCATAGTCTAAAAAGGCATCGACTGCTTGAGCATTATAAAAATTTTGAGTTTCGTGTTTTAGATAGTTAATTGCTGCTTGTTTTGAATCTTGAATACCATTTTTTTTAGCGTGTGGATTATTGGGAATCCAAAGCACTCCACCAGAAAATGCAGTTGTACCACCAAAAACTGCATCCTTTTCTAAGACAATCACCTTTAGCCCCTGCTTTTTCGCGGTAATTGCCGTCGATAATCCTCCTGCACCTGAACCTATTACAATCAAATCCCAATCATTTTGTTGATCTAATGCATCATGCATATCTTCACTCCATGCAAATAACTCTTCATCCATGCTTCGTTATTATCGAAACACACTCAGAATGATGTTTTGACTTTTCCTTTGTTTTTTAAACTAATGATGAAAAAGTCATTCGCAAAGTGTAAAATTCAATCAATGCGCGATGATCGTACATATCAGATAATATTCGTACAAATACTATGAAACGAATATCGTGACTGTGATCAATCATCCCAATATTCAAGATCATGAGGGGTTTTAAATCATATCGCGTATTTCCTTTGCAGCCTGTCTTAGCATAGGCACAATGGTATTCACCAAATAAAAATCATTGACTTTATTGACTGATGCCACAGCGTTCATCGCGGCAATGAGTTCTCCCTTTTGATTAATGATAGGGACTGCAACTGCAACAACCCCAAGTTCATATTCCTCACTAGAAATACAATAAGCCTGCGCTCTAATCTTCTGTAATTCTTGTAAAAAAACGTCCTGCTCAGTCATTGTATAATGGGTAAAGCGACGTAATTCATAATGCTCAAGCCATTGTTTTTGCTCTTCAAGACTTCTTTGTGAAAGTAATACTTTACCTGTAGATGCAGTATGTGCTGGTATTCTATTGCCGAGATGAATGCCAAAAGGGCTGACTCGAAACTCCTCATGCTGCGGTGAAATACTACGTGCCACAGGAACCAATTCATGATGGTCTAAAACAACAACAGAAAAAACCAAAGAAGTTTTTGCCGCTAAAATATTCAGTACAGGTTGAGCTATTTTAGGTAAATGTGCTGTATGTAAATATGCACCAGAAAATTTTAAAACTTTATGTGTTAGCCAGTAATAATAATCATCTGTGTCTAAATACCCTAAAAATTTCAATGTTTTTAGATAACGTCTGGCTGCCGTTCTGGTTAAACCTGTACGTTCTGCTGTTTGTGTGACATTGAGGCGCTGTCGGTCTGAGCCAAACGCTTCTAGAATACTGAGTCCTTTTGCTAGACCTGCAATATAATCATCATATTTTATCTGCTCACCTGATAATTCATCCTGAATTAATTCATCACGCATATCATTCTCTCTTTGTTGTTTTGCACGATCATCGTCCACTTGATATGAATACCGTTCAAAAGCATATTTGTAAACTACTCAAATTATTTTTTAGTGGCTAATTTAAATTTAGGTCATTAATCAATGCCAAATTTTTAGCATTTAGGCTGCTTATTTATTATTGAATCAAGGAACGAAAAATGTCTAGACTGAAAGACAAAGTATGCATAATCACAGGCGCAGCATCAGGTATGGGGGAAGCTGAAGCTTTTGCTTTTGCCACACAAGGGGCAAAACTTGTGATTGCAGATCTGAATATTGAATCTGCTCAACAGGTTGCAGATAAAATTAGACAAATGGGCAATGAAGTACTTGTTGTACAGGTTGATATTACTGAAAAGACTCAATTAGAAAACTTAGTTCAGACCACACTACAACACTTTGGCAGAATTGATGTTTTGCTGAATAATGCAGGTATTTTTGATAAATATATAAATAGCTTAGACACCAGTGAACAACTTTGGGATTTAGTTTTTAATATTAACGTGAAATCTATTTTTAATTTAAGTAATTTAGTCTTGCCACACATGATTGAACAAAAATCTGGTGCGATTATCAATATTGGCTCAATTGCTGGACTTGTTGCAAAAATGGGGGGCGCATCTTATACCGCATCAAAACATGCTGTACTGGGTTATACCAAGCATCTTGCTGCCGAATATGGCAAATTTGGGATTAAAATCAATGCCATTTGTCCGGGAACAATTCGCACTCCGATGACTGCTGAGATGTTAAAAACTCGCCCTACTGACAAAATTCCTTTAGATCGTTTTGGTGAAGTCAATGAAGTTGCTGACTTAGCGATATTTTTAGCATCGGATGAAGCTCAGTTTATGTCAGGTGCATGTATTACGATTGATGGAGGATTTACCAGTATTTAAATTTTTATTTATAAAATAAATGCGTTTAATCATCTCATTTTCATCTAGTATTTTTAATATAAATCATAATGATACAATTGAATTTTATGTGATATTTAAAAATCTTATTGAAAAATAAGCATGAATATAAAAGAGGTCATTATTTATATTCATGCTTAGGCTATTTGTTATTGAACAGTGATCTTACTTTTTTGTATTAGGTAAAAATAATGAACCAATTCCTAATAAAGGTAAGAATGAACACAGCATAAATACCCATTGAATCCCTTGGTGGTCTGCAAGATAACCTAAGGCTGCTGCCGCAATCCCACTGATGCCAAACATTAAACCAAACATCATGCCTGCAATCATGCCAACACGCCCCGGCACTGCTTCCTGTGCATAAACCACCATGGCTGAAAAAGCAGAAGACATCACCAAGCCTGAAATCACAGATAAAATCAATGTCCAAGTCAGATCTGCATGAGGCAAAATCAGCGCAAAAGGTGCCATACCGACAAAGGAAATAATGATGACCGCTTTACGTCCAATTTTATCGCCTATCGGTCCTCCAACAAAGGTTCCCAAAGCGACGGCAGCCAAAAAGCCAAATAAATAAAATTGTGCTGTTTTTAAGGAAAGATCAAACTTTTCCATTAAATAGAAGGTGTAATAATTGCTTAGACTGACAATATAAGTAAATTTTGCCAACATCAAAATCGCAATCAAACCCAAAGCCCGATATAAAGTTTTACCATGCAATTTGTTTTGAATCGCCTGAGAAGCTGCATTGACAGTGCTTTTTTTATGTTTAATCGTCCATCGACTGACTTGATACAGCACCCAAATCGCCAATAATGCAAATAACATAAACCATGCTGTTGCCGCCTGACCATTGGGGATAATAATCGCTGCTGCCAATAATGGACCAATCGCTGAACCTGAATTTCCGCCCACCTGAAACGCAGATTGTGCTGTACCAAATTTACCACCCGATGCCATTCGTGCCACACGTGACGCTTCAGGATGAAAAGTTGAAGAACCGACGCCAATCAGTGCAGATGAAAGCAATAACATGCCAAAATTTGCTGAAAATGCCAAACCTGCAATCCCGATCAAAGTTACCCCCATCCCCATTGGTAATAAATAGGGTTTAGGATGTTTGTCGGTATATAACCCAATCCAAGGTTGTAATAATGATGCAGTCACTTGATAGACCAATGAAATCAGACCAATCTGGGTAAAACTGAGTTGGAAATTGACTTTCAGCATAGGATAAATTGCAGGAAGTACCGCCTGAATCAAATCGTTAAGTAAATGTGCAATCGCCACTGCGGCAATCATCGATGTGACCATTTGAGTCGGTTGATTTGAAACAGTTGTAGTGCCAATTTCACTAGATTGAGGATTCGGCATCATATATATCCTAGATCAGAGGTAGGAAGATGCATTATAATTCGTCATATCAAAGCTTATATTCCAACAATCATCGTTTAAGTGACAATTGAGTTGAATTATGACACATTCTGCTAGAAGATCTGCTGCTTTAGTGACCTCAATGTCATCATCACGTGAACATGGCAGTATTATTCCTCAGCATTTTCATTGTCGTGGTCAACTGTTATATGCTGTTGAAGGTCATATCCGTGTCTATACATCAGATCACATTTGGATTATTCCACCGCACTGTGCGTTATGGATTCCTGCTTATTATGAACATAGTGTTTTGTCTTATGGGCAAGTGTGTCTAAACTCAGCTATGGTTGAAGAAACTGCAGCACAGACTTTGGGTCAGCACTGCTTTTTGGTTCGTATGAGTAATTTATTACGTGAATTAGTTTTACGTTTAAACCACCCTAAAACTGATGATGATCTGACAACTCAACCCAACAATGACCAACGTCAGGCTCTAGATCAAGCCCTGCAACTGCTTATTTTCAATGAGATTCAGCAATCTCATAATTTTTCTTTAGACATTCCATGGTCACGCGACCCACGTTTGATCCAGATCTGTTCAGAATTAATTGATCATCCCGACAGCCAAAAAGATCTGGACGCATGGGCAGATCAAATTGGTACCAGTTCACGTACTTTAATTCGACTATTTCAAAAAGAAATGGGATTGAATTTTCGGCACTGGCTGCAACGCATGCATGTAGTGTTGGCTTTGGGATATTTATCGGAGCATCTTTCAATATCACAAATTGCAGGAAAACTCGGCTACCAAAGTAGTAGTGCATTTACAGCCATGTTTAAAAAACAGCTAGGTGCTCCACCGAGTCATTTCCGCAAATAATCAGCTTGGTTCAATCATTGTATTTCATCAGAAAAATTAGAAATAAGCATCAAGCAACAAAGATTTTAAATTCGTAGGATCTTGAAGATGTTTTACAATAAACTCTGAATGTTCAATACTTTCTTGCACATTTTTCAGATCTGTTTTGTATTTTTTATATAAATCCTTGATTTGAATTTTACGCGATGAAAATAATGCAATATGATTTCCCCAATCAAAACTATCAATAATCTCTTTGATCTCAATATCTAATTCTTCAATTTGTGTTTCAAGTGCAGTATTATAAAATTTAAGCTGTTCATCTGCATAAGATTTTTGTGCTGTAGATACATCCTTGTCAATATATTGTTGTAACTTTAATAAAGTAAATAAATCTTTCTTTTCATATGCTTGGTTGGTCATCTGAAAAATTTCAGTTTTTTCAACTTTTTTTACTTCATCTAATTCACGATCTGGATGTATCGCTGCTGCAATTTTTGAGTAAATTGATTTTAAAGATTGATTTGCCATCTTTTTGGCATACTCTTGTTTTTCCAGTTTTTTTTGTTCTTTTGCACGTTCACGTTGCATTTGTTTTTCAATAGAAATTTGTTCTGCTTCATCTAAGCTTTGTAAAAATTCTTGTTCTATTTTTTCATTAATTTTCGCAACTAAACCGTCTATATCTTCTACATCAAAGTCAAAATCAACCACTGTTACATCAACACCCATTTCTTGACATACCATTTTTTTGATCATTTCTTTTTGTAAATTTATGATCATTTCCTCAGCAAATTCAGGAACATCTGTATTAGAGTTGTTTTCTGTTGAAGCACTGCTATCAGGCTGAAAATAATGAAATATTCTACTTACCTCGTCACATTGCAACTCAGTCAGTGTATTCACTCGCATGAGTTGCGCTGAAATATGAACAATTCTATCATCGAGTATTTCTTTGTATCTTTTGGTCAGTTTATTTTTTAATTTATGCTGCCACAACATTTCAAGCTGTTGAAAATATAATTGATGTAATTGTGCATAAGCTGGCAGTAATTCTTTAGCCGCTTGGTGCTGAATATCTTGTTGAGCATGTTGCCATTCAGCCAATAAGTTTTTTTGTTGATCAAGCTTTTTTAACAATTGATTAAACTTTTTCTGTGTTGCAGAAAGATTCGGCTGATCTTGTTGGAGCGAAATATCGAGATATTGCGACATAAATAAAGATAAATTTAAAATTTAATTCTTACAGATTATAAGGCTTTTTGTGGTTTTACAGAAATATTTAACAAAATAAGCCATGCCTTTCTCAGAAGAACATCATCAACAAAGAAAGGCTTAAACACATCAAATCAAATCTGCAATAATACGTCGAGCACGGACTAAGCCAACATCAATATGAATACCCACCATTTCCTTGTGTTCAAATTGCTTTAAGTTTTTAAATTGCGCTTCGATCACGACTTTATCTTCATCAAAAGTAAGGCGTGTTTGTTCGATCACAACCTTGGCGATACGCTCACGATCATGCTGTGGGTTGGTTGACATTGTCCAAAAATAATGACAAGTATTTTCTGTTTCAGGTGTAATTGCGTGGAAACCTCGCATATTAAAACCATTACGTTCAGGATTATCTAGGCTATCTGTGCCTGTATCAATCGCACCAGTCCAAATACGAATATGAGAAACGCGAAAATCAATTTCTTGCCACCGATCAACTTTAGCTTGGAATGGATATGCCATGCTATATGTTGGCGGTGGATCTGAAGCAAGCATATGGCGTTTGACCACCACTTGATTGTCCCCTTGTGTCACTTTCATTTCAGCATTCATGTGAATCTTAGCATTGCCACCAATGGTTTTTAAATGCACATAGGCTAAATGACTTAAATCCATCAAATTATCATGAATAAGTTGATAAGGTGTATCATAGTGATAAACATCACCATCGTAGAGATAGTCTTCATGTTCATGATAAGGATAGTCTGGAACTTCACTATTGGGAGTTTCATATTCAAAACTATACCAAAACCAAATTAAACCTTGCTTTTCAATAACATGATAATTTTTTACTTTTGCTTTATTAGGTACTTTATCTTGTCCGGGAACTTCAACACACTGCCCTGTTGCATTATAAAGTAAGCCATGATAACCGCAACGTATTTGCCCATTTTCTAAATGACCACTTGAAAGTGGCATACCACGGTGACAACAACGATCCTCTAAAGCTGTAACTTTTCCTTGAGGATCTCGAAATAAAATCATTGGAATATTGAGTACTTTTCTTGCAATAAAGTCATCTTTCAATTCCTTAGACAGTGCCACCACAAACCATTGATTTTTAGGAAAAGAGTTTTGTTGGCTTTCCTCTACCAGATCAATTTTTAGCTTATTATTCATTTTCATATCCTTATTTTTCAATGCCTTATATTATGAAATTCAATTTTCATAATACTTTAATGCTCACCAGCAATGATATTTAAACCCTTGTGATTTAGTTTAAAATTAAAGCAATATAGTTGCAAAGTCAACTTTATAGTTGCTAAAACAACCATATTTACACAATCATCTATGCTATGATGATGAAAAACTAATTTTCAAGATGAAATGAAAACACAGTCAACTTTAGAGCTTGAACGCTATATACCTGCATTGATTACTTTTTTTTCAAATAAAATGTCTCTTGGTTCTTCACAAATTTATGCTCAGCTCTTTCAAATCAATATTATCGAATGGCGTATTTTGTCAATGCTAGCGGTTGAACCTAACATCTCTGCTCGTCGGATCAGTCAAGTGATTGGCTTAGATAAAGGTGCTGTAAGTCGTGCAATTGCTAAACTTAAAACCCAAGAATATGTTGAAATTAAAGAAGATAAACGAGATGCAAGAGCAACAAAAATTTGCCTGACAATACAAGGGGCACATCTACATGATGAAGTATTTAAAGTGGCAATGGATCGTGAAAAAGTTATTTTTGATATTTTATCTACGGAAGATAAAGAACATTTGATTCGTATTATGACCCAACTGAATGCACATATTATTGATGCAAATGAACAACTCAATGAAAAATATCTAAACCCGTAGCGACTACGATTCTACAAAATAAAAGCGTGGCACTACACCACGCTTTTATCGTTCATACTATTGTTTAGATGATTGATTTAGATTCATGCACTGACAAATTTTGCACGTGCTGCATGTAACTTTTTATAACTATCAATCAAGCGCAAATGACGATCCAAACCTTCAAGTTGCATATTGGTTTCAGTCAAACCATAGAAACGAATGCTGCCATCCATTGAACCAATCACCGCATCCATCCGCTCATCACCAAACATACGACGGAAATTATGCTCATAATCATTTAAATCAAGCTCATCGTCCAGCTCAACTTCAAGCACCACATTCATACACTGATAGAACAAACCACGTTCTACTGTGTTGGTGTTGTATTGCAGGAATTGTTCAACCAATTCTTTTGCTTCTTCAAATGCTTGCAGTGCAATATAAATCAGCAATTTAAGCTCTAGAACAGTGAGTTGTCCCCACTCTGTATTGTCATCGAACTCCACCCCGATCAACGTCACGATATCGGTATAGTCATCGACTTCAAGTTCTTCCAAACGCTCAACCAATGCTTCGAGTTGTTCTTCATCCAAACGATGCAGATTTAAAATGTCTTCACGGAAATCCAAAGCTTTGTTGGTATTGTCCCAAATCAAATCTTCAACCAAATAAATTTCAGAATAATCAGGCACTAAAATACGACATGCGGTTGCGCCCAAATGCTGATAAACCGCCATATAAACGTCTTTGCCCATGTCTTCGAGAATTGAAAATAATGTCTGCGCTTCCGCCTCATTATCGCCATTGCCAGTAAAGTCCCACTCGACAAAGTCATAATCTGACTGTGCGCTAAAGAATTTCCACGACACCACACCACTTGAGTCAATAAAATGCTCTACATAGTTATTTGGCTCAGTCACGGCATTGCTGCTGAATGTCGGTTTTGGCAGATCATTCAACCCTTCAAAACTACGCCCTTGTAACAACTCAGTTAAACTGCGCTCAAGTGCCACTTCCAGTTTAGGATGCGCTCCAAACGAGGCAAAAACTCCACCTGTACTTGGATTCATCAACGTCACACACATGACTGGGAATTGCCCACCGAGCGAGGCATCTTTAACCAAAACAGGGAAACCCTGCTCTTCCAATCCTTGAATACCTGCAACAATTTTTGGATATTTCGCCAAAACCTCATCAGGAACATCAGGTAATGCGATTTCACCCTGAATAATGTCACGTTTCACGGCACGTTCAAAAATCTCAGACAAACATTGTACTTGTGCTTCAGCCAAGGTATTGCCTGCACTCATCCCATTGGAAAGATAAAGATTTTCAATCAGGTTCGATGGGAAATACACCGTTTCACCATCCGACTGGCGTACAAATGGCAATGAACAAATGCCACGTGCTTTATTGCCTGAGTTGGTGTCATACAAATGCGTACCTAATAACTCATTTTCAGGGTCATAAATTTCACGGGTATAATCATCTAAAATTTCAGTTGGCAAAGCCCCATTGGCTTGTGGTTGAAACCATTTTTCATCTGGATAATGTACAAATGCAGCATTGGCAATCTCTTCACCCCAAAATTGGTCGTTATAGAAGAAATTACAGTTTAAACGCTCAATAAACTCGCCCAAAGCCGACGCCAAAGCACTTTCTTTGCTTGAGCCTTTACCATTGGTAAAACACATTGGCGATTGTGCATCACGAATATGCAAAGACCAGACATTCGGGACAATATTGCGCCATGAAGAAATCTCAATTTTCATGCCCAAACCTGCCAAAATCCCTGACATATTGGCAATGGTTTCTTCTAAAGGTAAGTCTTTACCCGCAATAAATGTGGTACTTTCTTTGGCGAGGTCTGGCATCAGCAAAGCTTGAGCATCTGCATCAATGCTTTCCACTTCTTCAATCACAAACTCTGGACCCGTTTGGATCACTTTTTTGACGGTACAACGGTCAATGGAACGTAAAATACCCTGACGGTCTTTGTCTGAAATATCCGCAGGTAATTCAACCTGAATTTTAAAAATTTGCTTATAACGGTTTTCAGGGTCAACAATATTATTTTGTGACAGGCGAATATTGTCGGTGGGAATGTCACGTGCCGCACAATAGACCTTTACAAAATATGCTGCACATAAAGCCGAAGATGCAAGGAAATAATCAAACGGTCCTGGTGCAGAGCCATCGCCTTTGTAACGAATCGGTTGATCTGCAATCACCGTAAAGTCATCAAACTTGGCTTCTTGTCGAAGATTGTCGAGATAATTGACTTTGATTTCCATGTAAGCACCTAAATTTTATGTGTATAAATCAGCACATAAATTTGAAAAATATTAAAACAAGTCGATGAAAAGAACTGACTTTAAAGAGAACAGAAGTAAATTTATTTAAATCTTAAACTTAAATAACTTACTCCTAAAAGAATAGCTGCATTATAAAGAGATTTTATGCACTTGATAATGTTTGTCTGTCATTCCTCATGATTTTGCCTAAATTTCACAAGGATTTTTGATATTTTTGGAAAAATTCGCGATATTGAGAAAATAAATTTGCACATTATATTTCAATTTCGCTATGGCTAACTCGCAACACTCATTGACTGGAAAATCTCCTGTTGCCATAAACTCGCTTAATAAATACAACATATATTGCTGAGTATCACCATCGATCTGAAACACAATTTTACTGCTTTCAATTTGCAGCAGTTCATTTTC
The DNA here is from genome assembly GCF_003024515.2 of Acinetobacter sichuanensis. GTDB lineage: Bacteria > Pseudomonadota > Gammaproteobacteria > Pseudomonadales > Moraxellaceae > Acinetobacter > Acinetobacter sichuanensis. Next base: position 15,573 of record NZ_PYIX02000022.1, read on the forward strand.
ATCTATAACACAACTTAAAATTTTACTCGTTATTTTGTCTTGTTTTAAATATTGAATTTGGATAGATAAAAGCTTTTGATGGAGCAATGCACTCAAATTTTGAACGTCTGCTGCGTCAAAATAAACATGTAATGAATATTTACTAATACGTTGTACGATCATTGTTTTACCTTTCTTCTTTCAAGTTCATCATTTTATTTCTAAATATATTTTTAGATATCAAGCAGCATTTTTTCACATTTAGATTGCAGCAGCATCTTATTGCGATTTTCCAATCACGTTATTTTTTTCAATTTTAAAACAAAATGCACTTATAGGATAAAGAAACGGAAAAAGTGGATAGAGCGAATTTCTCTTTCGGGTTTCAATCACCTTAGAGATGTTTAAATATGGAGAAAAGCAGAATGGAAACACGTAGCACAGCCGAGTGGCAAGACTTTATCAATAATTGTTTAGATTTCCGTCCTGAAGATGGTGTATATCGTATTGCACGTGAAATGTTTACCGAAGCAGAATTATTTGACTTGGAAATGGAACATATCTTTGAAAAAGTATGGATCTATGCTTGTCATGAAAGCGAAATTGCAAATAATAACGACTTTTTAACGGTGCAAATTGGTCGTCAACCGATGATTATTAACCGTGATGGCAATGGACAATTACACGCCCTTGTTAATGCTTGCCAACATCGTGGTGCAACATTGACGCGTGTTGCAAAAGGTAATAAATCAACATTCACTTGCCCATTCCATGCATGGTGTTATAAATCGGATGGTCGTTTACTCAAAGTGAAAGGTCCAAGCGAATATTGTGAAGACTTTGATAAATCTGCACGTGGTTTAAAACAAGGACGTATTGCAAGCTATCGTGGTTTCGTTTTTGTGAGTTTAGATACACAAGCAACAGATACACTAGAAGATTTTCTAGGTGATGCAAAAGTATTTTTAGACTTAATGGTTGACCAATCTCCTACAGGTGAGCTGGAAGTTCTACAAGGAAAATCAGCCTATACATTTGCAGGGAACTGGAAGTTACAAGATGAAAATGGTTTAGACGGCTACCATGTGAGTACAGTTCATTATAATTATGTTTCTACTGTGCAACATCGCCAACAAGTCAATGCAGCCAATGGTCAAGATTTAGATACCTTGGACTACAGTAAACTTGGCGCAGGTGATGGCGACACTGATGATGGTTGGTTTAGCTTTAAAAATGGTCACAGCGTATTATTTAGTGATATGCCTAATCCAACAGTCCGTCCAGGTTATGACGTTGTCATGCCACAATTGGTTGAAAAGTTTGGTGAAGATCGTGCGAAATGGGCAATGCACCGTTTACGTAACTTAAATTTATATCCAAGCTTGTTCTTTATGGATCAAATCAGTTCACAATTACGTATTGTGCGTCCTGTGGCTTGGAATAAAACTGAAGTGATTAGCCAATGTATCGGAGTCAAGGGCGAGTCTGCACAAGCACGTCGCAACCGTATTCGCCAGTTTGAAGATTTCTTTAATGTATCAGGCTTAGGTACACCAGACGATTTGGTTGAATTTAGAGAACAACAAAAAGGCTTCCAAGCACGTTTAGAACGTTGGAGTGATATTTCACGTGGTCATCATAACTGGAATTATGGTTCTAGTAAAAATGCAGAAATTTTAGGTATTCAACCTGTCATCACAGGGCGTGAAATTACCCATGAAGGTTTATATGTCAACCAACACGGACATTGGAGACAATTACTCCTCAATGGTTTAAAGAAAGACGCACTGAAAATGCACGATATTACATTCCAAAATGAAACAGCGGAGGTTTAATCATGAACATGGAATTAACGTTTGCAGTGACTCAATTTTTAAACCAAAAGTCAGAATATTGTGATAATTTTCAATGGAATGAATATTTAGAACTGTATGATGAGGATAGCGTTTATCATATTCCACAATGGATTGATGATCATCATTATGTCACTGACCCAAATCAAGGCATGTCTTATATTTACTATGAAGACCGCACAGGCTTAGAAGATCGCGTGTTTCGTATTGAAACAGGAAAAGCTGCTTCAGCAACACCTTTACCACGTACAGCACATTTTATTAGTAATGTTCGTGTCAAAGAACTTGCAGATGGCTTAGTTGAAGCAAAAGTCGTTTGGCAAACGCTTTATAACCGCCAAGGCTTAGAGGGTTGCTTCTATGGTCATGCGACCTATACTTTACGTAAAACAGAAAACAGTTTCCGTATTCGTAAACAGCATACGATCTTACTGAATGACAAAATTGATTCAGTTTTAGACTTCTATCACGTTTAAGGAGTCTAAAATGGGACATTCTGTGGCGCTGAATTTTGCAGATGGTAAAACCTTTTTTATCGCAGTAAATAATGATGAATTGTTGCTTGATGCAGCAATTCGTCAGGGCATAAACTTGCCTTTAGACTGCCGTGAAGGTGTTTGCGGAACCTGTCAAGGGCAATGTGAAACAGGCATTTATGAGCAAGAATATGTCGATGAAGAAGCACTCAGTCCTCGTGATTTAGCTGAACGTAAAATGTTGGCTTGTCAAACGCGAGTACAATCGGATGCTGCTTTTTTCTTCGATCATGATTCAAGTATTTGTAATACAGGCGATACCTTAAAAATTAACACCATCGTCAAACATGTTGAGTTAGTTTCAGAAACGACCGCTATTTTACATGTTGATGCCAGTCATTATTCTGAGCAATTACAATATTTAGCAGGTCAATACGCACGTTTACAAATTCCTGATACAGATGAGTGGCGTTCATATTCATTTGCAAATCGTCCTAATGCCACGAACCAACTGCAATTTTTAATTCGCTTATTGCCTGACGGTGTCATGAGTAATTATTTACGTGAACGCTGTCAAGTTGGTCAAAGTATTGTCATGGAAGCACCATTGGGCAGTTTCTATTTACGTGAAGTTGAAAAGCCTTTGGTGTTTATTGCAGGTGGGACGGGTCTTTCCGCATTTTTAGGTATGTTAGATCATCTCGCTGAACAAAAAAACCCACCTAAAATTGAACTTTTTTATGGGGTAAATAAAGAAGTAGATTTATGTGAACAGCAACGTTTACATGACTATTCTCATAAAATAAACAACTTTAGTTATCATCCAATCGTGACTCAAGCAACAGAAACATGGTCTGGAAAAACTGGATTTATTCATGAACATTTAAATAAATCTCAACTTGCAGAACAAGCATTTGATATGTATTTATGTGGTCCACCGCCCATGATTGAAGCCGTCAAAACTTGGTTAGATACTGAATCATTGAGTAATTTTAAAATTTACAGTGAAAAGTTCTTATCAAGTAATACGGTTAAGGCATAAACCAAACATAACACAAGGTTTAAAAGAAAATATTTCTAAAATGTATTGAACAATTTGAGCAATACGGACAAGTATTTGCAATGAAAAGCGACATTTCACAAGATAAATAACGTGTACATTTTCAATGCTTATTTTCTCGAAAACCTTGTGTGTTAAATCTTAAACTCTGATTTCAACACTCATTATTTTTTAATTGTGTCATCGGTATCAACCCTACACTTTCCTAGAAAAATCAACGGAAAGTTCACTAAAAATATTTTCAACCATCACACAATTTTCTAAAAAATAAATGAATAATTTGGATTAAATACAATCATTTTAAATGGGTTAAAAATATTTAACAGACACTCTTGCAAAGTAACACAATCGATTTTCAATCATTAAGGGAATAATTATGCAAACAATCGATATTAATCGTGTCATAGATCGTGACAAACTTTCACCATTACAATGGCTGGTCTTTTTACTTGGTTTTTTAGTCTTTTTCTGTGATGGATTAGACACAGGAATCATTGGCTTTGTTGCACCCTCTTTACTTGACGACTGGGGAATTACTAAACCACAACTTGCGCCTGTACTCAGTGCAGCATTGGTCGGGATGTCCATCGGTGCAATTGTTTCAGGTCCACTTGCGGATAAATTTGGACGTAAAAAAGTCATTGTAACGACCACATTAATTTTTGCTATTTTTACTGTTCTATGTGGTTTCGCAACATCCACTCAAGATTTAACGATTTATCGCTTTATTACAGGTATTGGTTTAGGCGCAGCAATGCCAAACATTAGTACTATCGTCTCTGAATATATGCCGAACAAACGTAAAGCCTTTTTAACAGGTCTTGCAGGCTGCGGTTTTATGTTGGGTATTTCTTGTGGTGGTGTGCTTTCAGCTTTTCTTTTAGAAAATTTAGGTTGGGCAAAAGTCATCATTATTGGTGGCGTTATTCCTGTACTTTTAGCGGTAATTTTAATGCTAAAACTACCCGAGTCTACTCAATATTTAGTGAAGAAAAATCAGCATCAGCAAGCACGTTATATTTTAGAAAAAATACAAGGTCAGGCATTTTCTGAAAATGTACAATTTAAACTTGCGACCACAGAAAATAACCTGAGCGATGAAAGCCCTGTAAAACAAGTTTTAGGGAAATATCTCTGGGGCTCAAGTATGCTATGGCTTTGCTGCTTTATGAGTTTATTGGTGTTCTATCTGTTAACCAGTTGGATGCCGACCATTCTTAAAACTGCGGGTTTTACGACACAACAATTTAGCTTAATTGCAGCAATTTTCCCATTTGGTGGCGTGATCGGTGCGACAGTCATGGGTTATTATATGGATAGAACTAACCCAACCAACGTCATTAAGTATTCATATTTTATTGCCTTTTTATTGTTTATTTTAACGGGTTTTGTTAGCTCAAATATTTTACTTTTTGGCATTAGTATTTTTATGATTGGAGCTTTACTTGCGGGTGCACAGTCTTCTTTACTGCCACTTTCAGCAATGTTCTACCCTTCTACTTGTCGTGCAGTTGGTGTATCTTGGATGCATGGTATTGGACGAGTTGGCGCAATTTTAGGGGCATTTTTTGGCTCATTGATTTTTACATTTGAGTTGAGTTTAAGTGGAATTTTCTATGTTTTAGCCATTCCAACACTCATTTCTTTTATCGCTTTAAGTCTAAAAGTTATGGTCGAAAAATCAAAAAGCAAACAGCAGATTAAATCGCAAGAATTAGCTTAAATATTAAGCGCCTATGACTGAGTCTTAGGCGCTTAATTTATTTTGCTATGTAAAATTAAATATCAAAATTATTGAAATTTGGCTTTGGTCTCACTTGGATTTTCACCAAATTCTTCCCGATATTCTTGTGAAAAACGACTTAAATGACTAAACCCCCAATCATAAGCCACTTTTGAAATTGAAATCTCTTGCTGCTTGCGGCTACTTAAAATTTTATAAACTTTCTGTAAACGATATTTTTTTAAAAAAGCCAAAGGGCTCATGCCATAATAATATTGAAATTGTTCATAAAGTTTACTTTTTGAGACGCCAGCGACATGTAAAATCATTTCTACAGAAATCATTTCATGTGCATGATCCATCATAAATTGTTTTACATTTCTAATAAATAATGGAATATCTTGACATGAACCCTCTCGTAAAGCTGCGGAAAAATTATTTTCTTGGGAAAGTAATAATGCCTTAATCAAGAAATTTTCATAATCTTCAGAAAACATTTGTAAACCATAAAAACCTGTATATTGTGCCTTAACCAACATAAAATTTTGAATATTTGACCACCAAGCAGCAATCATTTGATCTAATGCTAAATTCATCGTTGGATTAAAAACAATACTGTCGCGGATGGGTTGGTTCAGTAAATCTGATAACACCAATTGCATACTTTTTTCGGGAATGACCACTTGTAATTTTTTACAGTCTTTATCAATAAATAAATCTTGAAAATCATTATTTGAAACAATTAAACCACTGCTTTGGTCAGACTGATAATGTTCACCTCGAATATTTAATGATTGTTTACCATGCAAAGGTAAACTAATACTATAGGCTTTAAGCTGCGAAATATTGATAGCAACATTTGCACCATATTGAATACAGCCAATGGTCATATGTTTTTTGGGTAAACGTAAGCCGTCATACTGAAAATCTAAAGTATCACGATATGTGGTTTCTAAACGATGATCACCACAAATACTCGACATCAAATTTTGAGCAAAATCAGCTTGTTTTGTATTATGTTTTAAATCTGAGTGTTGGCTAAATGATTGCATCTTCCTTGTACCTCGCTGAGGTGTTTTATTCCAAAATTGTTCGTTTTAAAATTTCCTTTTAATATGAACAATTTCCACATCATTTTGGCGAATAACTTATAATTTAAAATAAAATTCCTGATAAAAATAGTCTACTTTATTAAAGCTGAAAATATAATAAAAGTTAATAGATTTTATGACATAAAGTTATACCAAAAAAGTATAATTTTCCAATATCATGACGCTTAAACACTTCACTTATTTTCCAGCCTTTGAAATTGTATTTTAGCCTTTAAAACTCATACTTATGATAAGAAACACCTTCTAAATCATAAACTTGATAAACACAATCAAAGAAAGACTGAATATCCTCTGTACATCCTGTATTACGGATAGAAACCATAACATTACTGATCGCACTTTGATCCAAAATAGGTACAAACTTCAAGTTAGTCAAATGAATGTTTTGTGCGCTTGCGGGTACAATAACCATTCCATCTCCTGCTGCGGCAAAACCACATGCTAATGCTAACTCACGTACATAACGTACTTTTTCAGGTTTTAAATTTTGTTCAGCAAATAATGCTTGAATATGATGTGAAAAATTAGGTTGATCATTTTTAGGATAAAATAATAATTCCTCTTTAACCAATTCTTTTAAAAATACACCCTCTTGTAATGCCAAAGGATGACCTGCATGAACTGCAAGAACTAATCGTTCATCTCTTAATTTTGTTCTTTTAACTTCTGGGTCTGAAATATCCACTCGACCAAAACCAATATCAATACGTTTCATTTTTAACGCCTGAATTTGATCCATAGAAGATAATTCGACTAATTCTATTTTTAAATGAGCATTTCTTTGTTTAAATAAAAAAATAACTTTAGATAAATAACCAAATAATAATGATCCGACAAAACTTAAAGTAATGGTTCGATCAATCACGCCTATTTTTTTGGTCATTGATTTTAATTCTTCAGCCTGACTTAATAACTGAAGTGCGTGATTATAAAAAAAACCACCTGCTTCAGTGGTCACCAAAGGACGACTACCTCTTTCAAAAAGTTGAACTCCAAGTTCACTTTCTAAATTTTGGATTTGACGACTTAAAGGAGGTTGAGCAATAAATAGCTTTTCTGCCGCCTTAGTAAAACTTTGCTCCTCTACAACAGCAACAAAATATTTTAAATGTCTAAGCTCCATGCGTGCATTCCCTTGACTTTCAGCAATTGAGTAAATCATTTCTCTTATATTTACTCTCAAGAGAATAATAACTTAAATTAAACTTTAAAAAAATATTCTTTCGTACAGCATTGCATATTTATAGCCTCTACAATCGACATAAATGATAAATAAATTAAATCTATGTTTTTATTCATACATTTTTTATTTTATTAATTATTTATTTAAATTAATCAATATAAAATTCCAAATAATAGAATGTCTATTTTAAAACCAATCATGGGCATATTTTACACACAAAAAAATATTGAATATAAAATATCTAAAACACAACTTAAAAAATCTTTTAAAATCATTATGAATTAAAACTAATTTAAAAAAATCAACATTTAAAATCAATAAAAACAACACAGCACATCATTGATCCATACAAAACTTTCATAAAAATATGAAATATTGATATTCACTCATTAAAATATTGTACTTTAGTCTTATTCGAACATTTTAGAGGTAAATATGCAGAAAATTTTAGGCTCTATTGCTCTTTTTATGCTGTGTATGTAGAGCTACGCCCGTGATCCATTGGCTGATACATCATGGAAAACGATTGATGATAAAACCCAAAAAACCATGTCCATTGTCAAGTTTAAAGAAAATAATAATGGTACTTTATCGGCTTCAATCCAAAAAGTTTTTGATCCAACACAAGCCCAAAGCTGTACAAAATGTCTTGGAAAATATCAAAATCAACCGCTTATTGGTGTAAATATTATCTCAAATTTAAAAAGTACAAGTCATCATAAATATACAGGAGGAAGTATTACCGACCCACAAACAGGAAAAACCTATAAATTTAATGCACATCTTTCAGAAAATGGTCAAATTCTCAAAGGTCGTGGTTTTATTGGGGTTTCAGCATTAGGACGTTCGCAAACATGGTTACGTGTCAATTAAACACTTTTAAAGTGGTTTAAATTTTAAAGACATATACTCAAGTAAATGAAATTGTTTAGTTTATGCAAATTTAATACCTTAGACGTCAATAATTTGCATACAATCTTCGTTTTATTTTAAAAATTGAGTTTTTTAGTCATGATGAAAAGTTTGAAATTATTATTAATATTGTCAATTTCATTCTATTTTTCTCTTGCTCATGCTGCTAAAGAAACTATTTATCTGATTTCAAGCTCCTCTGCTTATGATGAGAATTATATCCCAAAAATTGTTCAGGCTTTTGAAAATAAAGGCTTTAGTGTAAATACACAATATTTAAAACAACAGCTTTCAGACTTTGGTTATGTAAATACTGACCATGAACGTGCTAAAAATCTCATTGCTGCTTTAAAAAATGATCACGTGAAATATCTTTGGTTTGTACGTGGTGGTTCAGGCGCTTTAAATTTATTACCTGAATTACATGCAGAAATTAACCAGATCAAAAAAAGCACACCGAAAGTTCTCATTGGCTTTAGTGATGTAACAGCCATTCATTATTTTGTTAATCACGAATTGGGTTGGAAAAGTATTCATGGAACCACCGCCGCAACAGGCAAAATTATCAATGCACCTCTTGTCCCTCCGACTGAAATGACAGCATTCAGCAAAAATATAAATGATACTGATGAAAATCAAAATGATGTGGTCAATGAAATTTTTTCGACCTTACAAAATGGTGTGCATTATCAAGGACTCTTACCGTTAAATCAGGCAGCAAAAAACCACTTTGATCAGGGCATATTAACAGGGGGAAATTTAACGCTCGTGCAAACGTTATTTTCAACCAAATATGAACGTCGTTGGCAAGATCAAATTCTTTTACTTGAAGATATTAGCGTCACCTATAAACAACTTGACCGTTTATTACATCAAATTTTATTTAAGAAAGATTTTCACCCTAAAGCCATCGTGTTTGGGCAGTTTTATCCTAGTAAAACCAATGATGGTGAACGTTTAATTTACAAAGAAGTGATCCGAAAATTTGCCGAAAAAAGTCAAATTCCTGTGTATTATTATCCTTATTTTGGACATGGGAAAATTAATAAACCTTTTATTTTAGGTGGAAAAGCACATATTGCTTGTCCTCAGGATTCAGATTATTGTTCCATCTTTCAAGAAAAATTTTAAATAACATTTAAAATAAAAAACCGAGTTAGATCAACTCGGTTTAATTTATCTAATGACCTGAACTCTATGAAGATTTCACACTTTTTTGCACAAATTTTTGCGATTTTTTTAAGTCATCAGGTTTTAAAAATGCTGATGCAATGATCGCAATCACAGCAAAACTAACAATATAGGTAATAATTAAATGTGGACTACCACCGCCTACACTCAATAACTTGGTTGCAATTAAAGGAGCTAAACCACCACCAATCACACCTGCAAATTGTACTGAAATAGAAATTCCGCTATAGCGAATCTCGGCAGGAAATTGTCGCGCAAATAATTGTGCTTGAGGTGCGTACATAATTGGAAAGATTACACCTATACCGAGCACAATTGCTGTCCATACCAAAACAGGATCTTTTGTATTTAAAAGTGCAAAAAATGGATAGCTATATAATGCCAAACAACATAAGCCAAATCTAAACATATTGCGTTGACCGACTTTATCTGACAAATAGCCACATAAAGGTGTCATTACCATAATCACACCTGCACCACAAATTGTTGCAAATAGAATATCTTGTCTTGGTAAACCTAATTGTGTAGTGGTATATGCCAAAGCAAAAGTAGATGCTAAATAAAACCAAGCATTTTCAGCAGCACGAGATACAATAATTGTCATTAATGCTTTTGGATGATTTTTAAACACCTGTAATGCAGGCACTTTAATTTCTTCAGATTGTGCTTTTACTTTTTCAAAGTCTGGAGATTCTGGTACTTTTACTCGAATATACCAACCAACGGCAAGTAAAATAATACTCGCTAAAAATGGTAAGCGCCATCCCCAACTAAACAACGCCTCTTCAGGTAATAAAGAAACTAATCCTAAAGCCAATGAAGCTAACATTAAACCGCCACCAGTACTAGCTTGTGGCAAACTCCCCCAAAAACCTTTATTACCTTCTGGGGCATGTTCAACTGCCATAAGTACTGCACCACCCCATTCTCCGCCCATTGCCATGCCTTGTACAAAACGTAGAATAATCAAACAGACAGTCGCCCAATATCCAATAGATTCAAAAGTCGGTAAAAGACCTATCATTACTGTGGGTATTCCCATTAGCATTAAAGTGAACAATAACATCGACTTGCGTCCAACTTTGTCACCAAAATGCCCAAAAACAATTCCTCCTAATGGTCGCCCAATAAAACCTACAGCATAAGTGGCAAAAGCAGCCAATACACCTGTTAATGGGTCTAAATTGGGGAAAAATAATTTATTAAAAATCAGTGCTGCGGCTGCGCCATAGATAAAAAAGTCATACCATTCAATGGTTGTTCCCACCATACTTGAAATGCCAGCTAAACGATGTGATGACTTTTTTTGTTGCGGTGTTTTTCCTTGTATATCCTGCATTGTTCGTTTCCTTCTTGATCTTTTATATCCATTTGCACATATTCCATATGCCTATTTTTAATTTTCTCTATTTTTAAATATATTTTTAATTTTTCCTCCTCATATTTTTAAGCTGCCATCTAAATTTTGTGCATAAAAAGCCCTTCATCAGATATCGTACTGACCAAAATACAAAAAAAATGAAATTATGCTAAAATATCAAAAACTTAGATGATTTTTAACAATTTTTTGACTAAACATTAGTTTTTCAAAGACTAATGATAAAATGTGTTATTTATTACGAAAATAGTTTAGAAAAACAAGCATGTAAATATCTTAATATTTACATGCTAATTCGCTTGTAGATTTAAACAAAGACTCAACCCAACTCAGCTAAAATTTTATCCAGTGTCGGATTACTTTGTTGCCATTTCGGCTGTTTGTCTTTATCGACGATCAAAGCACGAACGCCTTCCACGATGTCGCCATGTTCGAACCAAATATCCTGTAAATCACGCTCGATTTGCATACACTGCTGTAGAGACAAACTCCGTCCAAGATGTTGCAGCTTTAAACTCGCTTGTTTAGCAATTAAGGAACGTTGCTGCAAAGTGCTTAGGACTTTATTCGCCCATGCTTGATATTCTGTATCAGTTTCATTTTCCAGACTATTTTCAATTTCTGCTAGACTTTCAAAACCAAAGTGCTTACGAATATTTTCAGCCAATAAACTTAATTCGCTCTCTGTTGGATGGGTAATAAATTGAGCAATAATTTGACCAATATTTTCTTTCGTCAAATGTTCAGCTTGAACCAAAGCTTGTTGTAAAGCTGCAAGTTGCTCGCTTGGCACATGATAATCAATCAAATCTAAATATAAAGCGTCACTACTGCTGATTTGATCACCCGTCGTTGCCAAATAAACACCTATATCATCTAAACGAGATAAAAAGTGTGTTGCAGCCACATCAGGGAAAAAGCCAATCGCTGTTTCAGGCATGGCAAAACGTGATTTCTCACTGCTGACAATAATATGACATGCTTGAGCCAAACCAAAACCACCACCCAAAACATAGCCATCAAGTAAAACGGCAACAGGCTTTTTAGATGCTCGAATGCTATTTAGCATGTCATATTCGGCACTAAAATAACCTTTATGATCTTCAGTACCATTTTTATAACTATCATAAAGATAGCGAATATCTCCACCTGCACAAAAGGCTTTAGGACTATTCGACTTAATTAAAATGGCTTGTACACTGTCTTCATTTTGCCAGTTTTCGACTTGGCTGCGGATGCTATTGATCATCTCTAAAGATAAAGCATTTAAACTCGGTACACGATCCAAAGTGATTATGCCCAATGCACCTTGCTGTTCAATGATTAAATGATTTTCTGTATTCATTTCAGCAGACTCTTATTGATTTTTAAACTGAGCTTGACGTTTTTCAACAAAGGCTTGCATACCTTCTTTTTGGTCAAGTGTGGCAAAAATAGAATGGAAAGTACGACGTTCAAAACGTAAGCCTTCAGCTAAGCTGACTTCAAAAGCACGGTTAATGGATTCTTTAATCATCATGGTGGCTGCAAGTGATTTTTCAGCAATTTTTTCAGCCGCTTGCAAAGTTTCTTGCAATAATTCTTCTTTCGCAAAAACACGCGCCACTAAACCACTTTGCTCTGCTTCTACTGCGCCCATTTGACGTGCGGTTAAGCACATTTCCATAGTTTTCGCTTTGCCAATAGCAAGTGTCAAACGTTGTGTCCCCCCGATTCCAGGAATAACGCCTAAGGTTACTTCAGGTAAGGCAAACTTGGCATTATCTGCGCAGTAAATAAAATCACACATCAATGCCAATTCACAACCACCACCTAAGGCATAGCCACTCACCGCAGCAATCAATGGCTTACGACGTTGTGCAATGCGATCAGCCAAATTAAAGAAATCATCAAAATAAATATTAGGGAATGTGAGATTCGCCATTTCTTTAATATCTGCACCCGCAGCAAAAGCTTTTTCTGAACCTGCAAGTACGATACATCCAATTTCACGATCTTGTTCTAAATCATCCAATGCTAAATTAACTTCACGAATGAGTTCAGTATTTAACGCATTGAGTGCCTTTGGACGGTTTAAGGTGATTAAACCTACACCATTTTTCTTTTCTAATAAAATCGTTTCAAACTGCATTTTTTCATTCCTTGATTTTTTAAGACTAAACTTTAGAATATTCAAATATTTTGATACGCGACTAGGTCATTCGCAATTGTTTGAGGCAAGACTTCATTAAAAAATTAATGTTTCTGCGATAAATATACTATTTGCTAATTTATGCCGAGTTTTGCGAATGACAATGGTTTTGCCTACTTTTCCCGAAATGAGAAACACCGTTTCGTAAGGTAGGTCGAGCCGAAGGCTAATTACTCAATTATAACCTTTGACATAAGACACCGTTAAACAGATTAAAATCATAAACTACGTGCAATCACTAAACGTTGAATGTCGCTTGTACCTTCATAAATCTGACAAATCCGCGCATCACGGTAAATTCGCTCGATTGGAAAATCTTTGAGATAGCCATATCCACCATGAATTTGCAACGCTGCGGAGCAAACACGTTCGACCATTTCCGAAGAAAACAACTTTGCCATCGAAGCTTCATTTAAACACGGTTGCCCTGCTTCTTTTAAGCGTGCTGCATGATGTACCAACTGACGTGCTGCTTCAATTTCCGTTGCCATACTGGCTAAGCGAAATGCAACCGCTTGATGCTCAAAAATAGGTTTGCCAAAAGTAATACGGTCTTTGGCATATTGCGTTGCTTCTTCAAGTGCGGCACGTGCCAAACCTACCGCTTGCGCTGCAATCCCAATGCGCCCACCTTCAAGATTTGACAAGGCGATTTTTAAACCTTCACCTTCTTTGCCTAACATCAAACTTTCATGAATGCGTACATCGGTTAGCGCAATTTGACAAGTATCAGATGCATGTAAGCCCAATTTTTCTTCAGTACGAATGACTTCATAACCTGCTGTTTCACGCGGAACGATAAAAGCACTAATGCCTTTTTTTCCTGCACTTGGATCTGTCACAGCAAAAACAATAATCACGCCTGCGTTATGACCTGAGGTAATAAATTGTTTTGCGCCATTAATCACCCAGTGATCACCATCTTTAACTGCACGGGTTTTAATGGCTGCCGCATCTGAACCTGTATGTGGTTCGGTCAAAGCAAAAGCACCGATCATTTCACCTTGTGCTAAAGGTTTTAAGTATTTTTCTTTTTGCTCATCTGTGCCAAATTTGGCAATGGGCACACAACCAACTGAATTGTGTACGCTCATAATGGTCGAGGTTGCGCCGTCTGCTGCTGCAATTTCTTCTAACGCTAAAACATAGGCTAAATTTCCAGTTGCTGAGCCACCCCATTCATCAGAAATCAACATACCTAAAAAGCCCAACTGTCCCATTTGTGACAATGCATCTTTCGGGAATGTGCCATGACGATCCCAATCTGCTGCATTTGGCTTAATTTGCTCTTGTGCGAAATTTCTCGCCATATCCTGAATTAACAATTGTTCTTCGGTAAATTGCATCTTGTTTTCCTTTACAAAAATTCCTTAACTTTCATCAAGTTTTAACACATTATTTTTTACGCTGAATACTCGATGAAAGTCTTATATTCATTAACCTGCTTGCTTTGCGGCTTGTTTGGCAATCTCTTGATTGCGTAATAAAAAGCGCTGAATTTTACCGCTTGGGGTTTTAGGTAGCTCCAAAACGAACTCAACTTGGCGTGGATAAGCATGTGCAGATAAACGTTTTTTGACAAATTGTCCAAGTTGCTCCGCGAGTTCATCACATGCAGTTTTGCCTTCCGCCAAAATCACGAAAGCTTTCACAATTTCAGTCCGCTCAGGATCAGGCACACCTACAACAGCAGCTTCAATCACCGCATCATGCTCAAGCAAAGCACTTTCTACATCAAAAGGACCGATACGATAGCCTGACGTTGTAATGACATCATCACTACGTCCAACAAAACTCATACTGCCATCTGCATGTAATTCTGCGGTATCCCCAGTTAAATAATACTGTTTTAAAAATGGTGATTTACGGCTTTCTTTATAGCCACCAAACCACATCATCGGTGATTGTTCAATATCAACTGCAAGGATTCCCGCCGTATCTGTCGGTAGTTCATTGCCTTGCTCATCCACAACAGCCACACGATACCCTGGGCTTGCATAGCCTGCGACACCTGCTCGAACATCATGACTAAGTGCATGATGATTACAGACCACCATACCTGTTTCAGTTTGCCCATAATGGTCAAAAATTGGAGCATCTAGAACTTGCTTAAACCATCTAAATACTTCTGGATTTAATGGCTCACCTGCGCTACTCACCACGCGGAATTTACCTTTGAGTTTTACCATTTGCTGAGGATCAGCCGCCATCATCATACGGTAGGCTGTTGGCGCACCTGCCAAATTGGTCACTTGATAATCATCAACAATCTGACACAAGCTGTCGATGCTAAAACCACCTTCGTAGAATAAAGTCGCATGACCTAACAGTAATGGTCCTGTGATGCCATAGTACAAACCATACGCCCAACCAGGGTCAGCAATATTCCAAAATGAATCATCTGCTTTTAAACCAATGGCATCTTTCATGTAGTTGCCAAAAGCAATTAAAGCTTTTAATGGTACTTCAAGCGGTTTTGCAGGACCTGTTGTACCTGAGGTAAACATCAGTAAAAATGGGTCTTGGATCGTTTGCATGACCAATTCACATTGATCAGACTGCGCATTGACCATATCCCAAAAGTTTAAATCACCTTGCTGAACACCATTGCCATCTCGATCTGCAACCGTCACGATTTGTGGGCAATGGGCGATTTCATCCAGTTTGCTACGGTTGCCTACATCAGAAATCACCAATTTACTTTGTGCTAACTGAACACGATGCTCAATCGCCTTCGGTCCAAAAGCGGTGAATAATGGTTGATACACAGCACCAATGCGCCAAGCACCTAAAATCACCACTAAAAGTTCAGGCGTTCGGGGTAATAAGCCCGAAACTCGATCACCTTTTTGCACACCTTGCGATTTTAAAAAATTTGCAAATTGGCTTGACCATGTTTTTAGTTGGCTAAAGGTATATTGTTCTTTGCGCCCATCTTTTCCTTGCCAATATAATGCAACTTTATTAGCATCGGCTTCTGCATGACGGTCACAGCATTCATAGCAAGCATTAACTTGATCTAATGAACCCGAAAGCATTTCTTTAGCAGCTTGATTTAAATCAAATGCTGCCGCTACATCTTGATAATTCAACATCGTTTAAGCTCCGTCTAGATTTGTTCTTATTCATGACATGAGTGAATATTTATCGTTATGCCATCCTTTGGCATGCAACTATTCAGCTTGTGGTGGTAAATATTGCTGAATAATGCTTGAAAAATCTAAGTGCGCATTACCTTGCAAACACAACTGTTGATACATTTGTTGCACCAAACCACCTAATAAAATCGGTTGTTTGACTTGTCCTGCGGCTTCAATGGCTAAACCTAAATCTTTCAGCATGAGTTGCGTAGCAAAACCATCCGTATAACCACGACCCGCAGGTGCATTGGCTGAAATATCAGGCCAAGGGTTACATACTTCTGAACTCCAACAGCGACCACTTGAACTGTTCACTACGCCTGCAAGTGCTTGTGGGTCAATACCGAGTTTTGCACCCAGTGCCATGCCTTCAGCAACCGCAGCCATTGAAATGCCTAAAATCAAGTTATTACAAATTTTAGCAATTTGCCCTGCGCCAACATCACCACAATGCACAATGTTTTTACCCATGTGTTGCAAGACAGTCTTCGCTTGTTCAAATACCGCATCATCGCTACCGACCATAAAGGTCAATGTACCTGCTTGTGCACCAATCGTACCGCCTGACACAGGTGCATCACAGATTTTGATACCTTTTTCAGCACCAACCGCTGCGATATCTTTAATCGTTTGCGGGTCAATAGTACTGCTATCAATACATAAGCTACCTGCTTTAAGTACTGACAACACACCATTTTCACCCAGATACACCTCTTTTACATGTTTTGCCGCAGGTAACATACTGATCACCACATCAGCATGTTGTGCCGCAGCCTGAGGACTGTCACACACAATCCCACCTGCTTCGGTGAAGTGCTGAATTGTCACTTCACTGAGGTCAAAACCGTATACCGTTAAACCTGCTTTGAGGAGGTTTTGAGCCATTTTACCGCCCATATTCCCTAAACCAATAAAAGCAATATTCATCCTTGAACTCCTAAATTTTGTGTATTTACACGCAGGTTTTAACGTAGGCTAATGGTGGTGTTAACTTCACCTTTTTCTTGAGTGTCTTCAAACCAACGGCTAGTAATGGTTTTAGTTTGGGTATAGAACTGTACTGCTTGCTTACCATAAGGACCTAAGTCGCCAAGTTTTGAACCACGCGAACCTGTGAAGCTAAAAAATGGTACAGGTACAGGAATTGGAATGTTAATACCGACTTGACCGATATCAATGGTATTTTGGAATGTACGTGCAATTGCACCACTTTGGGTAAATAAGCCCACACCATTACCAAATGGATTGGCATTAATCAGTTCAATCGCTTCATCTAAAGTGTCTACATTGATAATGGCAAGCACAGGACCAAAGATTTCTTCTTTATAAATACGCATATCTGTTTTGACTTGATTGAAAATGGTCGCACCAACAAAATTGCCATTTTCATAGCCCACAACTTGCACATCACGACCATCGAGTAACAACTCTGCGCCTTGCTCTACACCGCTGTTGATCAAGTCCATCACACGAGCTTTGGCACGAGGAGAAATCACTGGACCAATGTCAGTATTTGGCTCATGTCCCGCATTAACTTTTAAAGTTTTGGCTTTTTCGACCAGTTCATCTACCCAGTTTTTACTTTCACCGACCATCACTGCAACAGAAAGCGCCATACAACGTTGACCTGCCGCACCAAATGCCGCACCGACAAGCGCATTTAAAGTTTGTTCTTTATTGGCATCAGGCATGACCACGACATGGTTTTTTGCGCCCATCATCGACTGAACACGTTTACCATGCTGTCCTGCAAGGTTATATACATGCGTTCCGACAGCCGTTGAACCGACAAAAGAAATCGCTTTAATATCTTGATGGGTACATAAACGATCAACCACTTCTTTACCGCCATGTACAACGTTTAATACGCCTGCAGGTACACCCGCTTGTACGGCAAGTTCAACCAACATCATGGTCGATAATGGATCTTGTTCAGAGGGTTTCAATACAAAAGTATTTCCGCAGACAATCGCCATTGGGAACATCCACAAAGGAATCATCGCAGGGAAATTAAATGGTGTAATACCTGCACACACGCCAAGCGGTTGCTGCAACGTATACGTATCTACACCACGTGCGACACCTTCGACATATTCACCCATTTGCAACGTACCAATTGAACACGCATGCTCAACGACTTCTAAACCACGTTGGATATCGCCTTCAGCATCTGCCAAAGTTTTGCCTTGTTCAGCCGTTAATACTTTTGCAATGTCTTTCATGTTGTCACGGATCAAGTCCTGTAACTTCAACATGATACGCATACGTGCTTGGATTGGTGTTAAACGCCACGTTTTAAAAGCATCTTGAGCAGCAGCAATGGCAGCATCAACTTCATCCAGTGTTGCCATTGGCACACGACCTAACACGTCCTGTGTTGCAGGGTTGACAATATCTTGCCAATCCGAAGTTTGTGATTCTACAAACTGTCCGTTAATTAATAATTTAGCCGTCGTTGACTGAATATTTGTGATGCTGTTCATAACCTCTCCATAGGTACTATTTTTTGTTGTTTCGTCTTTTGAAAGTTGTTTCATTGTTTGAAAATAACTTGAAACTCAATTCAGTCTATTTTCTGTATTGCTGTTTCATTTGAGACTAACAAAGAAAAATTTGACGACCAATAGAAATTCACGCACGATTGCTGTGCAAAAATGCACACGGAAGAACAGCAACAATGAAAGTGGATTGGGATCATTTACAATATTTTTTAGTCTTGGCACGTGCAAAAACACTGACCAATGCAGCACGCATGATTGGTGTTGAACATAGTACTGTTTCTCGAAGAATACAGGCTTTGGAGCTGGCTTTAGGAACGCCATTATTTAAACGTGAAGCAACAGGTTATGAACTGACTATAGAGGGTTTAGCACTTGTTCCACGTGTAGAGCAAATGGAACACGCTTTTTTACAAATCGAAAAACCACATCAACCTTTACAAGGTCGTGTGCGTATTGGCACACCAGAAGGTTTTGGCACTGCATTTTTAGCAAAATTATTGGCAGAATTGTCCAAAAAATATCCCTTACTCACCATTGATCTAATCCCTGTACCAAAAATGATTAAGCTCTCACATCGTGAAGCTGACATTGTTATTTCAATTGATCGCCCTAAATCTGGACCTTATATCATCACCCGTTTGACCGACTATTGTTTAAAAATTTATGGCAGTAAAGACTATCTCTCACAAAGCCAACCCATTCATAAACTTGAAGATTTAAAGCAGCATCGCTTTGTTAATTATATTGATGATTTGGTCTATAGCCCTGAATTGTATTGTTTAGAGCGGCTACCTTTACAACTCACTGCAAATTTTCGAAGCAGTAGCATTTTGGCACAGCAAATTGCTGTCAATGCAGGCGCAGGATTGGCAATATTGCCCAAATTTTTAGCCAATGATCAGCCTGAACTTGAACAAGTTTTGCATGACGAAGTGCGCTTTGTACATACTTTTTGGATGTTGACTTTAGTCGATTTACAACATGAACCACGCATTAAATTGGTCTGGGATTTTCTAAGAGCGCAAGCGGATGAATATCAACATTTATTGATGGACTAATTTTTTATTTTTAAACAACTCGCATAAGACCCTAAATTCAGGGTCTTATATTTCAAATACTTGCAAAAAGTGATGATTTTAAAATCAAAATCATTGTTCAAAAACTTCTTTTAAATCTTTCGGCATCCCTTGAGCAGACTTAAATTCACCTTTACTATCTTTCCAAATCACCGCAGGCGTTGCAAAGAAACCATATTTATCCATGAGTTCCTGATTAGCATCAATTTTTTTGGCAATTTCAGCAGGAATATTTTGCATTGGTTTTAAGGATTGATCACCTGATTTTAAATTAAGTTGGCTAAAAACTTGCTCAGGATTTTTCGATGTTAATAAAGTTGCCACTTGCCCACGACTTTCTTTGCGGATCACAGCCACTTGAATGTGACGTAATTGAACTTTTCCTGAATTTACCCAAGGACGTGCCTTTTGCCAAAACTGATGGCAATAAGGGCAATTCGGGTCAGAAAAAACATAAACAATACGTGGCACATCTTTTTTACCATCTTGAATATACGTTGATTTTTCCAATGATTGCCATACATCATCTAAAACAGCGCCTTTGACATGCTTTTCTAATGCTTCAACGGATAGATTTTCCCCTTTGGCATTATATAA
Source organism: Acinetobacter sichuanensis (assembly GCF_003024515.2). GTDB lineage: Bacteria > Pseudomonadota > Gammaproteobacteria > Pseudomonadales > Moraxellaceae > Acinetobacter > Acinetobacter sichuanensis. The sequence goes on from NZ_PYIX02000022.1 coordinate 35,945, forward strand.
ATCTCCCACGATATAATATTTTTGATCATTTGAAATGAACACTGTCGCAGGATATTGGTCTCTATGCCCTGCCCAACCTGTCATATTTGTAGGTGCAGGAATTTCCTTCACAAATTCAAAGCCTTCATTTGCAATTTGTTGTTGCAATGGCGTGAGTGCAAAACTTGTACTTGCACTACCAAATACATATAAAGTTAAAGCAATTTTTTGTGATAAATAACGAATATTTTGCATAATTTCTACCTATTTTAAATGATCAGAATTCGAAATTTTCTTTAAATACTGTTGCAGCATGGCAGGACTCAGTTCGCCCATATGACGATCCATCAATTGTCCTTGTGAGTTAAAAAATAGTGTACTTGGCAAACCAAACATCTTCATTTCTTTGGCAAGTTGACCTTTTGAATCCATCAAAACATATTGAAAAGAAAAATGATGTTTATTTAAATATTGCTGAATTGTCACCACATTTTCACCTTGATTCAGCATGACAAAATTGACATTTTTAAATTGAGTTTGTGCTTGTGCCAAAACAGGCATCTCACGATGACATGGTGGGCACCAACTCGCCCAAAGATTCACAACGGTCGGCTTACCCATAAACTGCTGTAATGGAATTTCTGTTTGTTCAAGGCTAGAAAATTGCATTTCAGGATAAAAACTGTGTGGCTTTTGCCACTGTTTTAAGCCCAAACTTACAGCGCAGAGTAAGCTAAAAATGGTGACGAAAATAATTTTATTTTCAAGTTTAAATGCACGATTTTTCCATAAAAACCACGCCACACCTGCACATACACCACCATATAAATGGAAGCCTTTGTCTTGAACCTTAAGCATGTCGATGGGAGATGCTAAATACACATCTAGATTTAACAGCACAAAAACCAATCGTGCTGCGATCAAACCCACCCACAATGTCGTCCATAAAGAATCAGAAAAAATTTGCCAAGTTTCAGCCGACCATTGCTGCTTTTTTTGCAACACTTTTCCCGTACCATAAACAATCATCAAACTCAAAATGACCAGAGCCAAAGCAAAAGGAAGCATAAATGGTCCCACATGTATGGCTTCAGCGGAGAGCATCATTTTGTGCCCTCAGTCAAAGTTTTAAGTTGTTGTTGTAATTCTGCGGCTTTAAATGTTCCTGTCAAACGCAAATCACGCACTTCTTGTTGCTGTGCATTGAGGAAAATCATGGTAGGTGGACCCAATATTTGCCACTCTTTTAACAACTCACTTTGTGATGCATTTGATTGAGTTAAATCTAATTTAATCCTTACAACATCAGTTAACGCATCTTGTACATCAGCACGAGGAAGAACTTCACGCTCAATGGGTTGACATGCGACACACCAGTCTGCATAAACATCAATGACTACATTTTTCTGACTATTTTGCGCCAAAGCCTGAGTCAGCTCTTGTTTGGTGGTGACTTTAATCCATGAATGTAAAGTTGTATTTTCTGTTGCATTGATATTTTGATAAACTTGATTCATTTGCCAAATTGTTGCTACAGCCATGACAGCAACCAATATTAACACAATGATTTTATAAGAAAATTTTGTGATATGGCGTAAAATATTCAATAAATAAATAAGCGCTGCTAAAAATAAAATCACAAATGCTACTGAATAAGCAGTTAATGGCAATAATGGGCGTGCAAAATAAATCGCCATTGCCAACATCACAAAGCCAAAGCCAAACTTCAGTCTGTCCATCCATAAACCGGGTTTAGGTAGATATTTTGCACCAAAAACACTGGCGATAAATAAAGGTAAACCGATGCCGATACCCAATAAAAATAGATAAAACCCACTAAGCAAAGGCTGATCAAGGTGAGAAACATATAACAATGCTCCTGCCAATGGTGCACTCATACATGGTCCAACAATGAGTGCTGAAATCGCACCCATCATACCTGCACCCACTAAAGTTCCACCTTTTTGACGTTGCTGAAGGCGGTCTAAACGCTGCATCAAGCCTTGTGGTAATGACAATTGATATAAACCAAATAAATTGAGTGCAAAAACCACAAACAATAAGGCAAAAACGCCAATAAAAATTGGGTTTTGGAACCAACGTTGTAAACCAAAACCAAGCTGTGAAACAACAACGCCCATCAAGCCATAGACCAATGCCATACAAAGCACAAACGTCGTAGCGATTGCTGCAGCTCGATAACCTTTACTATGCTGAATTAAAATGCCAGATAAAATTGGAATGAGTGGTAAAGAGCAAGGCAAAAATGCCAATAAAATACCCAAACCAATAAAAACTAGAATATTAAAAAAAATATTTTGTTGCGAAAGTAAAGCTAAGAAAAATTGGTCATTGTTCCATTCAGGTTGGAGCTGTGTTGCGGTTGCAGTTTGTGCAGATGTGGTTTTGGGCTGCTCTTCAGGTATAAGCTCTAAAGCTTGTGCTGTGCTTGCATTACCCAACTCATGTGTTGAATCTATTGGCTTTTCAGTCGCTTTATTGTCAACCTCTGGTATGGTTTTTATCTGCTTTTCTGTATTTAGGCTATTTTCAACGTCTTTATTTTGTGTAAGTTGATTTTTTTCTTCGGTCAGTGTTGGTTCAGCCGCTGTTACTAATTTTTTTGCAAAATTTTGCTGAGGCAATAAACCTGTAGCATCCGTTTCAATCGTTGTACTTTGTAATGGATAGCATAAACCATCTGCTGAGCAACCTTGCCACTCCACCTGATACTTGCTGTTGGGTTGTACAGCAATCTGTGCTGTGACTTGGTGATAATGCACATTGGTTTTACCAAAGGTTGGATCATCTTTTTCTTCACCTTTGGGCAGTTTTAAAGCGACGGGTTTTTGCCCCACACTGACTTTAAATTGCTCATGATATAAATAATAATGTGGAGCAATTTGCCAGTTCAGTTCAGCTTTTTGTGTAGAAATAGAACTTGCCTGAAATTTGAAAGCTTGATCAGGCGCTAAAAAATCTTCATTTGCAAATAATGAAACTGAGGCTAAGCTCAGTACCATACCTGTCAAGGTTTTGATGAACATATCAACTCATCTAAATAATCTGATGTATGGCATTATCGTAGAAATAAAGTTAAGAGAACATTAAGACTTGTTTTTCTTTGTAAAATATATACTTTATGAGAGGAATATTCATGTTTGTAGTCTTGGTTGAAGATGATCCCTATATTGCACAAAGTATCGTTGCCGCCTTGGATTATTTAAATATTTCAATTGAACATGTGAGTACTGCCCAAGCTGCGGATTATTTTATTCGCCAAAGTGCCGTAGATTTATGTTTATTAGATTTAGGCTTACCTGATCAAGATGGTCTGGAGTTATTATCAAGTTGGCGTAAAGATCAACTTCATGTTCCTGTCTTAGTACTGACTGCACGTAATCAAACACAACAATGTGTAGAAGCGTTAAATGCAGGTGCAGATGACTATCTGACTAAACCTTTTGATTTAGAAGAATTAATTGCAAGAATACACTCACTTTCACGTCGTCATCGTGGTTATTCTTCTAATATTTTATCTATAGGTGATTTAGAAATTCATCAGGAAACACAACAAGCTTATTATCAACAGCAAGCACTGAGTCTGTCACGTCGAGAATACAGCCTACTCGAAACATTTATGTTATATCCGAATCAGGTCTTAAAAACCGACCAATTAATTGATAAAACTTATGGTTTTCAAGATAGTATCGAAAGTAATGCCATCAATGTCCATATTCATCATTTACGCCATAAAACACACCCTGACTTGATTCAAACGGTTCGTGGTGTGGGCTATATTTTAAAAATTGCTGCTCATCACCTATGAAAAGTTATAGTCTGAAATGGCGTTTAGTCTCAACATTATTGATCGTTTTTATTTTACTTTGGTCAATGGTGTTTTTTTGGTTGTATTATGATCTACAAAAACGTTTACAACACACACTTGATGAACGTCTTTCAGCATCAGCACATATGGTCGCGCGCTTAATCCAACATTTACCTGTTGAAGATTTACCGAATATGTTGGAATCGGTCAATGCTGAAACAGCAGCACAAAATCTAATTGCCTGTGAAGTCTCATTTTTTAGTTCGCAAATTTCAAGCCATCAAAAAGTGATTGCTCGAACACAAGATGCTCCTGAAAATCTGAGTACACAAAATACAGGCTTTAGCACATGGCAATATCACGGCATTGAATGGCGCAGCTATACCTTAAAAAAGGGGCAAATACAGGTTGTTTCTGCTGAAAAACTAGAATTACGTGCTTCATTACTCACACAAATTTTAAAATCAGTGCTCATACCATTGATTTTTACACTTATTTTATGCGTGTTTTTGATTTTGTGGATCATCAAAATTGAATTTGAACCGCTTGATCAGATTGCTCAACATATTACTGAAAAAAAACAACATTTATCAGATGCAACGACTTATTTACGTAGTTTAGAAACACAAAATATTCCTCATGAAATTCAACCTTTTGTTGAAAGCTTAATTGCATTAATTCAAAACTTACATCACAGTTTAGAAAATGAAAAAAGTTTTAGTGCCTTTGCTGCACATGAGTTGCGCAGTCCGCTCACTGCCATTAAAACCAATGTACAACTAAGTTTGCTCATGCTCAAACAGCCTCATCTCAAAGCAGATAAACTGACTCAAAACCTTGAGCAAGCAGAGTCTAGTATTCAGCGTTATCAACAATTGTTAGAGCAATTATTATTATTGAGCAAAACAGAATTACACACACAACAACATTTAGAACATAGTGCTATTGGTCGTATTTTACAACAGGTGATCACAGAGTTAGCACATCACCCTGCTGCACAAACGCAACTTCTTCAAATTGACTGGGAAAGTTTGACATCTCTACAACTTCCCGCTTCAACTATTTATATGGTATTGAAAAATTTAATTGAAAATGCTTATTTACATGCACATTCAAACACAGTCATTCAGATTTTTATGCAACACGAAACTTTGATTATTCAAGATCAAGGTGTAGGTTTAAATGATGTAGAACTAAACTTATTAACCAAACGTTTTTGGCGAAAATCGGCACAAAATACTGGGCATGGTTTAGGTCTTTCTTTAGTCAGTGTGCTGTTAAATAAACATGCTTATCAGATTGAATTTATGCATAATATTCCCACAGGTTTGAAAGTGGTCATTTCCAAGATTTAAAAAATTTATGTTCAATGGTGATTTAAGAAATAAATTTTAAATTACCATTACATATAATACTTAGGCTATTTACCATTCATAAAATCAAGCCCAGATAACTAAAATTGCTGCAATCACCACTAAAACCAACCCTAAATGCTCTGTTCTTGCTAATTTTTCTTTAAAGAAAAATAATGAAATCAATAAACTAAATAAAATTTCAATTTGACCTAGCGTTTTTACAATTGCAACAGATTGCATACTCATTGCCGTAAACCAACCCAAAGAAGCCAAAAAGCTGCATACACTCACTTTAAAAGTCAGCCCTTTTTGCTGCCACATTGCCAATAAAGTTTTAGGGCGAAAAACTGCTAAAACAAACAGCATTGTTAAACATTGAAAAGTAATAATACTCAACAAAACCCATGCAGCACGATACATATAAGATAAATTTGTCAGCTCTAAACTCGCCTCACGTACCAACAATGAAGTAATGGCGAAACATAATCCACTTCCTATTCCAATCAACAAAGTTTGTAAAGAAAGTGGTTGTTTTTGACTGCCCTGACTCAATAAAAAAACAGCGACACCGCCTAAAGCGACTCCAATCCAGCCCAAAAATGTTAACCGTTCACTTAAAAACATCACCGCAATCATGGCAGCTAAAATGGCTTCGCTTTTGGCTAATCCCACGCCAATTGCATAATTTTTTTGTTTAAAAAGCTTGTACCATTAAAGCTGTTGCTGCAATCTGGCTCGTTCCTGCGATCACAATATATAGCCAATATCTTGGGGTAAATACAACATGTGTTGATTCAATTTGATACCGAGATAATAGAGATACATATAAAATTGCAAATGGAAAACCAAAAATAAATCGCGCTAAAGTTACGCCATAAACATCAACAGTTAAGCTGAGTTGTTTTTGAAATGCATTACGCCATGCCTGCATAAATGCAGCCATTAAAGTAAAAAAAATCCAAATTGAAGACATGTAAATGTGGTTGGTCAAAATCAGTTTATCAAATATACACCTGATCTTATTGAAATCCTTATTTTTGAATATTTTATCTACTTTCTTTTTATAACTTTGACTAAATTTAAAATTTATACCATTTAATTAAAGTTAGATAATATAAATTATGGGTTTGCACAGACACAACATACTTTGAAAAATTTAAATTGCTTTGTGTAGTCAATACCTCACTTTTCAAGGATGAAAAGTGACAAAAATCCTTTGTTGAGCACAAGGTAAGTCCCTGTACCTGTGCTCAACGGCGACATCCATGTCGCCTCACGATAACATCACCACGTTTAAATCAATTTATGCAGAAAAGCAAAAGCGACTAAGTTATATAAATTTAATTTAACAGATTGATATTAATTCCAGACTTTGTTTTTTTAAAACATATCACTTTCAATAAAAATAGAATAATTACTCTACTATTTTTCGAACATTTGGTTATTTTTATGTGATTTTATTCAAGGAATACAACTTATTGATTCAGTATTCATTTATCTAAAAATCGAAGAATAAAACAACATTTTCTTATTTTATGAGAATTGTTCAATATATTTCATTATGTTACAACGCCTGCTGATTTTAGAGTAATTAATCTGTTTTTTAGATTTTACTCCTCTGTAATGATAATGTCTTGGATGAAAAATACATGCGTATGCAACCTAAGTTGATCACTATTGCAATCTCGCTCATCAGTGTAGGTTCTATAACACAAACATTTGCGCAAGGTTATGCTGTAAATGAACAAAGTATTTCTGCAATGGGCTCAGCTTATGCAGGACGTGGGGCAAATGTCCAAGATGCCTCTATTCTTTATGGCAACCCTGCTGGGATTACACAATTAGAACATGCTGAAATCAGCCAAAATCTTACTTTTGTAAAAGCCTATTCTGATCTTAAAAATACACAAGGTTCAGGCTTAGCCAGTCAAGGAAGCAATGATGGCGACTTTGTACCTGAAGTGATTTTAGGTTCAAGCTATGCCTCTGTTCCACTCAATCATTTAATTGATGGTTTATCGGCAGGTCTCGGTATTTACGTTCCTTTTGGGATTTCGAGTAATTATGAAACCAACTTCCAAGGTTCTGTTTTTGGCGATAAAACCAAAGTTAAAGTGGTGACTATTCAACCTACTATTGCTTATGAAATTAACCCTAAAATTTCTGTAGGTCTTGGTGCGACCATCAACCGTATGGACGGTGAAATTAACCAAAGCTTAACAGGTCAAACAGACCGTACAGGTTTAAAAGGTGAGGATTTTGCAGGAGGTTATAATCTCGGACTATTATTACATCCCACTGAAAAAACGCATGTTGGTTTAACATATCATTCAAAAGTTGAATATAAATTAAAAGATACAGCTTATCTTAAAGGGCTAAACCCAATGGCTTTGTTGGCAAATCCACAAGCAGCAGCGTTGTTGGCACAAAAAGGGATTGACCTTGCTGCATTACCGCCATTAAATGCTTTAAATATGACATCACAAGATGCATCTTTAAAAGTAACAACACCTGAAAGTGCTGAGTTATCAGTTTCTTATCAAGTTACACCAAACTTAAACCTACTAGGTAGCGCGACTTGGACACGTTGGAGTCGCTTAGGTACACTCAGCCCAGAAACAGGTTTTAGTGCCGATTTATTATTAGCACAAAATGCACAATTGGCTGGATTATTGGGGCAAATGCTTGCTTCTGGCAAACTGAGTCCTGAAGAAATCAATCAAATCAAAAAAATGGTCGATGCTCAACTGGCAGGCAACCATGATGAAGTGTTAAAGTTTAAAGATAATTGGATGTTCAATGTGGGGGCTGAATATCGTGTTAATCCGCATTGGAAAGTTCGTGCAGGTTATGCCTACGACCAAAGCCCTGTAGATACTGAGCATCGTACAGTACGTCTTCCTTTAGGCAATCGTAATATTGTCAGCTTAGGCGCAAACTATCAAGCAACAGAAAATACTTCAATTGATGCAGGTTATATGTATATTTTCGAAAATACAGCACGTGTTCATCAAGAAAAAAGTAACGCAAACTATTCTGCTGAATATAAAAATACGGCTCATACCGTTGGTTTACAGTTAAATCATCGTTTTTAAGTCAGCACAATGATAAAAAATCATACAGATATTTTCCTTTGAATATGTCTGTATGATGCTCAAGTTTGATCTTCTGTTAAACCTTGAAAAAAAATAAATTTTTATTCAGGAGAGAATGTAACATAACTGTCATATATAAATCTTAGTATGCCATGCAAGCTTACACAGACCTTTAAAAATGACGAAGATCATGCCTGATTTAGAAAATTTTCAACACAGTTCAGATACTTATATTAATCGTGAAATTTCTCTTTTAGAATTCCACAAACGTGTACTCGCTCAAGCAAACGATCAAAATCATCCTTTATTAGAGCGATTAAACTTTTTGATTATCTTTTCAAGAAACTTAGATGAATTTTTTGAAATCCGTGTAGCAGGTCTAATTAAACAATTAGATATGAACACCATTACCACCTCTCCTGATGGTATTCCCAATGAAGTGATTATTCAGCAGATTTCTGAACTTGCTCACCAAGCCCTAGAAGAACAATATAAAATATTAAATGATGATCTTTTGCCACAATTGCAAAATTTTGGCATACGTTATATTCAATTTGCAGATATTTTAGAAAAACATAAAGATTGGATTAAAGACTACTTTTTCAAACAAGTTCAACCTGTAGTTACCCCGATTAGTCTTGACCCTGCGCATCCTTTTCCTCGATTAGTCAATAAAAGTCTGAACTTTATCGTGACACTTGAAGGCAAAGATGCTTTTGGGCGACATATTGAACTGGCGATTGTCCCTGCTCCCCGCTCTCTACCACGACTGGTGAGACTTCCAGCAGAACTCACTGATGGCGAAGAACATTACATTTTGCTTTCTGCGATTATTCAACAACATATCAGTGATTTATTTCCGGGCATGGTGGCAACAGGTTGCTATCAATTCCGTGTCACTCGTAATGCAGATTTAACACTTGCTGAAGATATAGATGACTTAGCCGTAGCCTTAAAAGATGAATTATCTTCTCGACGTTTTGGACGTGCAGTACGTTTAGAGGTGACAAAAAACTGCCCAAAACCGATTAGCCATTATTTACTGGAACAGTTCGATTTAGACCCAATGCATTTATATCAAGTCGATGGTCCTGTAAATTTAGCGCGTCTGGTGGCGAATTTTGATATTCCTGCCTTACGTTTTAAACCTTTTCAACCTGTTATTCCTAAAGTAGTGCGTAATACCGCACAAATATTTGAAGTCTTAAGTAAACGTGATGTTTTATTGCATCATCCATTTGACTCTTTTACACCTGTCATTAGTTTATTAAAAGAAGCAGCCAAAGATCCCAATGTTCTCGCTATTAAACAAACGTTGTATCGTAGCGGACCAGACTCGGAAATTGTCCAAGTTTTAGCAGAAGCAGCCAGAAATGGCAAAGAAGTCACTGCAATCATTGAATTACGCGCTCGCTTCGATGAAGAGTCAAATATCATCGTCGCCAATATTTTACAAGAAGCTGGTGCTGTTGTCGTTTATGGAATCGTTGGCTATAAAACACATGCTAAAATGATTTTAATTGTGCGTCGTGAAGCAGATAAGTTGAAACGCTATGTACATTTAGGCACAGGAAATTATCATGCAGGTAATGCCAAAATGTATACAGATTATGGCTTAATGACGACTGATTTAGATATTTGTGAAGATGTTCATAAAATTTTCCAAGAGCTTACAGGCATGGGACGTATGGCAAAATCACAAAAGTTATTTCATGCGCCATTTACCTTACATGCACAGTTGTTAAATTTAATTGATCAAGAAATTCAGCATGCTCAAGCAGGTCTTTCAGCGCATATTATTATTAAAGTCAATGCCCTAACAGAACCAAAACTCATTGCTGCCTTATATAAAGCCTCACAAGCAGGTGTAAAAGTAGACTTACTTATTCGCTCTATTTGCTGTCTAAGACCAAAAGTTGCAGGATTATCAGACAATATTACGGTTCGCTCTATCGTGGGACGTTTTTTAGAACATACTCGTGTGTATTATTTTCAAAATAATGATGATGCGAAGCTTTATTGTTCAAGTGCTGACTGGATGGGACGTAATTTATTTTCTCGTGTGGAAACCTGTTTCCCGATTGAAGCGCCTAAACTGCGTAAGCAAATCATTGAAGATGGATTACTGAACTATCTTAAAGACAATGTTCGGGCTTGGGAGCTTGCAGCCAATGGGCAGTGGACAGCACTGCAAGCAGCAGAACATGAAACACCATTTATTGCACAGCAATACTTAATGGAACAGCGTGTTATAAAGACCATTGCTTGATGTTATATGAAAGTTTTATTTTAAGGTGCGCTTTTAAGATACCATTTTCTTTAAACGATAATCTAAAGTTGCACGGCTAATGCCTAATACTCGTGCAGCTTCTGAGACATTTTGTTTGCACTTATTCATCGCGGTCATAATAATTTCTTGTTCATATTGATCCAGAGAAAAACCATCTGCCAACAAGTCATCTAAACGATTTACAACAGTTTTTTGCTTGTGTTCCTGCTCATCAAGCTGTGGAAATAAGCTACTCAGTTTAATGTCTTGTTGATGGTCTGTCAGGAGAGTTGCTCGTTCCAGTAAATTTTCTAATTCTCGGATATTTCCCGGCCAATCATATTTCATCACAAAGCTATAAGCCTTATCAGACAAGCCTTTTAAGGTTTTTCCATATAAATTTTCAAAACGCTTGATAAAATATTCGACCAATAAAGGAATATCTTCACGACGTTCCCGTAGCGCAGGAATACGCACTGGAAAAATATTTAAACGATAATATAAATCTGCTCGGAAACGCCCATCCTTAACAGCTTGTTCTAGATCTTCATTCGTAGCTCCCACAATTCTGACATCTACTTTTCGGGTTTGCTGATCACCAACACGTTCAAATTCACCTTCTTGTAACATTCGTAATAGTGCAGCTTGCGCACGAGGAGATAGTTCAATCACTTCATCAAGGAAAATCGTACCGCCATGCGCACGCTCAAATTTACCCATTCGAGTTTGTGATGCACCTGTAAATGCTCCTTTTTCTACACCAAATAATTCAGCTTCAATTAAATCGGGTGGAATACAAGCACAGTTCACAGCAACAAAAGGTTCATTTCGACGCTGACTGCCATCATGTACGCCACGTGCAAAAGCTTCTTTACCGACTCCTGTTTCACCTTGCAATAAAATTGCAACTTTACTTCCTGCTGCTTTTTTTAATAAATCACAAACCTTGCGGTAGGCTGCTGATTCACCCACTGCTTTAAACATGGTGTAATCAGACTCTGCATCCGTATAAATATTTTTCTTAAGTTTATTCAGCTCAGCCTGTAAAGCAATTAATTCATCTGATACAGGATCAGGTGACATAAAGCGGATGAGTTCCTCTGAATTTTCCCATTCTGCTAATGGCTTACCAATAATTCGACAGCACTCATCTCCTTGAGCAACACAATGCGTTTCTTGATAAATAATCGTTTGCCCCATGACAAAACTTGTATAGCCGCAAGCATAACCTAACAGCATCCAACATGATGGCTCTTCAGCCATGCCAAACTCACTTAAATGTACCTCCGCTTCAAATGAGTTTTGCCAGTTAAAATCGGCATAAAATTGCTTTAAATCATGACTTAAATTCAGTTCATTGACTTCCACATGCACCATGCCTCGTATGCCATGCATTTGTGGACCTGCCATAAAAGCTTCTATTTCATTTAAATTTGGACGTAATTTAGAGGTAACTTCAGCATCACGCATACCTGCTTGATAGCCACAACGAATAAAAAAATGTTTTGTGCGCTCCCAACCCAACATTTCATATAAGTCTTTGCGTAAATATCCCATCATACTGGTATGCATCAGCAACATACGGTTTTCATCGAACCAAATTTGCCCATGCTCAGTATCAAAATGGATTTTTTCGAGTAGATCTTGAATTTCTTTACTCTGTTCAAAATATTGTTTATAAGATTTTTCATCTTTTGTTCGCATGGCATCCCATTCCTTGGTCAATGTCCATATATAATGATACTGGTTTTAGTGTATAAAACTGTATGACCTTAGAAGCATATCAGTATACCTTTTGAGTATTTACTCACATATTGATTTAAATTTTCAAAATATAAGGCAGAAAAATGAATTTATTTTTAGATTGTGAGTTTAATGGTTTCGGTGGTGAACTGATTTCCATGGCATTGGTGGACGAACACGGACTATTTTTCTATGAAGTTTTAGAATGCCCCACACCTGTAGAATGGGTCAAGCAAAATGTTTTGCCTATTACTCAAAAAGCCCCTGTTTCTTATTCAGTTTTTCAGCAGCGCTTACATGATTATTTATTACAATATGAACAGATCAATATCATTGCAGACTGGCCAGAAGACCTTGCTCTTTTTAGCCGTAGTCTTATTTTAGCTGCGGGTCGTTGTATGATCACACCACCATTGACCATGCAATTATGGCTAGAACAACGAACAACTGCGGTTTTATCTGAACAGCCTCATTATGCTTTAGCGGATGCGAAAGCCTTACAACAATCCTATCTAAGTCTATAAAAAGATGATTTAAGATAGCTTTATATTTTTATATGATTATTTTTTAAAGAGAAAGCACTTTAGCACTATGGTAAAACAATTTCACCAAGCAACAGATATGTTTAGCCCTGAACAGGGTTATCTCGGTTTTTTACTCAGACAAGCGGCTCATGCCTACCATCTCAAAATGGAAAAAGTCTTATTAGAATATGCCATTACTCCGCCCCAATTTACGATTTTAAAAATTGTTTCTGTTTACCCAAGTTGTTCAAATGCAGACATTGCTCGTTATGCATCGTTAACACCACAAACCGTTAACTTAATGATCAATAAATTGGAAAAAATGGATTTGGTCACCAAAAATGCCCATCCACATAATAAAAAAGTTCAATGTATTGAAATCACAGACAATGCTTCAAAAGTTTTGTTGGATGCTACCGAAGCCATTGAACAGCTAGAAGACAAACTTGAGCAAGACTTTTCTGAACAAGAAATAGCAACTTTACGTAAATGGCTTGCTTATATTCCAAACATTGAAACACCGTCACCATAGTCAACTCATCATCATTTTTAAGGTGATGATTGTTTTACTTTTTTAAATTTGCCTAAAACTCCTGATCTCTTGACAAAGACAGGGGTTTTTTAGCTTTTTAAAATATCAAATTTTATTTGCTCTCTCATTTTCATCATTTTTCTGCCAGATGATCATTTTTTGGATTTTCCTCAGATAATATTTGAAATATTATCAGCATACTGATAACTTAAATAGGCAAGCTGATGACAATGCTTTGTCAGTCTTTTCACTTTTATTTTAAAAAGGATATTTATTATGGTTAAACCTTATGGAGTTGTTGGTTTAGTTCCAACCATTTGGGGAATTAAAAGTCGTGCTGACATTATGAAAAATATTTCTCATTTAGAGGAACTGACCGCAGGAGCATTATGGTTAAGTTCCCTAGATTTGCCTGTAAGACTATTAGTACTACCTGAAGGTGCTTTACAAGGATTTAACGATGAAGCACTTGATACACCCATTGCAGATTTTCTTGCAGATGGTGCGATAGAAATTCCGGGTCCTGAAACTGACCGTTTAGGTGAACTCGCAAAACGCCATAATGTTTTTATTATGGCGCAAGCAAAAGTCAAAGATCCAGACTGGTCAGGCATTATGTTTAATGTGGGTTTTATTATTAATCCACAAGGTGAGATTATTCTAAAACATCACAAAATGTCTGCTCTACTGCCTTGTGAACGTTCAGCTTCTCCTCATGACTTATTTGATGCTTGGGTAGAAAAATACGGTTATAACTTACAATCGTTTTGGCCTGTGGTCGATACTGAAATTGGTCGCTTAGGTATTATGATGGCAATGGAAGGTAACTTCCCTGAAAATGGTCGTGGGCTTGCCATGAATGGTGCTGAAGTGGTTTATCGCGCTTCTCTACCGACACCTTTTACCCAAAATGATATTTTCGAAATTTCGAATCGCGCACGTGCTCTTGAAAATAATATGTATGTTGTTGCACCGAATATTGGCGGAATGTATTTAGATGAAAATACTTTAGCACCTATTGATTGTGGCGGCGGATTATCACAAGTTATTGATTATAAAGGTCGAATCGTTGGAAAACAAAGTGATACTAATGGCTCAACTTATGTTTCAGGTGTGATTGACATTGAAGCTTTACGTTATCATCGTACGCATTCTCAAGTGTCAAACTGGATGAAAGATATTCGTTCTGAATGTGCTCAATTAATTTATCAAAACAATATTTATCCTAAAAATTTGTACCTTGATGGTGTACAAAGCAACCATGCAACGTATAAAGAGCAAGTGCTTGAGCCACAAATTCAAAAAATGATTGATTTGGGTATTTGGAAAAAAAGTAGTTATGATCTCTAAGTTTTGACTGACAAAACCTACATCATAATGACTCGAAGTGCTATCCATTCAATAGCACTTCTTCATGTGATTATTTTATCTAAATTCACTTGATTTTTCTGACTAATTCAGTCAACTTCTTATTTATTCATGTTTTACCCTATTCATTTGTACAAAAATATCGAGGTTTTGGCAGGAGCTATATCTTTATATTTTAATAAAATAATGTACTTAGCTAAAGGAATCAGCTATGTCTACACCTACTCAGACTGAACATTCAGCATTTGTATCGCCATTTTCGAATACCTTGTTTTCACAACAATCACTTATTTTTAAAAACTCAGATCTTGCTGAAACTCAACACAATGTCGCACATGTACTTAAACCTCATCGTTTAAAAGCCTGTTCGTCTTCATCGACACTTTCTTCAATGCACCATATTCGTTGTGGTCATTTATCAGTGAGCCGTTTGGAATATGGTCTAGACGTTTATATTGAACCCGACTGTTTAACAGATTTTTATCTCATTCAAATTCCTTGTGAAGGTTATGCTGAAATTGAATTTCAACAACAAAAATTTATTTCCTATTCACAAATTGCTGCGCTTTTATCTCCAGATATGCCTTTAAGAATGAAATGGAAAGCGCGCGCCCCACAAATGATTTTAAAAATCAGTAAAGATCGCTTATTGCTACATTGCCAACAACATTTAGCAAATTTTAATTTAACTCATCCTATTTTTGATCCAAAACTCGACTTTTCACAGGTCAGTGGGCAATATTTTCTGCAACTATTCCAACAACTTTTACAGGCAATTCATACAGATCATCATCCATTGAAACATCCTTTAGCTTTACAACAATTTGAAGCAAATATTTATAATGCTTTACTTTATGGTCAAACACACAGTTATCAAGCTCAATTATCGCAGACCCAACAACGACAGATTTCACCGCATTTTATTAAAAGCACTCAAGACTATATTCATGCTCATTTACATGAAAATTTAACAATTGAAATCTTGGCACAACACGCAGGTATTAGTGTTCGTAGTTTATTTTTGGGTTTTCAAAAGTATCTCAATATGACACCTATGCAATATCTAAAAGAGTTACGTTTTAAACAAGTTCATGAGGAACTCATTCAAGGAAGTCAAGCAATTACTGAAGTTGCACTGAAATGGGGATTTACGCATTTAGGACGTTTCTCCCAAGAATATAAAAAACGTTATGGCTATAGCCCATCAGAAACTAAAGTTAAATTTTTGCGTTAATCATTTGAGTTTTCTATTTTTTATAGATAAAAAAAGGAACTGATTGATCAGCTCCTTTATGGCATTTTAAACATTCATTATCATGAGTTTGGATGCTGTGCGGCTATGCGATATTTTCCAGCATGAAAAACCAATGGATCACCATCATTTTGCTGATAATGCTCAATTTCTCCAATAAAAATCAGATGATCTCCACCTTCATATTGGTTGACATTTCGACAGACTAAAGTAGCCAAACTATCTTGTAATATCGGTAAACCCAGATCACACATCTGATGATCAATATTGGCAAATTTATCTTCAGCACCACGCGCAAAATGCCCAGAAACCTCATGCTGATGATGACCTAACACATGTATCGCAAAATGTGGTGCAGCAACAAAATCGGGTAAACTCGGTGCAGTTTTAGACAAACTCCATAAAATTAAAGGTGGCTCTAAAGATAAAGATGAAAATGAATTTGCGGTCATACCAATTTTACGTCCATCTTGTCCTGTGGTCGTAATGACCGTGACACCCGTCGCAAATTGCCCTAACAAATTACGAATGTGGCGTGGTTCATTGACATTAATTGCAGCTAAACCTAAAGATGATACTGAATGATTCATAGCCATACTCCTTTATGCCACACGATTTAAATCAGTGCCTTGTAAAAACTGCTGACTTGCTTCTGCATCAAACCACCACGGAGAAAACCCTCGTGGATCATCAAAGTTGTTAGCAATTTGTGCAGCAATGTGTTGGTTTTGAGAAGCTGCGACCAAAGCATCTATCATTTGTGGTTCAGGTGGACGTAGCATACTATTGGTCCAGTCCACAACATACTGTGCATAATCCCAATAACGATCAAAGGTTTGCTGCATCCATGCTTCATCAAATGCTTGGTCAGCATGCGCTAAAATCGCATCATAATAAACCTTGCAACATTTGGCTGCATTGTTTGAACCTTGACCAGTAATAGGATCATTGACCACTAAAGCATCTGCCATACCAAAGACTTTTTTACCTGATGCCAAAGTTAAAACAGGATGACGTACTGTCGGAGTAAAACGCCCTGCAATATAACCACCATCATCTGTTAATTCGACATTTTGGCAACGGTCAGCCTCCCATGGTATATATTTTTCTAAAATTTCTAAGCTTTTTGCCAAATGTTGTTCTGGTGTTTTAACCTCTTGCCAACAATCCATTGGACCATTTGGAATCCCTTCAAAGACCATGATTTCACATGGTCCACTGGTTGTGAGTGCAGGAAAACAGAAATATTCACCAACGTTAGGAATCAGGTTAAAAGCGACACGTGAATAAGGTGACATTGGACGCATGCCTTTAACATAAGTCAAAGCTAATGCACGTTGTGGTTGTTGAAATGGGCTACGTGTATCATCACGACCAAATTGATTGACAATTTCGCCCTTACCCGCTGCCAATAAAACAAGCTCATATTGTTCAGCGAGTTGTTCTAATTCAGCTAAACCTACATCTTGAATCACTAACTTTCCGCCACGACGCTCAAACTCACCCATCCATTCTGGCATTTTGACACGCTGATCCACAGATTGAGCATAGCGTTGTAAACGTGCGCTCCAACTAAAAACTTTCTCTTTTTTCTCTGGTTCTACCAACGTGACACTGATCCCTTCTACTGCAGGGCATTGCTCTTCCCACTGATTTAGACCTAAATCACGTTCGGTTTGTAATGCATTATGAAACATACATTGACTCGACATGACTTTGCCATGTTTAACCTGCTCAGCAGTACGGTTGGTATACATACTAACCTCATAGCCTTTATCTAAAAGCCCTAAACCAAGTTGTAAACCTGCCTGACCTGCACCTACGATTGCTATTTTGCGCATTTGATATTTCCTTATTCAATCCATGAAATTTTTGTTTTGGGTAAAATTAAGCTGTATTTACCTAAAAGCTGTCGTTATCTAAAAAATGATTAATCTGCTAAACGTGGAATTGCGGGTTGATTTTGCTCTGGTCCCATCACGCTATAACCACCATCTACAGCATAATCTGCCCCTGTCACAAAACTCGCAGCTTGAGAACTTAAGAACAGCACCACATTTGCCACTTCTTCAGGGTGACCTAAACGCCCTAAAAGATGATAATCTGCCGCCACACGATCTGCTTTTGCTCGGTCTTGTCCACTCACTTCCGCAATTACACGTGACCATGTCCAACCTGGTGAAACTGAATTGACTCGGATGCCATCGGCTGCAAAATCCATTGCCATACTTTTGGTTAATGCTTGCATTGCAGCTTTAGATACGGGATATAACCAGCGACCTGTTTGTGCACATTGCGCTGAAATAGAGGTAAAATTAACAATTGAACCTTGTGTTGCTTTTAAGTCCGTATACACAGCACGAGTTAACTCTACAGCTGAAACTAAATTAATATCTAAAGCCTTGAGCCAATCTTGACGACTCGACTGAAATCCGTCATCTAAATATGTACATGCTAAATTGACTAAAACATGAACTTGCCCAAACTTTTGCTGAACTTGGGAAATTGCATCCTTAAGTTGCGTATCATGGGTTAAATCTGTTTCAATAAATAAAGCTTGGTCTGTATAAGCATCTGCAATTTTTTGCCCTGCTGGATCTATATCTAAAATCGCAACATTTGCACCTGCTTGTATAAAGGCATCAACCACAGCTTGACCAATCAGCGTTGCACCACCACTCACAATGACTGTTTTTTCTTTAAATTCAATCTTCATTACCAACTCCTATTAAGCGACTGATTTCTTTTCACTTGATGACCAAGATGGCATTAAGGTATTTGAAGGCAAAGATTCATCTATCAATTTTTGTGCGGTTTCTACACCTGCAACAGGTAGACCTTGTGGATTGAGAACACCTAACTGAACAAGCACACTTGCTTGATCCCAATAAATATGTTCATGACACAGTTTTGGACCACGGAATTTGATTACACCTAACATTGGGATTTGTACTTTTTTACCTGTAGGTGCAATCCCCGGAATCAGCCAATCAATTTCTTCATCATGGGTAAAACTCATAATGAACTCGTCTACAACTTGGGTTGCTCCCACTGTACGAGAAATTGGAATCAGACTCATATCTTTAGGGTTTTGATGAACAAAATGATGCTGATAAAAACGTGACAGTTGCTTATAACCAACACCGCCCGTCATGGTTGGGATATGATTCACATAAGGCTCAGCCACCATGGTTGCCATGGTTGCAGGGACATCTCGTGTATCAAACTCATGGCGAATGTGTTCCTCCCACAGAGCTGCTAAATCATAATCAGGACCGATGGTTTTACGTAATGCAGCGACTGTTCTTTCATGAGCAATTTGTGCGGCAGTTTTATCAAAATGTTCACTTCTTGGACGAGCAAAAGCATGATCTACCTGCGGATAAACATAGACTTCTGTACCTTTGATCTGCGCTAAACCCTGTTGAATGTCTTGGCGAATATTTTCAGGACAGAATTGATCCAGTTCCGCCATATGTAATAACAATTTGCCTTGGATATTTTGACTTTCAGCAAGTGATTTTTCGATCCCAACACCATAATACGCTACAGAACACGCCAGATTTGGAATACGACACGCTGCTAAATATGCCAATTTTCCACCTAAGCAAAAGCCAACCACCGCTTGCTGTGCTTGATCATCACATACATCTAGACTTTTTAAAAAAGCCAAACTTTCTTCAATATCTTGTACACCTAAATCTTCATCAAATTGTTGATACAACTCAAATGCACGTTGAAAATCTTCAGCACCATAACCTAACTCTGTTTCAGGTGCGATTCGCCAATATAAATCTGGTACTAAAACGCTATAACCTTCTTCTGCAAGTAAGTCTGCCTTGTCACGCATAGCTTGATTAACGCCAAAAATTTCTTGGCACAGCACAACACCCGGACCTTTACCATCTACAGAAGTTGCTAAGTAAGCTTTGTATTGGTTCCCTGTTGCAGTTGTCACTTGAATATACTTTCCTGACATTTCCTTCATCCTTGCTTGTTGTTTTCCACATCATGCAAAGATTCCAAACAATCAGATAGGACAAGAACTGCAATCACTATCCAAAAATTGCAGCTTTTATTTTTTTGAAAATTTATCTTATTTTTAAGCGATTGCGATATTTATTCAAACCATTTTCAGAATTTCATCAAATCATTAAAATTCAGCAAAATTCATTTCATTAAATCATGAATTCATCTTGATCAAAATACTCAAGTTTATTCAATATAATTTTAAGCTATTGAAATATATAACAATATAAAAGTTGGCACAGTTCTTGAAATGTATAGAGCAAATGCACACTTGCACCACTGAAATGATTTCAGTGTAAAAGACAAAAGGATGATCGTTATGAATCAGACCACTCAGGATCAACTCACCAAATACATTCGTGTTACAGGTGACCGCAATGCCAAATTTGTTGAATTTGACTTTGCCATTCAAGACCCGACGCTTTTTGTCGAATTGGTTTTACCGCAACAGGCATTTCAACATTTTTGTGAAATTAACCAAGTGGTTGAAATGACCGAAGCACAAAAAGCATGGAATGACGCCCAAGAAGACAAATGGCGTTATGGCGAAGAACCCGATGTGTTAAATCCGATTGCGCAACACGCACTGAAGCAAGACCAATAAGCCATTTTCGACTTCGAAAATTCAGTTTCAAAACAATTTAAGCCGTAATGATGCAGATCAAGAAGATCTGAGTTTTATCTATAAGGAGATCACGATGACTTTAGAAATTAAAACGTCCAATGTCGCGCCAATTCGCCAAACTTATGCGTATATCGAACGCCGTTTTGGTACTAAGCCTGCGACACGTTATCAAGAAGTCAGCTTTGATATTCAAGGTGCAGCCAACTTCCATTATCGTCCTTTATGGAATCCGTCAAAAACCTTAAATGACCCAAGCTATACTGCGCTACACATGCAAGACTGGTATGTATTTAAAGACCCACGCCAATTTTATTATGGGGCTTATGTACAACACCGTGCGCGTTTACAGGATGTGGCTGAAAGCAATTATGCCTTCTTTGAAAAGCGTCATTTGGTGGAAAATATCAGTGATGAAATCAAACAAAAAATCATCACTTGTCTATTGCCTTTCCGCTACGTTGAACAAACCGCCAACCTGCACATGATGTCAGGCAGTGCCTATGGTTATGGCACAGTCATTACCCAAGCCTGTATGTTTGCAGCCATGGATCGCCTTGGTATGGCACAGTACATTTCCCGTATTGGTCTATTGCTTGATGGCAATACAGGTGAGTCTTTGCAACAAGCAAAAAATGCTTGGATGAATGATGCCGCTTGGCAACCCCTGCGCAAACTGTGTGAACTCAGCCTGACTGAACAAGACTGGTTCAAACTGTTTGTGCTGCAAAACCTCCTGATTGATAGCTTAATGCAAAGCTTGGTGTACGGAACATTCGACCAACTCTTGGTTGAAAATGGCGCGCGTGATGTGGCAATGCTGACTGAGTTTATGCAGGACTGTTTAACCGATTTACGCAAATGGTCAGACCCTGTATTCAAACTGGCAATTGCTGAATCAGAAGAAAACAAAGCCCTGATTCAAAATTGGGTTGCGGAACTGTTACCACAAGTACAGGAAGCTTTCAGCGCATGGTCAACTTTAGCCTTGAATGATGCCGAAATCGAACAAGGACTGGCTGTGATTGCTGAACGCAGCAAAAAAGCAGGTTTAGCTGACATTTTCAATCTTGCATAAGGAATTGCACCATGACATCAAAAGTTTATTTAGCACTACAAGACAACGACACTTCACGCTACATCATTGAAGCGATTGAACAAGACAACCCTGAAGCAACCATTCAGTACCTCCCTGCCATGATCCGTGTGGAAAGTGTTGGTGAATTAGTCATTCGTGCTGAAACGGTTTCTGAAAAACTTGGACAGGATTGGGACATTCAGGAATTACAACTCAACATGATCACATTGGGTGGCAACGTCGATGAAGATGATGACACCTTTACACTGAAATGGAATTAAGAATTTAGGCAGCCTATACGCCACTGAATTTCGATATTGAACAGGATGATCAACATGAATACTGATGTTAAAAATACTAAAACTGCTGCAAAAACAGCAACAAAAAAACTCAATGCCAAAGACCGCTATCGCATGCTGACCCGTGATCTGGATTGGGATTTTTCCTATGCAGACCGCAAAGATGCCTTTCCTTATGAAGAATTTGAAGGCATTAAGATCACCGATTGGTCAAAGTGGGAAGATCCATTCCGTTTAACGATGGATTCTTATTGGAAATACCAAGCGGAAAAAGAGAAAAAACTCTATGCCATTTTTGATGCATTTGCACAAAATAATGGGCAATTAAACGTTTCCAATGAACGTTATTTAAATGCGATTAAACTATTTTTAACCGCAGTCACACCGCTCGAATATCAAGCGTATCAAGGCTATGCACATGTAGGTCGTCAGTTTAGCGGCATTGGTGCGCGTATTGCATCACAAATGCAATCTATTGATGAACTGCGCCATGTGCAAACCCAAATCCATGCCATGAGTCATTACAACAAGTTCTTTGATGGCTTCCAAGATTGGGCGCATATGCATGACCGTGTTTGGTATTTGTCTGTACCAAAATCATTCTTTGAAGATGCACGTTCAGCAGGACCATTTGAGTTTTTATTGGCAATCAGCTTTGCCTTTGAATATGTTCTGACTAACTTATTGTTCGTTCCTTTCATGTCGGGAGCAGCTTACAACGGTGATATGGCAACCGTGACCTTCGGTTTCTCTGCGCAGTCAGACGAAGCACGTCACATGACGCTAGGTTTGGAAATTGTCAAATTCTTACTTGAACAGCATGAAGACAACGTGCCAATCGTACAGGAATGGATTGATAAATGGTTCTGGCGTGGTACGCGTTTACTTTCAATTGTCGGCATGATGATGGACTATATGCTGCCAAACAAAGTGATGTCGTGGAAAGAAGCTTGGGAAACTTATTTTGAAGAAGCAGGCGGTGCATTGTTTAAAGACTTGAGCCGTTACGGTATCCGTATGCCGAAATACTCAGAAGTGATTGAAAAAGAAAAAGAACATGTTTCGCATCAAGCATGGTGGATCTTCTATAACTTCGGTCATGCAGCAGGTTTCCATACATGGATTCCAACGGATGAAGAGATGGATTGGCTTTCTGAAAAATACCCTGACACATTTGATAAATACTACCGTCCAAAATGGGAGTTGGCACGCAAAATGGAAGCCGAAGGCAAACGCTTCTATAGCGATGGCTTACCACAACTGTGTCAAATCTGTCAGGTTCCAATGACCTTTACTGAAATGGATGGCGACCCAACCATGTTCAGCTATCGTAATTCGATTTATAAAGGCGAGCGTTATCACACCTGTTCAGATGGCTGTCATGACATTTTTGAACGTGAACCTGAGAAATATATTCAGGCATGGTTACCTGTCAACCAAATTCTACAAGGCAACTGTGGTGGTCCTGATTTAGAAAGCATTTTACGTGACTACTACAACTTTAATGTCGGCGCAGACAACTTGGATATTGAAGGCTCGCCTGACCAAGAACGTTGGAAAAAATGGAAAGGCGCTGTTTAACACAGCCCATTTTTAGACAAGATCATTCCATTCACATTGCCAAATCAAGTGTTGGAATGATCTTTCCCCAAGGAATTTAGGAGTATTCTCATGCCAGTACAAGCCATTCAAGCCAACTACGAATTTGAAGCACGCGATCAGCAAAAAAATTACGGCGATAATATTTTAATTTATGTGGGTTGGGATCATCACACCCTGTTTTGTGCCGCACATGCCCTGCTTGTTTCGCCAAAACAAACGTTACAAGACCTGATTGATCAACAAATTACAGGCGGTTTTCATCAACATCCTGAGTTTGAACAAATTGATTGGGCAAATGTGCAATTCACCTTAAACCGTCAACGCATTGCCAATGATTTTTCTAAAACTTTAGAAGAATTGGGCTTTGACCATAAATCACTTCTACGCTTCGTTACGCCAAATCTTAATGGTTATAACGGCAGTCATGTTTAAAGGAGCACGTGTATGACTTATCAAGTGACCATTGAACCAATTGGCATGACCATTGAGGTAGAGGAAGATCAAACCATTTTAGATGCAGCTTTACGTCAAGGTGTATGGTTGCCCTTTGCTTGCGGACACGGTACTTGCGGAACCTGTAAAGTACAAGTGACAGATGGCTTCTTTGATATCGGTGAAGCATCATCTTTTGCGCTCATGGACATTGAGCGTGAGGAAAATAAGGTTTTGGCATGTTGCTGCAAGCCTGAGTCTGACATGGTGATTGAGGCGGATGTCGATGAAGATGACGATTTCTTAGGCTATTTAGTGGAAGACTACCAAGCCAAAGTCATCGAAATCAAAGACCTTTCACCAACCATTAAAGGCATTCGTTTGGAAATTGACCGTGCTATGCAATTTCAGGCAGGTCAATATGTCAATATTCAATTGCCTGATATTGAAGGCACACGCGCATTTTCGATTGCCAATTCACCGAATGAAGAAGGCATCATCGAGTTGCATATCCGCAAAGTTGCAGGCGGTGCAGCAACTACTTATGTCCATGACAATCTGCAAGAAGGCGATGAAATTGATCTTTCAGGTCCTTATGGTCAGTTCTTTGTGCGTAAATCGGATGATCGTGGTGTGATTTTCATTGCAGGCGGTTCAGGTTTATCAAGTCCTCAATCGATGATTTTGGATTTACTCGAATCTGGTGATGAACGCATTATTTACCTGTTCCAAGGTGCGCGTGATGTTGCGGAGCTATATAACCGTGAAATTTTTGAAAATTTAATGAAAGAATATTCAAATTTCCGCTATATCCCTGCTTTAAATGCGCCTAAAGATGAAGATCAATGGACAGGTTTTACAGGTTTTGTGCATGAAGCCGTTGCTGATTATTTTGAAAATAAATGCAGTGGGCACAAAGCCTATTTATGTGGTCCACCGCCCATGATTGATGCTGCTATTTCGACCCTGATGCAAAGCCGTTTATTTGAAAAAGACATTCATACTGAGCGTTTTTTAAGTGCGGCTGATGGTGCCAATGAGCAATCACGTTCGGCATTGTTTAAGCATATTTAAGCCCATACTGAATATCCGCTTTCGAATGATCTATTGCATGTCCACTCTAGATCATTCGATCTCAATTTTATTAGCCGAAGCATTAGGATGAAATTGATCTAAACAAGATACTTACCGATAGCATAAAACGCAAAATGGTCAAAGTTTGATGTAAAAATCGGACAGCTTTTGCCATGCATATCATCATTTCACCGACATAAATAACCACTATCAAGGATTCGTTATGGTTACTAAAAAATTAGCACTTGCCGCTGTATTTATTCCAACTTTACTCAGCAGTCTTTCAGTTTATGCAACGCCCGCAAAGCAGCCCAATGTTTTGGTCATTGTTGCAGATGATTTAGGCTTTTCGGACATACAACCTTTTGGTGGAGAAATTTCAACACCTAACTTGAAAAAATTAGCTTCAGAAGGCGCTGTACTGAGTAATTTTCATGCAGGTCCAACTTGTTCCGTGACACGCTCTATGTTACTGACAGGAAATGATAGCCATCAAGCTGGGTTAGGCAGTATGGCTGAGTTTTTACAACCAGAACAAAAAGATAAATCTGGTTATGAAGGTCATTTAAATCATCGAGTGATGACTTTAGCTGAAATTTTAAAACCAGAAGGCTATGCTTCATTTGTAACAGGTAAATGGCACTTAGGCGCAACAGAAGATAGCCATGCCAAAGCACGAGGATTTGATCGTTCATTTACCTTAATGCCAGGCGGCGCAGCGCATATGGATGCTAGCCAAATGTTCCCTGGTAATTATAAAGCACGCTACTTTGAAGATGGTAAAGAAACAACCTTACCCACAAAATTTTATTCAAGTGATTTTTTCACCACAAAAATGATCTCATACCTCACCCATGACCGTAAAAAGGATCAACCATTCTTTGGTTATCTTGCATTTACAGCACCACATTGGCCTTTACAAGCACCAGATGAATATCTAAAAAAATATGAAGGTCATTATCAAGAAGGTTATGAAAAAATTCGTGAAACACGCTTAAAACGAATGATTGAATTGGGTATTGTTCCAAAAGGTACAAAAATTAATAATCCATTAATGGATGTCTTCCCAACATGGGATAAACTCACCCCAGCGCAACAACAAGATCAAAGCAAAACCATGCAGATCTATGCCGCGATGATTGACAATATGGATCATAATATTGGTCGTATGATTGATTATTTAAAAAGTACAGGTGAATTAGATAATACGCTGATTTTATTTATGTCTGACAATGGCGCGGAATCATCAACACCAGAATCATTAGGCACAACAGAAGACAAAAATGGCATCCGTGAATGGGTAGATACCACATTTAATAATACCTTTGAAAATATGGGTAAAAAAGGCTCCTATGTCACATTAGGACCACAATGGGCACAAGTTGCATCTACGCCCTTGCCTTATTTTAAAAGTATGTTATCCAACGGTGGTATTCACGTTCCTGCCATTATGCGATATCCAAGTCAAATCAAAGCAGGTCAAATACAGGCTGAAACGATTCACGTGATGGATTTTGTACCGACTGTACTTGAACTCACACAAGCAAAACGACCGACTCATTTCAATGGGCAAGCTTTGCTGAATATGGAAGGTCGTTCTTTTTTACCTGTGTTTAAAGGAAAGACTCTACCAGAGCGCGCTTTAGGTTGGGAATTTAATACACGCCGTGCCTTATATAAAGGTGATTGGGCTGTGCAACGACAAGCTGCACCTTATGGAACAGGCGAATGGGAATTATACAATCGTAAATTAGATCCGAGTTATTTACATAATCTGGCAGCACAACATCCAGATAAAATACAAGAGCTTTCCCAAGAATGGCAAAAATATGCACAACGTGTTGGAGTTGTTGAAGCCCCTGTGCGTTATAAATATGGGCAAATGAATTGTTTTTATGATCAATGTATTCAGCCTGAATTTTTAAAAACCCTATCTGAATAAAACTCATCTGTTGGTCTGATATTTAAATCTAAAGTTCATCTTAAGCAAGCTTAGGATGAACCTTTAGCATCACCCAACATAAAAATCCTCTTGAAAAATAAGTCTTTGACTTCAATTTTATAAGATTATGGGCAACTATTTTTCTCTACAAATCCAACAATAGGTCCCAAATTAAAACGATGATCACTTCTATGGGCTTGTGGAATATAAGCACTTGAAATTGAGCCATCTAAATATAATGCCTGATCAATTTTTAAATTATCTTTAAAAATTTTTGCAAAATCATAAAAACTGATTTTTCCTCGACTAATCACAAAATACAATTCATTGTTTTTAACGCCGACCCCATTGCGTATTTTTAATGAGTCTGATTGCGGTAAAAATGAAGTATTTATTTCCCCATCTATAACCAACATTGGACCCGATTGAGTGGCATAATTGGCTTTAAACCCAGAGCTTGCATAGTGCTGTGTCGTTTGAATCATTGCGTGTTGATCATTCCATGCCAACACACCATTAGGTTGCATAAAAAAGTTACCAAACCCTTTCTTTTGTGTATTTAAACTTGAAATTTGTCGTGAATTTTCAATATATAAACCCACTACTGAATAATCCGCATGATACATTCCTGCATTCATTGCAAAGCTTAAAACTTGACACTGAGGTAAATTTTTTGCGATTGCTTTAATTTTATTATACGGCTGCTGCTTTGTATCATTTAAAAACAATTTAAGCTGATTTAACTGGCGAATATGTACAACATCAGCAATTGTGTCATGATTTTTTTCGATTTTTATATATTCAGTTGTTGCGTGAACGCTAGATGTTGATAATGAAAAAATACTGAAGATCATCAATGAAATACGCTCAAACGGATTTAAAACTTTCACTTGCAATGCTCTTTTAATGTGCTAAACCGAATATTAGAAGTAAATGAGTATCAATTCATTATTTAGTTGTAAATCTTTACTTAATTCTTGCTTTCAATGCTGCACATTTTAGTTGGGCTTCGCTATAATGTGACTATTCTTTCAATAAAATACGTTTGTACACTTTTATTGGAACAAAGTGGAATATGCAAAAAAAACGTTTAGTTCGATACCCGCTTGGTACACATCTTATTGTAAAAAACTTTGGTTATAGTCATCATGGCATTTACGCTGGTAAAGGTCGTGTCATTCATTACTCTGGTTTTGCACATTTTTTTAAAAAGCGTCCCATCGAGATCACAACACTCGATAAATTTGCACGCAATAGAAAAATCATCATTCGTTTATATGAACAACCTAAGTTTAAAGGACGCCATATTGTTCGTCGTATGCGCAGCCGTATGCACGAAAATAATTACCATCTCATCGTGAATAATTGTGAACACCTTTGTACATGGGCAATTACAGGTATTGAGAGCAGCCCGCAAGTGGTTAAAATGATGCACCGCCTGACCACAATCGGTTATGTGAGTTCAATGATGACCTATATGAATGGCTTATTTCTCACCATTGCAACGACCTGTTTTGCACTCGTCATTTATATTAAAATGAAATTGAAAGAACGTGCAAAAATGGATTTAGTCACTTATTTAGCATTAAGAGATCAACAAACTAAAAATAAATAACAACCGAACTATTCTAATATACTAATGCTCATTAATAATTGCATTAATTCTACCTGAGAATTACATTCTGTTTTTAAAAATATATTTTTCATATATGTTCGCATTGAACTAATTGTAATATTCATTCTTTGAGCAATCTTTTCTAAATTTTGCCGATTTACAAATAATTCACAAACCTCTATTTCACGTTTTGATAATTTATATATTTTCTTTAAAATATCATGTGATAAATAATACCTTTCTATATTTAACTGTACATTCTGTAAAGTTTCTCGTACATCTCGTTCAAAAGTTAACATGACCAAAGGTCGAATTCCCAAAAATGACATTTCTTTTTCTGATACAAGTAAACTAATTGTAAAGGAAAAATAATCATGGTTTTTATCAACAACTGAGAATTTAAGCTGATTAAACTGTTCTAACTGCTCTTGTTGATAACGAAAAGCATGTTCAATCTCATAGAGTGTTTTATTTAAAATCGTTTGATAGGTTTTAGGTAAACAGAGTTGTGTATTTTTTATTTGGATTGCTTCATTAAGTTTTAAATACTGTCTCATTTTAGGATTATAATGAACAACCTGCCCAGATAAACTAAGCAATATAATCGGCAATGTTAAACGGTCTATTAAGTTATAACCAACAATATTATCAAGAGATAATTCATATAAATGGCGCTGCGCACTGACAATACGCCTTAAATGCGGCAACAAACTATTTAGAAAATCAATCTCTTGAGTATCAAGGAAGCCACGTTTTTCAGATGTCGATATACTCCAAAATATACAAATTTTTTCATCCCAAATCAGTTCATGAGTCGCGACATATCTCAAGCCGATTGGTAATAATATTTTTTGATATAAATCAGAATTTTTAACAAATTCTTCCGATAGATGAGTATGACACTGATACCAACCTACTCGCTGAGGATCTAGAAACTGTTCCCATCGTGGATCAGCATTAATAGGATAACGTAAATAATATAATTCAGCTTCTGCATAATGTTTATAATCTAATATACCTACACCATTACTATAAGAGACTACATTAAAACTAAAATCTATAGCTTGAATATGCATATATGATGCATCAAAAATTGTTAATATTTTTTCAGAAAAGTTAATCCACCCATCTTTACACAATGGAATTTGATAAATTAAATCACATACTTCTTCATAGTATTTATCAAGTATTTTCATTGCTTTTATATTTCACAATATTACACATTTGTATGATATTGTATTCAATATGTTATTACAACTGACTTTATCTTAAAATTTTTATTTACAAAAAATATAATCATTATGATCTATTAAAATAACGTTAACCACATCACTTTTTAAAATAAAAAATTTACCAAATTTTTAAAAAATTATTTTTACAATTTTTTTAAATAAAAATAAAAAATACATATCTTTTTGATTTTAAATATTATAAAAATATTTTTATTAAAAAATTTACCACCTGTTAAAATATTTAATAATTAATTTAATTTAAATTTATACCATTAGAAAAATTCATAAGACATGACTAAAGTCTTATCCGCTATTGTTTAAAAACTTATTTTCATATTATTTTTTGTTACTAAAATCATTTATTTTTAATTATTATTTTGCATTTTTCTATTTGTTGAAAAATCAAAGTCAGTAATTCATAAAAACTCATCTTCATTGCATAATATTGACCAATTTCACGCTCTGTTAAACGATCACAACCATATAAACATGTTCGATCCCAGTACCAGATTTGCTGGGTATGCCGATGCAATAAATAAAAATTACCACCTGCATCGCCACCAATAATCCAAAATACATTTGGGAGATCATCTCCTATTTCTCTTTGCATCGCCAAAAGATCAAAATTTACATTTTTGGCATCAATTTGAAATAATGCTTCCAAAGAAATTTCATCATCAATTTCAGTCAAATAAAAGCTAAACTCATCTGAATCTGTAAAGATGATTCCATTTGTTTTTTTATAAAAATCAATATACTGATTTGGAAGACCGCTCAACTCATCAGAAATTTTGGTTAATATTGCTGATGTCGAGTTTTGTAAAATCACAGCCATATTTTTTTCTCAATATTCTCAAGCCACAGATCAATAAAAAACCCAGCCGAAACTGAGTTTTTTAAAGCTTTAGATTTTAAACCAAATTTATTATTTGTTTGGTTTAAAACTGTCTTTCAAGTCCAAAATACGGTTAAACACAGGTTTTTCGTTCGTATGGTCATATTGATCTGCCACAAAGTAACCTTCACGTTCAAACTGGAAACGATCTTCAGGATTCGCTTGTGCCAAAGCAGGCTCAATCACCGCTTGAAGCACTGTTAAAGACTCAGGATTTAAGTGCTGTAAGAAATCATCATCTGCATCTGGTGCTGCTTCATTAAATAAACGGTCATAAACACGAACTTCCGCAGGAATCCCTTTGCTCGCTGAAACCCAATGCACCACACCTTTAACTTTACGCCCTTCAGGATTTTTACCTAAAGTTTCAGGGTCAATTGAACATTTCAGCTCAATCACTTCACCATTGGCATCTTTAATCACTTCATCGCACTTGATCACATAAGCATGACGTAGACGTACTTCACCTTCAGGAGTTAAACGTTTAAAGCCTTTTGGCGGTACTTCTTCAAAGTCTTTACGGTCAATATAAATTTCAGACGTTAAAGGAATAATGCGGTCGCCCATATCCACATTTGGATGACGTGCATGACTTAAATCCATATCTTCAGGTAGATTGGTTAAAGTCACTTTTAATGGGTTCAATACCGCCATACCACGCGATGCAGTATTTTCCAAAGATTGACGAATACAGAATTCGAGCATTGCCACATCAACAATACTGCCATCAACTTTGGTTACACCAACACGCTTACAGAAATCACGTAAACCTTCAGGAGTAAAACCACGACGGCGCATACCGACAACTGTAGGCATACGTGGGTCATCCCAACCATTGACATGATTGCCTTCCACCAATTTACGCAATTTACGTTTAGAGGTGATGGTATAGTCAATGTTTAGACGGCTTGATTCATACTGATGTGGAACAGAGGGTGACTTAACTTTCGCAACAACCCAATCATAAAATGGACGATGATCAACGAACTCTAAAGTACACAGTGAATGGGTAATGCCTTCAATCGCATCTGACAATGGATGCGCATAGTCATACATTGGGTACATTTTCCATGTATCACCTGTTTGGTGATGTTCAGAATGCAGTACACGATACAAAATCGGATCACGCATATGTACGTTTGGTGATGCCATATCAATTTTGGCACGTAACACAGCTTGACCTTCGCCAAACTCACCATTGTTCATTTTTTCAAAACGTGTCAAGTTTTCTGCGACAGAAGTATCACGATAAGGTGAATTTTTACCGACTTCGATAAAATTACCACGATTTAAACGAATTTCTTCAGGAGTTTGCAGATCAACATAAGCATCACCTTGTTCAATCAATTGAATTGCCCAAGTGTGTAACTGGTCAAAATAGCTTGATGCATAACGCGGTGCACCGTCCCATTCAAAACCTAACCATTTTACGTCATTGGCAATACCATCGACATATTCTTGTTCTTCAGCATCGGGGTTGGTATCGTCAAAACGCAGATTACATACACCATTGAACTCTTCTGCAATACCAAAATTAAGGCAAATTGCTTTTACATGACCAATATGCAAGTAACCATTTGGTTCAGGTGGGAAACGAGTAACAACGGTTTGAGTACGTCCTGCTGCTAAATCATCCGTAATGACTTGACGCACAAAGTCCAAGCCCGCCTGTTGTTCTTGCTGCTGAGCATCGACAGGTGCAGAATTGGTTGTCGGGTTCTTTGGCAGTTCTGAAACAACATCATTTGGCTTCATAGTTGATAAATCACTTCTATAAGTTAAAATAGGATAATAAAAATGCATTTCTGCGAATTGATACAAAAGAAATTCGCATTTTTGCTTGCCTTGTAGTTTACAGTTTGCTTATGCTTCTCTCAACCAAAAACCCATGGCTTTTTTAGTCATGATCAGGAGATTATAGAATGAGTTTTCCTCAAGTCGAATTAAACACCAATAAAGGACGTATTGTTCTTGAACTAAATTCTGAAAAAGCGCCAAAAACTGTCGCTAACTTTTTGGAATATGTTCGTGATGGTTTCTATGACGGCGTAATTTTCCACCGTGTCATTGATGGTTTCATGGTTCAAGGTGGTGGCATGGATGAAAACTTCAAAGAAAAAGCGACTCGCGATTCTATTGAAAATGAAGCTGACAATGGTCTAAGCAATGACATCGGTACTGTTGCAATGGCACGTACTCAAGCGCCTCACTCTGCTTCTGCACAATTCTTCATTAACGTTGCAAATAACTCATTCCTAAACCACTCAGGCAAAAATGCGCAAGGTTGGGGTTATGCAGTATTTGGTAAAGTGACTGAAGGTTTAGACGTTGTTGAAGCAATCAAAGGCGTGCGTACTGGTAACCGTGGTTATCATGCTGATGTTCCTTTAGAAAATGTTGTAATCGAATCTGCAAAAATCATTGCTGAGTAAGAATCCCTCCTAACCTCCCTGAGCAAATTTTAAAGCATTGCTTTTAAAATGAAGCGCAAGAAGGGAGGAACTTCCAAAATATAAAGGAAGGAAAGTCCCCCCTTAGAAAAAGGGGGATTTAGGGGGATTAACTCGTAGAATAGTAGAATAGGAAAAATAGTGACCTACTTGTTCATCGCTGATTTACATTTGTCACCTGAACACCCTCGACTCGTTCGGGGGTTTTTTGATTTACTTGAGCAATATCAAGACAAAAACACACAATTATATATACTGGGTGATTGGTTCAATGCTTGGATTGGGGATGACTATACTGCACCATGGTTAGATGAAATTATTGAGCATTTAAAACAATTTACTCAAGCTGGAAATAAAATCTATTTCCAAGTTGGAAATCGTGACTTTGCTTTAGGTCAAAAATTTTTAAATCGTTTTGGCGGCATTCTTTTACCCGAAATATATAGCTTCACTATGGGTACACAAAAAATTCGTCTTGAACATGGCGATGCCTTATGTACAGATGATATTTCTTATCAACGTTTTAAAAAAATTATTCGTAATCCAATGATACTGGGTATTTTAAAAAGCACTCCTTTGAGTTTTAGACAAAAACTTGCCAATGGTTTTCGTCAAAAAAGTCGTGAATCTCAACAACATAAATCTTATGAAATTATGGATGTAAATGCTCAGGCTGTAGAAAAAGCCCTCAGCGATGTTGATATTCTAATTCATGGGCATACGCATCGCCCTGCGATTCATAACGAATTTGGTAAACAGCGGATTGTTTTGGGTGACTGGCGTCAAAATCAAGCAAAAATTTTAGAGATTAATTCAATCCGATTAGCAGATGATGATTTAAAAACATGGAAATATTAATTTAACTTTCTGAAATTTTTTTAAGCTGATTTAAATAAAACATCATTTTTTCATTTGCTTCCAAGCGACTTAAAGTATTTGCAATCCAAAAAGTACAAACTTCATTTTCATATTTTATTACAAACCTTTCATAAGTGATGTGTTGCCCTGTTGCCTTGTCTTTAGCAAGAAAATGATTAGATTTCTGTCCTTTAAGTAGTTGGCTACCATGCCAACTGCCACCTATACATATATTCATATAATTACTTTTTAAGATTAATTGTGAATACTTACTGTACACTATAAACATCATTATTTATTTTTTGTTTCACTCTATTATTAACCAATACTTAAATTGTAATAATAAAATTTTCTATAAATAAAAATGAATAGATGCCAGTTTGAATGATTTTTGATCGCAATTTATTACAGTTACAACAACTATAAACTGAGTATCAAGCTTAATCACATATAAAATATAGGCGATATAGAATGAAAATAAATACCTAAAAAAGGTTATTTTTCTTTGAATTTTTATATATTTTAAAATAAAGTTTATTTTTTATTCTTACTTAAGCACTAACCAATGACCATGTATAAAAAATTAAAGGCTTCACAATCGAAGCCTTTCACAGTACTTTTACAGCATATGCATAGCAATCACTGTCACCAATAAAATGAGAGCTAAAAACAAATAAGTGTCTACCGTATTAAAACTTTTTATGAATTTCCACATAGCCGATCTACAAAAAAATTTCGCATATTTTAATTAATTTCAAAAAAAAATGCAAACCAGTTATCATTTCAAACCCAAAAAAGCTAAATTATTTTATCCATTTTACTGCACCACAAAAAACATCTTTTGATAGGTTTACAGCAGTATGTATAAAGATGATTCTATTCATTGATTTATATATCCCAATGCAGTGAATTCACTATGAGATAAATAAATCGACAAATAAAGCAAAACGAAGCAGAATAAGGCAAAACACGAGCTTCTATAAATATTTGTTTTTTCAAGGTTAAATTAACAAGTTATTGATATATAATAGTATTACATACTATATGAATGAATTATGGAGTAAAATTGTTTAAAAATATTTTTTCAATTAAAAATCAAAAACTTAAATAATAACTACATTTTTAAGGCGTAAAATAGGCGTAAATTTTAACTCTCTCTACTCCTTATACATAAAACGTAGATATATTTTCTAAGCTGCCTATACGGCAGTGAATAGACCAAGTGTTGCTCAAGTAAATGTAACTAATTTCTAAGCTGCCTATACGGCAGTGAACGATTTAACCTCGGCATTGTTAGCGGCGCTTTTTTTCTAAGCTGCCTATACGGCAGTGAACGAACAGGCGATTAACCCGTTAGAGTTTTCTATTTTCTAAGCTGCCTATACGGCAGTGAACAGTAATAATAGAGTAAAAAGTAAAGATATAACAACAAGTTAAAACTTAAAATATCAAAATACCCAAGTTTTGAACCATATCTATAACTTATTGATTTTATTAAAGTGTTAAAGAGTAAAAAAATATTGGGTAAAATCTTCTCTTACCCAATAACTTAATTTAACAATCTATTCTCTGAAAAACTATACATAACTGTATTATTTTACATAAGAAATCAAAATATCGGATACATCACGTGCAGCCAACCAATATTTTTCATTAAACGTTTTTAGCTCAGTTTCATTTGAAATAAAACCAAGTTCAACGATTAAACCACCATTGCTGATAAATCCTAATTTTCCACGTGCTGACTGACTTTGATCAATCCAACCATTATCACCACGAAGTTTTGAATTAAAAGCTTTAGCTACAACTTTTGATAAGTCTTGTGCAAGCTTTTTGTCTTTTGGTAGTGCAATGGTTTCAATACCATACGCTGCTTTATTTGTTGCTGCATTCATATGAAATTCAACAGCAACGTCAGAACCTTTTATCAATTTAATTGCTGTATTCAAATTTTGATTATCAGAACCAACACCGTCAGTTTTGATTGCAATGCCCGCTTCTTTTAAATAATGAGCAACCGCATTTCGAAACTTTGTGACCAATTCAGCTTCTTTAAATTTACCATTCACTGCTCCCGGATCTACATTCGAGTGCCCTGCTGTCACTGTGACGAATTGATTTACATTGTGCAAATTCGGCTGTGCAATCTTACGACCAAACCAAGTCAGAGCAGGGATTACAGTACTCGCAATAATAGCAGCAGTATCACCATCTATAATTTTGTAGTCCAATGCCCACTGTAAAATAAGAACAATAAGCATAAAAAAAGCTCCCAACATTGGGAGCTTTACTGACAGATATTGCCACGGGTTTTCATTGATTAATTTCATGTTTTAACTCACTTTTTAAATTCTTCATTCGTTGTTTATGTTTAGCTTCACACATTTCAATTTCATGTAGCTCTTGTTCACGCTTGTCTTTACGTTTTTGGAATTGGCGATTTGATAAGAAGTTCATAAAGCTAATTATTAAGCCTGCTAAACCAATAG
>NZ_PYIX02000219.1 GCF_003024515.2 Acinetobacter sichuanensis
CATGGTGCTGATCTAAATATTTGCTATATTCAGGATGGATCCATGAGCCATACTCATCACGAACAATTTCCGCAGGTTTTAATTGATTAATATCCATATCACGCCACCTTTCCATCAAGTTGCTTAAACTCAGCATTAGTTAAAATACTTGGATTCCCCAAAAACTGTTCTAAAGTCATGTGAGCCTTTTTTAAGCTATATGAGTAATGATCATCGTAATAAACCACACCATTTGACACAAAATAAGAACGCGCTGTTGATAAGCTGACATGTGAAGAAAAGGCACATGTTGTAGGTTTCTTTTTACGTTGAACGCGCTGCTTGTTTGTTAATCCCATTACAACCACCATAATTCAAAGTTAATAAACACAAATCCATTCACGACTAATAAAATTTCAAAGAAAAACAGAGTCCATTCCATGTCTTCTCCTTAGGCTGCAAATTTCAAATAATTTGCGCTATGTGCTTTTTTCATCTTTAGATCAGCACAGGCATTTAATTCATTTAAAAATTTCACACCATATTTAAGCCATTGTTTTAAAAATAATTCGTAACGGACAACGCAATATTCATTCATCTTGTAA
>NZ_PYIX02000220.1 GCF_003024515.2 Acinetobacter sichuanensis
CTTTGAATGCACAAGGTGGAAGTACCTCAGCGTTAAGAGGGGGGGCTGGAAATGATACCTATATTTTTGATAGAAGTGATGTTTATGAAAATAGTAATCAATTAATTACTATTGATGATTCTAAGTCAGATATTGAAAATAATGTCTTGATCTTAAAAGGTTATAATGAGAGTGAGGTTGTTTTAAAGCAAGCAGGCAGTACATTAGAAATATATTTATCTGATTATATAAATCCAATCCACATAGAGAATCAATTATCTGATTTGAGTATTTATCAAAATTATGGAATAAGTTCTATACAATTTGACGATGGTACGATTTGGGATCGTGAAACTATTCTCAATAAGGTGAATGAAATACAACCTCAACCTACTCAGTTCTCTTTATATACAGATTCTTTGATAGATGTTCTTATTTCAACTGAAGTTAAACCACTATTTTCTGCAGAAAGTGCTGCTAAACAAGCAAGTCTTAGCACAATTTCAATGTTTTTAGAAGAAACTACATACAATGATATTGATTTAAATAAACTGCTTGGCAGTGCAACTGATAGGCATCATGTTGTAAATGATAGCCC
>NZ_PYIX02000221.1 GCF_003024515.2 Acinetobacter sichuanensis
TCATCATCACCAACTATTTTGTTTATTCCACACAATCCAATCTTAACGATTGCATGTAGCGGTTCATCTGGATTATTCACAACTACACATGACAATTGGTCAGCTAAAATCTCACCAGTTTCAGCATCATGAATAGCAATACACTTCGTATTGTTAGTTACTCGTTTCAATATTAAAGCTCTACGCATATCACCCACCATCCAAACTTCGATTTGTATTTACCACTTCTTCACCATCTTCAAGATGCTCAAGCAAATGATTAACCTGTGCGTTCTGTTCGTTGTTGATTTGAATCAGTTGATTGTTCTGCTCGATTAATTTGTTGTTCTGTTGGATCAACAACTCCAAGACTTTTGAACACTCGCAACATTCTTTCTTTTGATTTGTCATATTGTTTCTTCATCCATTGTCTACGTTGTTCACAGCCTTGGCAGGTCATTTCAATTTCACCTCAATATTCCCAATCTGCTCTACAGTCTTTCTTAAAGCAATCTGACACTCTTGTTTAAACGCATGACTACTAAACAAATGATTGTATTCTTCAAGACGTTTGCGATTTGCTTTGAGAATG
>NZ_PYIX02000222.1 GCF_003024515.2 Acinetobacter sichuanensis
CTCACCCTCACTAACAACTCGCCCCTTCTTTACAACAACACGGCGCTTGGTACGCCGTGGTTTTCCAGATAATTTTTTATACTCAGCAACTGAAATGCTGCTCATAATTTACTACTCAAAATCAGCTCATATGCACCAGCCTGTACCCATCCCTCCCAACCTCCAAAGTTGATTAAAATGAAATCACCTCTCACACCTAAAACTTCACGGAGTGGTGCATCAGGCAAGGTATCAACTCGCACAAGGTCGCCTATCTTGAATTTGTTATTCATTCCCATCTCGCTTAATCAAAGTAAAGCACCCAAAGTTTCCAATAAACTTTTGTCCACTGCTACGACTACAAGATTTTTAATATATGTCACAGTGAGCGTACTCGCTGGCTGTTGCCATGCTTCAACATCATGCATCACGCTATCACCAATACGAAATGGGTTATTCACGCTCACCTCGCAAAGCCTTTTCCAACTCATCAGCACATTTGTTTAATGCATCCTCATAAGCTCGGTGCTCAGGTGCAATACCTTTGATTTTTAAGCCATGCCATTGCGTTGCAAGATTTGATGCTGCATCG
>NZ_PYIX02000223.1 GCF_003024515.2 Acinetobacter sichuanensis
TTGTAGCATCCAATGCTGCAGCGTCAATAGCATCATCCCGTGCAGCATTCGCTTTAGTTGTAGCATCTGCCATAACTGCTGACATAAGTTGACCAAGTGTGTTGTCAATCGCTGCATTGTTATCGGCTATCTGATCATTTGTGTACAATTTCGCCTGATCTAATTCA
Source organism: Acinetobacter sichuanensis (assembly GCF_003024515.2). Classification (GTDB taxonomy): domain Bacteria; phylum Pseudomonadota; class Gammaproteobacteria; order Pseudomonadales; family Moraxellaceae; genus Acinetobacter; species Acinetobacter sichuanensis. The sequence continues at coordinate 168 of NZ_PYIX02000223.1, forward strand.
GACAGTCCAGTGTCATGCCAAATGCCTGTAATTGGGCTTACACCTTCGGCTGAAGTTCGCTCCCAGCGATAGACTTTCTTTGTATCATCAAGCTTGGCACGAGTCTCAGCAAAACTTGGGGTGTAAGCACGCATAGCAGCTTCATTTGCAAAGCCTAAATAAAAGCCTTTTGCTACGACTTCATCTGCTTTAAGTTCCGCTTCTTCAGCAACCAATGGCAATGACTTAAAAGGATCTCCGTAGCGTGGACTGATTACTTTCTTTTCGTTGACAGCCTCACCTGTATCACTAATATCACGCTCTAAGTTCGCAAACGTTTGATTATCTAACGCCATATTTCCCTCGACAATAAAAAAGCGCTCAATTGAGCGCTATATATTTGATTAAGTTTAGAAAAAGGA
>NZ_PYIX02000224.1 GCF_003024515.2 Acinetobacter sichuanensis
CATCCTTGATAAACAGCGCATCACCATGAATGAAGCGCATGTTTGTGTAGAAGTCTTGGTTTATGAACCACTGCTCAAATTTATCCATGACGTTCCGCCTCCAAGATTGCCTTAGGCACACCTGATTCACGAATAAACTCCACAGGATCGTGTGGGTTTATTTCATTCCACTCATCCTGAACACCTTTTAGAAAAACCAAAGCAGTTTTATTCAGGTATCGCCCAGACTTTGCATGATCTAGAAACATGGACTGCAAATCTTTCAAATAAGCCAATTTCCCAATGTTCTTATCTGACCAAATGCAGTTTTTATGCAACTGACCATCCTTACTCATACGAGTAATCACAACAGAATCGCAATCGGGATTAAGTGCAATTAGGACAGCACATCTAACAACAAGAAGCCGATCTATTACCTTCATAACTCCACCTTTACACCCTCAAACTCTTGATCAACAACCGACATTCCGCGTTCAATTGCTGCTTTGCTTGGTAATTTCTTGAAATCAATTGTGTTTACTTCATGACAGTGTTTACACATGAATTTGCTTTTA
>NZ_PYIX02000225.1 GCF_003024515.2 Acinetobacter sichuanensis
CAGTGTGACCGATCAAGTTATTTCAATCGGACAAGATTCAGCAACAGTGCAAGACAGTAAAATCATTTATAAAGATTTTTCGGGTGTCTATACAATTACTAATATTGCTAAAAGCACTTTAACCAATGGCTTTCAGTATACAGTTGCTTTGAATGCACCAAATACAAAAAATCCGTCTTGGAACTACTTGGCTGAAGACACAAGTATTAACTCAGGTCTACAGCTGGTTAATAACGATGATGCAATCTATCTTGATGATACATATACAGTTGAAGAGGTTGGGGGCAACTATATTAAGTTGGTTGATCCTGCTGCTGTCAATGTTGAGTGGGCACAATTGACACATTTGCCTAATCAATCAACCGAATCTATTGAACTTGATATTACTTTAGATAAGCTAGATCCCGATGCAAGTTGGGTGGGTTGGCATAATATCTTTATGGATGGTGCTGAATTTGCTTATTTTAATATTCATTTCCCAAATGGTTTGTATCGACAAAATTCTAAAGGTGGTACATCGACAGCGTGGACAACAGGTTTAATTCAGTATCAG
>NZ_PYIX02000226.1 GCF_003024515.2 Acinetobacter sichuanensis
AATGGTTAAACTCACAGGAATAGACGCCGATGTGGTCGCTGCTTGTGCAAAACTTGCTGTGAGTAATGCTGCTGATGCTAAAGCAATTTTAGATAAAATCTTCATGAAAATATTCCTTTAAAAAACAATTAGATTGAGTTGAGATTAAGCTAAATTAATACGTAACATTGACACGGAATGTGTCGGTATAAACACCAGCAGGGGTTGTGGCGGTTGTAGGTGATTTTAATTTTGCTTTCACTATTGCTGGAATTGGGTTATTTAACCAAGTCTGAATAAAATGGAGTCCATTAGAACCAGTATCTAAAGATAAATTCCATCCAGCCACTTGTATAGACCCACTCGTTTCAAGACCAACACCATTAGCATTTACTACTCTTGAGCTTGAATAGCTACTTGTTGAATCAAATGAATATGTGGCAGTAAACCCTCCATCTATATTACAAGTAAGTGTAAAAGCACCCTGAGCTTCACTTCCATCTTCCGGTAAAATAATACCTGCACTCACATTGGATAAAGTACAACTTCTAGGGACATCTACGCCCATT
>NZ_PYIX02000227.1 GCF_003024515.2 Acinetobacter sichuanensis
GCAGTACGTTGCTGACTGGTCAAAGCGAACTGATCTTGATCGGCACGGTTAATGTTGAATTGCTCAGCCACGTTTTCCGCAGTTTGAGGCATGGTTTCAACACCATACATTTCTTTGAGTTTTGGATTGATAAAACGCCAACCCATAGTAGTGTCTTCAAGCTTTTGTGCGCGACCATAAGCAGATTCAGACTTACCCATCACAAATGGTGCACGTGACATGCTTTCTACACCACCTGCAATAATCAAATCGGCTTCACCTGCTTTAATCGCACGTGCTGCCATTGCCACAGCATCAAGCGATGAACCACATAAACGGTTGACTGTGGTTGCAGGCACTTGATATGGCACACCTGCAAGAAGTGCAGACATACGACCAACGTTACGGTTGTCTTCACCCGCTTGGTTGGCACAACCATAAATCACATCATCAACTTTTTCCCAGTTCACTGATGGATTACGTTCAATTAAAGCTTTAATTGGCAATGCGCCTAAGTCATCTGTACGTACAGGTGCAAGTCCACCTGCATAGCGACC
>NZ_PYIX02000228.1 GCF_003024515.2 Acinetobacter sichuanensis
GATGGGCATAGATGTCCCTAAAAGTTGTACATTTTCAAATGTAAGTGCAGGCATTATTTTACCTGAAGATGGGAGTGAAGCGCAGGGTGCTTTTTCTCTCCTTTGTAATACTGGGAGTTTCAGTACAGTTTTTTCAATGGATTCTAAAGCGGCACATGGTCAGTTTCAAGTGACTAATCCGAATGGAGTAAGTCTACCAATCGAAGGTGCTGTGAGTCTTTTTAATAATGATTATCGTTTAGATCACAGCATTGGTTACATCGGATTTATAGGGCAAGTATTAGATTACATTGTTAAAGTCAAATTACAGGCACCTACAACAGCCACAACCCCTGCTGGTGTTTATACCGATACATTCCGTGTCAATGTTACGTATTAATTTAGTTTAACTCCAACTCAATCTAATTGTTTTTTTAAAGGAATATTTTCATGAAGATTTTATCTAAAATTGCTTTAGCATCAGCAGCATTACTCACAGCAAGTTTTGCACAAGCAGCGACTACATCGGCATCTATTCCTGTGAGTTTAACGATC
>NZ_PYIX02000023.1 GCF_003024515.2 Acinetobacter sichuanensis
TCAGATTCAAAAGACCCAATGGAATGATGTTTTTATGAATATATATCAATGGCAGAAGAGTTTATTTCGACCCATCATTAAAAGTTTTATTGATGGTTTTATTTTAGATAAAAATCATCTTCTGCCACAAAAGTTGCAAAAATCATAGTGCGTAAGTCCTATTTAAGTAAATATCAGTTAACTCTAATACGCTTATAATAACCTCATATCCTTCTTCTTTAAAATAAAATTCAACAACTTACATAACTTTTATTTTATAGATTTTTTTCTAAATAACATCAAATTTATTAGCTATATAGAAAATAATAGATCATGTTAGCTATATGGCTAATATTATATTGAGGTCAAAATTAGGGAAGAAGCAAAGGCAGATATTATAAAATACATTGAGCTATTTTATAATCAATGAAGAACTCAGACATGCTTAGATTTTAAGAAACGAAACCAATAACTGAGGAATTTTACAAGTCGTCTGCCTAGAATCTTCCAAGTGAATGTCTCCTGTTATTTCGCATATATCATTAGAATGATAACTATCAGTTTTTTATTATCTGTTATTTGTTCGAATGAAAAAAATTTGTTAAATAATCTCTAACAAAGTTTATATTTGTTTTTTGTAAACCTTTGGACCAAACCAAATAAAGTTGATTCGTAGGAGCCTCATTCCTATTATTTAAAGCTATCAAAGCTCCTTCTTTTAGTTCATGCTCACAATGATAGTCTGGAAGAACAGACCAGCCATGACCTGCAATAACTAACTCTTTAATCGCTCTTAAATCAGGAACAATACATGATGCAACAGTATGAATTGGTGACTCAAATAAAGTAGACCAAACGGAGCGTACCAAAGGTAAATCCTCATCATATGCAATCAATGGAATTTGCGAGAGTACCTCTTTATTTGGCTTTTTTCCAATTTTTATACTTAGACTAGGTGCATGAACTAAATATAATTTTTCAGTCACTAAAGGTAGAAAATTATACTGTTGTTCATCTGGCTTTGACGCTGTTATTGCCAAATCAATCGATTGTTCTTTTAATAGATCATATATTTTTTGACGATTGCCCGTTTGGCATCGAATATTAAATCCCTGCGTCATTAAAGAGGCTAAAGGTTTTGTTAAACAGTAGTATAAAAAATCAGCAGGTGCAACTAAGTGAATTGTCCCACCTTGAATATTCCCAAGTTTAAACGATGATAATTTAAACTCTAAAGCATCAATATTTGGAGCTATAGATCGAGCTAATTCATCCGCTGCGGTTGTAGGCTCAACACCACGAGACTGTCGAATAAAAAGCTTAATGCCTATAAAGCTTTCTAAAGATTGGATATGTAAAGATGCAGCTGGCTGAGTAATCGCCAGATTTTCAGCAGCTTTTGAAAAAGATTTAGATCTATACACTTCCAAAAAAGTTCTTAAATGGATCAGGTGGCTCATCAATTTGATCATTTATTTATTCCCATCAACTTATTTTAAGTGATTGAATCCATTAAATACAGAAAAGAAATGCTAAGTGTTCTTTTCTGTATAAATGACAAATTTTTTAAACGTTTCGTGAAACCGATTTCTGAATCTGGATCACTAAGATCAGTAAACCGATTACTGATAATACTGCCCCTGTAATCCCCGTAAAACTTAAACCAATATGACTAATCGTCATGCCACCAAGAATCGAGCCTAATGCGATCGCAGAGTTAAAGCCTGCAATATTTAGACCTGCTGCAACACCATGTGAATTTGGAGCATACTTGTGTGCAACCTGAATTAAACGAGCTTGCAAAGCTGGTACAGCACCAAAAGTAAATAAGCCAAGTAATGAAACCATTACAGCCATCAAGATTGGGGAACCGATAAATAACCACATTCCAAATGCTGTTAAGATAATACCTGAGATAATTACCACGTTTGCTTTATTAGCACCCAAAGAATCTGTTACTTTACCACCCAAGACATTACCAATAGCTGCGAATACACCATATAGAAGTGTATACATCGGTACCGAAGATGGGCTAACTTTTGTTACTTCAATCAACATTGAGGCGATATAGGTATAAGCAGCAAATGAACCCGCATAAGCAAACACCGTGACCAATGCACCTGAAATTAATTTTGGATTAAAGATCGTTAAAATCTCTTGCTTAGCATTAAATGTTGTTTTTTGATCTGCATGCAGCGGATCTTTCATTCCAACCAATAAGCCAACAAAGCCTACTGCACCGAATAATGCAATGAAACCAAGCACCAAACGCCAATCAATCACACCACCCAAATAGGTGCTTAACGGGACACCAATTGCCATCGCAATCGTAAACCCACCAAAGACTATCGCAACTGCACTCCCAGCTCTTTCAGGACCTGCAAGTTTAGCGGCTGTGCTAGAAGCTACTGCTAAAAATAAGCCATGTCCTAGACCTGCAACAAAACGAGCAACAATCATAAGGGTTAAACTAGTTGCAAAAGCGGTCACTAGGCTTCCTAGGGTAAAAATTATGGTTGTAACTAGCATGGCTTTTTTACGAGACCAACCATTGGTTAAAGCGGTAAGCACAGGTGCTGCAAATGTTGCCCCTAGGGCATAGGCTGCAACAATCGATCCTGTTTGTTCTACACTTACACCCAAACCGCTGGCCATGACATCAGTAATCCCTATCGGAACAAATTCAGCCAAGCCTAGTGCAAAGGCGGTAATGGTAAAAATATAGATAATAATCGGCATGACTAAACTCACATTCTTTTGATGTTTGAAGTTTAGTTTGAAGAAAGATATTAATAAAATAATAAGAATTATATTAAATATAAAAAAAATTATATCTATAATCGATCACCTCCAAACAAGTATGGATATACATAGTTACTTGAAGGTGGAAAGATATTCCCTAAAAAGATTCAATAAATGAAATTAAAAAGTTGTATTAAATTTAATACCAGCGACCCAGGTGTTATTTCCATTGGATACAGCACCTACATTTTTTATGTATTGCACATTAGGACGAAGAGTGAACCAATCCGTGAGATGAATTCCATAATATAACTCTGAATTGTATTCATTACTAAAACCTTCAGCATTCTTATGGATTCGTGCAAAACCGATGGCAATTTCATCTTTTGGACGTGTACTCCATGCTCCTAGGTAACTGAAAGCAAGATTTTGCATGTTACTGATCACATTGGTTTTACTGTCAAAAAAAACTGCGCTAGCCGAGGCAGTCAGACCGCGTTCAGAATCAAATCGGTGCGAAATCAACTTCTGTTTTCCTGATATCCATCCGCCTTTTTTATGGTCTGTCGTCTCTAAAGCTTGACCATGACCATCCAACTCATTCGCATCCGCTGTACTAAAATAATATCCTATACGGTATTCACCAGATAAGTGTTGAGCACCAATGCTTGGTGTCCATACCATTTCAACTGGAATTAATGCACCTTTCGATTCATCTGTACTTAAGTTAAAACCTTTTCCGCGTTCTAAATTTTCCGGATTATATTCAAATACGCCTATTTGAGTATAAAAATCAGGTGTGAAATTATACTTAACTCGTGCTGCCCATTGACTAACTGGCCAATTGAACCACTGGTCACCAGCCCAATTTCCCATTTGCGAGCCACATAATGCAAGATTTTGGAAATCGCAAGCAAAACTATTAAAATCCTCTGCTTCACCAAAACGGCCTATTTTGATATCTAAAGCCTGATCATGAATTTTTTTTCTAATCCAAAAATTTGTTAAACGCCAGGTTTGCTCTCTACCCCAAACCTCTTGCACAGAACTGATCTGACCCTCAAGTGCCGGAGCCGTATTGGTTAAATTTTTGCCATCACGATAAGTTATCGTGATTTGCGCATCGGTATCTTGCCATCCCAAAATTTTATTTAAATCGAGATGAGCACCTAAACCTAGCTGTCCTGAAAACTCCGTGCCGTTTTTTGTGGTCTTTTTAGAGTCTAAAATATTCGCCATCTCACCGGTATAATCAAATGTAAAGTCATAACCTTGCTCGACTAAAGCACTACGTTCACCATCCCAATCACCAAGCATCCATGGTTCTGTTGAAGATGCAGCAAGTGCATGTTGTGCATAGATAGCACATGCTACAAGTGATATACATGAATATAAACAAGATGTGTGGCTTTTCATAATTACAGTCCCTTAACGTGGCTTAGGGTCTGATGATTTTTTTAAATGGATTTTTAAATATTTTAATAATCAATAATATATAAAAATACCGCAGCTTAAATTGGGCTACTTATTATTAAAAATAAACTGAGTTTGATTGGAACTTAACTCGGTTTAAAAATATAAACATCCATATCATAAAAAAACGTCAACAAACCTTAAGTATTCCTTTACCATGCTTTATCAACAAGAAGTATGATTCCAAAGCGATTTAACCAAAATTATCGCTTTGGAAACTGATCTAATAATCGCTATTTTTAAGGTTTTGGCGGGGTATAGCGATTTGCTTCGCTATAACTAGGGTAGTTAATACCGCTGGAATAAGTGACCAACTCAACCGTCGTTCCCCATGGGGTTTTGCCATAAACAAAGCGGTTCTTTTCACCGCCTTCAATTTCACCAAAAATTGGATTAATGTCAGAATATAAGACGCCACCGGCTGCTTTAAATCTGCGTGCAGCTTCTTGAATATCATCCACATAGACAGCAAAATGTTGTAACCCGATATCAGAAGAAATCGCTGCTTTATGTTGGGTCTTTGCACGATACTCAAATAACTCAATGCTAGTACTTTGTCCTAGAGACATCATTCGCATGTGGACTAACTGAGTCCCAGATTTTAGACCCAGAATTTTCTCGATTTCCGTACCCTTTAACGGTTTATCAGTCTTGGGATCTACTAAATCATAAGCAATCTTTGCACCAAATGCTTCCTTTAAAAATTTAGTGGCCGCATCAATATCGGGAACTGTAATTGCAATATGGTCTAGCCCTCGCACAACCATACTTTTGCCTTCATTTTGCTGGCCAGAGGTGCTTTGCTTGGTTTCTGCTGCATGTGAATACCCCTGAATTCCGAGTAAACATGTTGCCAATATAATAGATATGCTCTTTTTCATTTAGAGGTTCCTTGAACATAAGAGTTGAATAAATGAGTAAATACAAAAACCTGAATAACAACTTCTGTATTTACTCTTGCTGCGAAAACTTGAAAATTAAGATAAGACTTTCTGCCCATCAATCAGACGTACAAGTTTTAAAGGGTTTTCACTTTTTAAACTTGTTGGCAATAAATCTTCTGGAAAATCCTGATAACACACTGGACGCAAGAATCGGTTGATTGCAGCCGTGCCAACCGACGTGGTACGTGCATCAGACGTTGCCGGAAATGGCCCTCCATGCACCATGGCATGACAAACCTCGACTCCAGTCGGGAAACCATTACATAAAATTCGTCCGGCTTTTCGTTCCAAAATTGGCAACAAAGCTTTCGCTTGGTCGAGATCTTCTTAATTCATCAATAAAGTCGCTGTCAACTGACCTTCAAGATATTCAGCAACACGAGAAAAATCTTGTTGGTTTTTACATACAACCACCAATGAACTCGAACCAAACACCTCATCACTCAACGTATGATCGGACAGGAACTGCTCGGCTGTGGTTTTAAACAGTTTTGCCTGGCAAGCATTTGGTTCTTGACTATTTAAGCCTTCACTCACCTTTTCAACTAATGCATGGGCTTCAAGTTTATCAATGCCATTTGCATAGGCTTGATAAATTCCCTCGGTCAACATGGTTTGTGCTGCAACCTGAGACATTGCCCCAGCAATAGAATTCAGCAAAAGATCTAAAGATTCACTTTCCTGAACGATGACCAGCCCCGGATTTGTACACAACTGACCAGCACTTCCTGTTAAAGATGCCGCAAAATCTTTACCGATTTGCTCAGCTCTTGTACTTAAGGCATGTGGCAATATAAATACTGGATTAATGGAACTCATTTCTGCATAAACTGGAATAGGTTCAGGACGCTTGTTTGCAATATCCATTAAGGCCAAGCCACCATTACGAGAACCTGTAAAACCTACCGCTTTAATCAGTGGATGTTTAACTAGTTCAACGCCTACATTCGCCCCTGAGCCAAAAATTAATGAAAATACGCCTTCAGGTAAATTACATTTTTTGACAGCATTTTGTATTGCTTGACCCACTAACTCAGAAGTACCTAAATGTGCTGAATGTGCTTTAACAATCACTGGGCACCCTGCAGCCAAAGCCGATGCAGTATCCCCACCCGCAACTGAAAATGCGAGAGGAAAATTACTTGCACCAAAAACAGCAACTGGTCCCAACGCGATCATTTGAAAGCGCAAGTCGCTACGCGGCATAGGTGTTCTATTCGGTAAAGCGGGATCAATACGTACATCCAGATAATTTCCTGCCCGCAATACTGATGCAAAAAGTTTTAACTGATTGACAGTACGCCCACGCTCACCAGTTAAACGTGCAATCGGAAGGCCTGTTTCCTTACTTGCACGATCCAGCAAAGTATCACCTAAGGCCATAATTTCATCAGCACAGGCTTCCAAAAATTGAGCCCGTTGCTCGGGAGCCGTATTTCTAAACGTATCAAAAGCTTGACTGGCAAGACGCGCTGCTTGATCTACATGCTCAAATGTCCCACCCATGACAACAGGTTCTAAGGTTTCATTTGTACGTGGATTTTTTGCATATATTGGTTGATCATTTCCGATAACACTGCCAGCACCAATTAGCATAGCTCCATTAATTTGCATACGGTTTTCCTTCTGCACGATGTGAAATTTTGAGCGAACGAAGCCTACAACCTTTTTTAGATCGTTACTTCAATATGTTATTTCAGGAATTTTTACTTCACGATATCCATCACTTTCCGATACTTACTTGGAGTTACACCTTGATGTGCCGAAAAAAAACGCGTGAAATTATTCATCGGAACAAACCCTACTGCCTCAGCAATATTCTGAATCGGTAAATTCAGATCAGATAGAAGCATAAGCCCTTGCTCCATTTTTAAAGTATTGGTAAATGTTGTCGGTGAAACACCTGTTGAGTTCGAAAACAATCTGAAAAAATGTGCACGAGAAAGTCCAACAGAATCAGCAACTTTTGCCCAATTTAATGTGTTTAAATTATTGTTTAATATTTGATTTATGACCTTTCTAATTCTAGGGTCATAACGTAATTCACTATATTTGCTAATAGAGACTTTTTTAAGGTCAGGAACACTGATTTCTAATCCTTCAATATACAAATCAGAAATAAGCTTATTCATCTGATATGATGTAGGTAATAAACCTTTCTCTAACCAGTTAAGTACTTCATCTCTTAAATGTTCGATCTTTTTCGAAATTCTGTGAATTGGAAGGTTAAAAAATCAGGGTAAGCATTTTGAATAAAGCGAGAATCAATTTGCCCCAACCAATTTGGTTTAAAATAAAATGCTAATAAAATTGTATCTTCAAAAGTTGGCTTATGATTATAGAAATGAGGTTCCCAAGCATTGATAAACAACACTGTTTTGTCAGAAACCAGATATTCCTTTTGACCGACACCAAATAAAATATCTGGTCCTCCGACCTTAAACACAAAATGAGCATCACGATGGGCGTGGCTTGTCATAGAATGATCTAATCGCAATAGAGCAACTCGACCAAAACTTCCATGTAAAACTCTAATTGGCTCAGACATCCTATTCTCCATTGACGATAGAGGCATACGATTACGAAAAAATTATTTCGTAAAGATTCATTCTAAAAGCCTTTTTTATCACTCAAACAATTATGTATTGATGTAAAAAAGGCTCTCCTTTCTACTTATATTCAACCAAAACTTCTCGATAATTGGATTGTCCTACATTTACAGCTTTATGAGTTGCTGGAAATTTTTCACCTTTACCAATTTCAGAAAGTACTTCTACGACTCCATCTGTAACCTTTAAAGAAAATACACCATTTGTAGGTACATCAAACACACCGCAATCACGACCTTCTTGATCAAAGATTTGCAAAGGAGCTCCTTCAATAGCAAACCACATATAGTCTTTCATATGGGTGTGCATTGCTGAGGCTTCACCCGGCTTTAATACAAAATCCCAAATAATGACTTTATCGTTTTCAAATAGCTTAGTGTTACCCATTTGATCTAATTTGGTTTCATTTAAATTCAATACACTATTCATGTGTGTCTCCATTTCTAGTATCCATAAGAAATTTATATGTAATATCGATGATTATGCTGACTTACCATTTAGAGATTAATGCTTATCAACCATGTCGTGAATAATCATTTATCTTTAAGTCTCATCATATTTTTTATATCTTGTGGAGCGGTAATGCTGTCTAAAATTATTGTGTCTACAATGTTATTGATGGCTATAGTCGTGATTCTTTGATCATGGTAGTCGGTTTTTCACCCTGCCCAACTTTTCTGAAAAGCCATGTTTCTCAATCAATGTTGAAATGATATTTAATTTTTTAGTCACAAACACAGTACCAATTCAGGTCTTTAAATCCTTTTGTTACGTACATTTTCACTAAATTAATATTCCAGATGTAACTATAAAAATCCGAGAAAAAATATAACAAGAAAGTCCTATAAATGTCCTCTGTTATATTTTATTCCCCATTTTTTTGTACCTACTTATTCAAAAGCAACTTCTGCAAAATGAAATCTATTCTTTTCAATAGGTAGTTTCTATGGGGCGATCTATTCTTTTTTTTAGTCTTTTTCACTGTCTTTCGGCAGATTTCTCCATCAAATTATTGAATCATCGGGGAGCAATAGTATGAGTCTCGTAACCGCTTTAGAGTTAGCAAGGATACAATTTGCTTTTACAGTATCCTTTCATATTATTTTTCCTGCGACATCTATTGGTTTAGCGTGTTTCCTTGCGTTATTAGAATGGAAATGGCTGAAAACACAAGATTCGGTTTATAAAGATTTATTTAAGTACTGGATTAAAATTTTTGCTGTTGCTTTTGGTATGGGAGTCGTATCAGGGGTTGTCATGGCATACCAGTTTGGTACGAACTGGAGTGAATTTTCCCGTGTCGCTGGTTCAGTTACTGGTCCATTATTGACTTATGAAGTGCTGAGTGCCTTTTTTCTTGAAGCAGGTTTTCTTGGCATTATGCTGTTTGGTTGGGGACGAGTTAGTCCCAAAGCGCACTTTTTTGCAACCTTAATGGTGGCAATTGGCACCTGTATTTCGATGTTTTGGATTTTGTCGTCCAACAGTTGGATGCAAACCCCTCAAGGCTTTGCGATTGAAAATGGCATCATTGTCCCAATGGACTGGTGGGCTATTGTTTTTAATCCATCTTTTCCTTATCGCTTTGCCCATATGGCAACGGCTGCTTTTTTGGTGTCTTCACTTTTGGTTGTCGGGACTGCGGCATGGCATTTGTTCAAAGGTCGCCGCGATGAGTTGGTGAAAAAATCACTCTCTATGGGGCTTTGGATGGTTCTTGTGACCTCATGTCTGCAAGTGCTAATAGGTGATAATCATGGTTTAAATACTTTAGAACATCAGCCGACTAAATTGGCTGCGATAGAAGGTCATTGGGAAACCAATCGTGATCATGGTATGCCTTTGCTTTTGTTTGCATTACCTGATATGGAAAATGAACGAAATGTCGCTGAAATTGGTATTCCAAATTTGGGAAGCCTGATTTTAACCCACTCTTTGGAAGGTCAAGTGACAGGGTTAAAAGAGTTTTCCAAAGAAGATCGTCCTAATGTACCTATCGTGTTTTGGAGTTTTCGCGTTATGGTCGGTCTGGGTATGTTAATGGTTTTACTGTCATTTACTGCATTGTGGTTGCGTAAAACCAAACAATTATATGAAACATCATGGTTTCATAAGTTTGCCATCATAATGGGACCAACAGGTTATATCGCTCTGCTTGCAGGTTGGGTCACTACTGAAGTCGGACGTCAGCCGTGGGTGGTTTATGGTGTGCTACGTACGCAAGATGGTTTATCGCATGGTGTAACAGCCGATCAAGTTGGTTTAAGTCTAATTATTTTTGTTCTGGTGTATACAGTTGTTTTTGGCAGCGGTATTTATTACATACTCAAGCTCATCAAGACAGGACCTATTTTTATAGACAGTTTTACACCTGAAACTGGTGGTCCTGGACATTTCAAAACACCACTACGTCCACTCAGTGCAGTTGATGATGCATTTGATAATGAAGCCAAACAGCAAAAGTTTGATACTAATCATAATAAGGAGAATCACCATGATTGATCTAGCTTTAGTATGGGTTGGTATCATTGGTTTAGGTGTATTGATCTATGTGGTTATGGATGGTTTTGATTTAGGTATCGGAATTCTGTTCCCATTCATTCAAGACCATCAAGAACGTGATGTGATGATGAATACTATTGCACCTGTCTGGGATGGTAATGAAACATGGATGGTTTTAGGTGGTGCAGGTTTATTTGCAGCTTTTCCTTTGGTTTATGCCACTGTATTGTCTGCTCTATATTTACCCATCTCGTTTATGGTTGTCGCTCTTATTTTTCGTGGGGTGGCATTTGAGTTTCGTTTTAAATCAAAACGAACCAAGTTTTTATGGGATCAAGCCTTTATTTGGGGCTCAATTTTATCGAGCTTCTTCCAAGGAGTAATTTTAGGTGCTTATATCCAAGGGATTGAAACCACGAATGGTATTTATAGTGGTGGTGCATGGGATTGGCTAACGCCATTTTCAGTCTTTTCTGGTATTGGTGTCGTTGCTATGTATGCCACTTTAGGTTGTGGTTGGTTAATCTGGAAAACAGAGGCTAAATTGCAAGCATATATGTATCAGTTTATGCCTAGACTACTGATTGTACTGCTGCTGATTTTTGTAGGTGTGAGTTTATATACACCATTGACTCATCCTGAAATTGCCAATCGCTGGTTTTCAGTGCCGAATGTATTCTACTTCAGCCCTGTGCCTATTTTAGTTTTGATTTGTGTCGGTCTAATTCTAAAAGCATGTAAAGACAAAAATGATGTTAAACCTTTTGTCTATACATTGGTATTGGTGTTTTTAGCTTTCACTGGTTTTGTGATTAGCTTGTGGCCCAACATCATTCCACCATCTATAAGTATTTGGCAAGCGGCTGCACCTGAGTCGAGTTTGAAATTTACCTTAGTCGGTGCTGTGATTTTAATTCCAATTATTATCGCTTATACCTTCTTATCCTATTGGGTATTTCGTGACAAAGTGCGTATTGGTGATGAAGGTTATCACTAAGTTCTTAGTAGTTTTTTTAACGTATTTTGAATCATCACTAGATTTAATCAAAAAATGTTATGGAGAATTTTAAATGCCTAAAATTTTCAACAAAATGACTTCTATACAATGGTTTGTGTGCTTATGGTTGATCGGCTTTCTGGGATTAGCACTCATTGCTGGTGTATTTAAAGTCTTGTTATATTTTGCTTATCCATAAATTAAAGCGATTTGGATTAAATGTTTAAAGTCAAAATCTAAGCTTTACTCCGAGTCATAACAAAAAATTCAAATATGGATAGTATGTGCTGTCCATATTTTCTTTTTGAATTATGTGAATCATTTCCTATGTATAAATCAGAACAGCTTACTCTCAGTTTGAAGCATCTTATCGAAAGTGGTAGATGGAAACCGAATGAAAAGTTACCCTCTCTACGCCAACAGGCACAAGCTTCTGGATTTAGCTTGATTACCGTCATGAATGCTTATCAAGAATTAGAAGCACAAGGGCTCATTTATTCTAAAGAAAAATTGGGCTATTTTATTGCCGAAGATCCAAATAGCTTAAAAATTGCTAAAACAGTGATTCTGAATGAAAAAATAGAAATTAACTCAACAGTTTTCCGTTATTTAAAATCGATTCAGTCCAAAAATATTGTGCCTTTTGGTAGCGCCTTTCCTGACAGCCAATTATTGTATTCACCTAAACTCATGCAGACCTTAGCACAACGCGCCAAACACCGTTTAAGCTATGAGCAAATGCCAAGTTTACCACCAGGTAATTTAGAATTGCGCAAACTCATCGCACAGCGTTATTGTATGCAAGATATTCCAACTGATCCATCCGATATTGTTATCACTTCTGGTGGTTTAGATGCACTTAACCTAGCTTTACAGACCTTGACCAAACCTGATGACTATATTCTTTTACAAGAAACGATTTTCTATGGCGCATGGCAAGCAGCTGAGCATTTTGGTTTAAAAGTCATCACTATACCTGAGCATCCTGAACATGGTTTGGATTTGGAGGCTTTTAAAAATGCTGTATCAAATTATCCGATTAAAGTCTGTTTACTCATGTTGAACAGCCACAATCCGATTGGTTTTACCGTCAGTGATGAGATTAAATTACAGTTGGCAAAATTATTACAGGAACATCAGATTTATCTGGTTGAAGATGATGTTTATGAAGAGCTTTATTTTGACCATAAAAAACCCTTATCAATGAAGTATTTTGATCAACATAATTTAGTTTTACATTGTTCTTCATTTTCGAAAATCTTAGGCGCTGGATTTCGTATTGGTTGGGTACATACAGGAAAGTTTTCGGAAAGCATTCAACATTTGCAATTAATGAGCACGCTATCAGTGAATTCTTTTATTCAAAATGCTTTGATGGATTATCTGTCGCACCGTTATTATGAAAAGCATTTAAAAACTTTACGGAATACGCTCAAGCATTTAAAAAATCAGTATTATCAATATCTCACCGAAAGATTACCTCAAACATGTAAAGTTCATTATTATCCATCAGGTTATTTTTTATGGATAACTTTACCTGAACACATCAACAGCGATTTGATTTATCATGAAATGTTAGAATATAAGGTTGGTGTCGCATCAGGTTCATTATTTTATCGAACTGATCAGACACCACATCATATTCGGATTAATTGTTCATTTGAATTAAATGAGCATACTCAAGCAGCTTTAGATCAACTTATTCAACAAATTAATACATTTGATCAGTCTATTTTATAAATCAAAAAATGATTAATCAATTGGTTGTTAAAAAAAAATGTTTTTGATCTATCATGCATCATTCAATGATGAGATAAAACGATTTGATAACTTCCAAATGTTTAATTCAAGCGATTAACTGATAATTTCAACCAACATAGAATTTAGAATACTACTCAATATTTATACTAATTAGTCTAAGAATAATGCATTTATCCTAAAAAACGTCTAGCTGATTTTTATTGCTAATACTCCATATTCTTTTAAAGCATATTCCAGAAAAATAAATAATTTTCAGTTAACTTCTACAATTTTTAATAAAAACAGTCACTTTGATGCAGTATCTTATTTTTGAGGATAACCATAGCATTTATTCGGCTTAATATATGAGCCGAATAGAATAATTAATCAACTCATTTTCATCTAGGACATTTCTACTAAATCAGAACAAGATCAGGTTTGATATGGCAATCACTATGCCCTACCCAATGACTCACTAAGGCATAATCTCGGTACTTTTCAGGTAATGCTTTATCAGCTTGCAATAATTCTAAAACATTTTGTAGGACAGCATCTACTTTGGTGAGCATTAAGCGTACCGCATCAGAAATGGTTAAACCCATAGATGCCAGTACTTCTGACTTTTTGTCCAAAACAATTAAGCTATTACTTGTTGAACAAAGTCTTCGATAAGTCCTGTAACTTTGGCTGGTGCTTCAGTTTGCCCTTCTCACTTATGATCTCGATAGCCAACATGGGAGCAAGTCGTTCCCATTGTTTATGAAAAGATGATGACGGCGGACATGTTAATTGCACATAACATGGCGTTTGACTTACCTTTTATTTCTATGGAACTAGCAAGAATTAACCAACCGATACCGAGCAAGGGTGCTTTCTGTACGATGGAGAATGGCAGATGGGCTACATTCAATGGCAAATCGCCTAAACTTAGTGAATTGTGTTTCGCTCTTGATGTAAGTTATGACCAAGCAGCAGCACACGCAGCCGACTACGACGTTGAGGTTATGATGCAGTGTTTCTTCAAGTGTGTGTATCGGGGTGTATTTAAATTAGTTTAGAGAGATAGATACGGAATGAATGCGGATAATACACAGTTGGACATTGACACTCTTCACCATTGCATTGCAATATCGAAATCAAAAAAAAGAGCATGGACAATGATTATGTATTGTGTTGGTCTGCCGTGCATTGTTTGCCTCTTCATTCCGTCAACTTGGCTCTTTGTTATGTTTGCCCTTCCGTTCTTTTTGTTAGCGATAGACTGGAGAGATAAACATGAAAAGGATTTTCAGTTGTTCCTAGAACAAATAATTGCCTATGAGCAGAGTTTGACAGAGCAATTGGAAAAAGATAAAGTAAACACATAGTCTAAATGTTACCTTTTAGATTCTCACGTGCTTGTTGTTCGTTTCGGCTCATTGAAAAATGAGGTAATGACTTGTACGGTATGGTTAAAAGAGGGGAAAGGCGATTGGAGTTAATCTAATCGCCTTTTTCTTTGTCTGGGCAAAAGTATGGCTATGTTGCATTGGAGATTTAAAATCTAAGTTATATTTGATCTAATAATCATAATTGAAATATGTTTGAATTTACGAGTAAGTTATGGCTAAGATTTTTGTTTTAAGTGATAAAGCGGTTCTTAATATCAGAAAAAAGCACCCAGCATTAAAGGGTAAAAAATTAATTGCAAGCGGTCAGTTTTCAGGAGTATTTGAAAGCGATAACCCGAATACCGTTCTTAAACTTTCAATTGATGATATGAGTTATAAATTTTTACTTGGAGAGTCAGCAACGCAAAGTGATTCTCTAGTGAAAGTGGTGAAGGACTACGGGATTGTTGGCGAGTTTGTTACGTCAAAAAATATCTCACCGAGCCTTGTATCAAATCCAATTTCAACTACTGTGCCAATCTTCTTGTATGAGGTTGAGAGACTTCAGAAACTCGATACCAAGGGCGAGAATAGACGCGTTGTAAATCGTCTCTGTAAACGTTTTAGAGAGCTAAATGCGTACTCGTTTATTGACAACCAAGCTGAAAGGTTTGTGATGTGCTTGGTTGATCTATCAAGCGATGATCTTGTTAGCGATAAACCCGAAATGGCTGATGCGTTTGTTCTATTGGCGGAATTTATTAACCAAAACCCCGATTCATTTGCCGATCTTCATACTGGAAATTTTATGCAGCGTGAAGATGGAACTGTGGTTATTTCAGATCCAATCGGTTCAACCGTGATTTTTAATAATCACAATACATTCAGTCCAATACTTGAAAACGCAGCGTAATAATTTTGCCTATGTTCTGTCATTGCTATGCCAATAAGTTGTTGAGAAAATTTAAGCACTAAATAAAAGGTGTTTAATATGAGCGTTACAGTTAATCAAAAAAGTGCTTTAAAAGCAGATTTATTGATGATCACAAAGTTTATCAGTGTTAGACAATTTAGCGCTATTTTTTCAGCAATAAATGGCGAAGAAGGTGCTTTCTTCAAAGACAAGATTAATTAGAACCTGATGTGATACATTATTGTATATACAAATTTGAATAGGGTGAGGGGCAATACTCCCAAAAATTAAACGATTTTAAAAGTAGAAAATTGCCTATTTTTTGAATAAGGATATTTTTTATGTAAAATAAAAAGTATCCATTGATGACTTACTCAACGAATTTTAGCTTTGCTAAAACAACTTAATAACCTTTAATGGCTATGCTGAAATAGCACTGGGGTATCCACAGCATAATGTGTAGATACCTATGCCATAGACAGCAAGGTTTTATACTCCACCTGATAAATCTGATTTTTTATTTACCAACACATCATAAATTACATACGCAAACTGCTTCATTTTGACAGGATCACTCATAAGTTGTGTCATCTGCTCTATATGTGCCGCATTGCTATCTAAGACAGCATCATCAAGTGCAGAGTCAAACTCGCCTAACATCGCTTGTTCACGTGGGTTATTGTGAATCTGTGTCATCATTCGGGTATTTTCAGACATTTTATCAGCAACTGTATGAACATAATTAATCATATCCTGATCACTAAGTTTGTCAGTTACAAAGATCTCATTCACTCGATTGAGTATTACAGACAAAAAATCCTCTTTCTTATCTTTAGGTTTTGCTGTCCCTACATCATTGGCAGGTTCAAGTTTATGTTCGGTGCTATTGGCTTTGAGTTGTATATCCTGCTGACGTAACTTAGACAAGCGGTAATGACTCATTTCTACATTACTCAAGTCAATGACATCCTCATCAGCAATTTGTTCACGCAGCATCGGACGTAAGGTACGTGCATATAGGCTAAGCTTCTCAAGATCTTTATCGTCATAGTCCACAATCTGTGACATAAACTCATAGAAACGACTAAAACTACCCAAATCCTTTTTAAAGATTTCTAAGGCATCTCGGGCTTTTTTAGCATCTGCAAATTCATTTTCTGCATTGGCGATCAGTACTGGCTCATTGGTTCGTTTGGTAATTTCTAAACGATTTTTGGTGACATCATAATCATTCACTGCTTGTTTATAGCGTTGCTCCCAACGTTGCAATGCAGGCTTACAAATATTTGCCACTGCTGCAGGTGATTTATTTTTGGCATAAAAAGCAACGCTAAATTGCTCCACCTCTGTCCATAAAAAAATCCCAACCAATTTCAGTTTATCAAACAGGTCATATACTTGGTCAGGGTTGGATACATCTGCCAATTCTGCGGTTTGGTAATAGGGTTGGAAGGCATCTAAAATGTCTTGTGGTTCATTAAAGAAGTCCAATACAAATGTGCCTGTTTGGGCTTTGCTTGGATAAGTTCGGTTTAAACGAGATAGGGTTTGTACACATTCTACCCCACCAAGTTTTTTATCCACATACATGGCACAGAGTTTAGGTTGGTCAAAGCCTGTTTGGAACTTGTTTGCCACAATCATTACCTGAAAGTCATCGCTATCAAATGCTTTACGCATCTCACGACCTTTCAAGTTCGGGTTCATATTACTTTCAGTAAACTTTTGCCCAATTAAATGACGACTATCCGAATCATTTTCATTAAATTCAACTTCACCTGAGAATGCCACCATTGCCTGAATGTTTTTATATTTATGCTCAGCAATGTATTTATCAAAGGCTTGTTTATAGCGCACAGCTTCTTTGCGTGAACTGGTCACCACCATGGCTTTGGCTTGGTTATTGAGTAAACCCATGACATTTTTTTTAAAATGCTCAATGATCACCGCGACCTTTTGCGAAATGTTGTAATCATGCAAGCGTACCCATTGATTCAGTTTGATCTTGGCTTTTTTAGCATCAACCGTATCGTCTTTTTCTTCAATCTTCTGCTTGAGCTTATAGATAACTTTATAATTGGTATAGTTTTTTAGCACATCCAAAATAAAGCCTTCCTCAATCGCTTGGCGCATCGAATAGACATGGTAGGCTTCAGGTTTATTGGTCTTAGATGGTGGCATACTTGGATCAGGCACACGACCAAAGAGCTGTAAAGTTTTATCCTTTGGGGTTGCGGTAAAAGCATAAAAACTTAAATTATCACTGCCTTTACGTGATGCCATGACTACATCAAGCAGATCTTCTGTCGATAGGCTGTCATCATCCTCACGTGCTTCGAGCATTAAAGTTTCTTTCAATTGACGTGCAGTCGAACCGCTTTGTGATGAGTGTGCTTCATCGGCAATCACGGCATATTTACGTTCTTTCAGGCTTGTGCTGTTTTCAATCGCACGGAGGACAAAGGGGAAGGTTTGAATGGTCACAATAATAATCGGCTGTGCCATTTCCAAGGCTTTCGCCAATTTTTCAGATTTTGAACCATCACCTTCTTTATTGTTAATACGTCCTACCACGCCATCGGCATGTTCAAACTGGTGAATAGTATCTTGAAGCTGTGCATCTAAAATGGTGCGGTCTGTGACCACAATGATGGAGTCAAACTGCTTTTTATTGTTGGCATCGTATAAGCTAGAAAGCTGATGTGCCGTCCATGCAATCGAGTTAGATTTACCCGAACCCGCACTGTGCTGAATCAGGTATTTTTGTCCTGTACCTTCTTTTAAAGAATCCTCAACCAATTGGGTCACCACTTTCCATTGGTGATAACGTGGGAAAATCAGGCTCTCTTCCTTATATTTAATGCCTTCTAATTTTTCTTTTTCTACAATTTGCAGATGAATAAAGCTACCGATGATATTCAGCAAGCAATCAGGTGTTAACACCTCATTCCATAAATAGCCTGTGGCATATTCATGAATATTGTCAGGTACATCATTGCCTGCGCCTTGCTCCTTTGTGCCTTTGTTAAAGGGCAAAAAGTAGGTGCTATCGCCTTGTAAATGCGTTGCCATATAGACGTCATACTGACTTACGGCAAAGTGTACCAATGCGCCACGTTTAAACATCAGCAAAGGTTCAGGCTTATTGGTTTCAGGGTCTTTCGGCAAACGCGTTTTGCGGTACTGTGCCATGGCATTTTGCACCGCTTGCTTAAACTCAGACTTTAGCTCCATGGTTGCCACAGGAAAGCCATTGATAAACAGCACAAGGTCAATCCGCCATTTTTTGGCTTGTTTGCCTGTAGCTTCGAGTTCGGCTTTGTTGGCGTATGGGCTATAGACGAGTTCTGGTACAACACGACAGATGTTTTGCGTATAGCGTTCGTTCAGTTCAGGGTTTAAGCCATGTTCGGGTTTAAACTGACAAAATGAAAAACGACAACCACGAGTACGAATGCCATGACGCAACACGCCCAATGTGCCATAACTACGAGATTGGGCATCGGTGGCATTAATATCGGCTTTTTTTAGTTGTGCTTCGACGGTGTCTAAAAAATGGCGTTCGGTGTCATTGGGGAAAATACCTTTAAACTTTTGCCATTCTTTGTGTTGAGTATTTTGTACAAAGTCCAATAGGTCTTGGGTATAGAGGGCTTTTTCACGGTTATAGCCTGCACCTGAGCCAAGTTGCCAACCGTGCGACTGCATTTGCGCAATGATGTCTTGTTGGAATGCTGTTTCTAAAGTTGCATCCATTATTCTGACTCCCTTTGTGCCAATAAGCGTTGTTTCGCGTGTTCCATTGCTAAATGTAAGCGTTGCTCGAGTATTTCTTTAGGTGGTAAAACCGTCATATATTCGGCGACATGAATACCTGAACTTTCAAGGTCGAGTAATTCAATTTGTTCGTATTTTTTAGAGGTACAGAAAATAATACCAAGCGGTGGATTTTCACCTTCTTCTTGTTCGTATTTGGCAAGCCAGCGTAAATACAGTTCCATTTGGCTTTTATGTGAATGTCTGAATTTTTCAGTTTTTAAGTCAATGGCAACCAGTCGTTTCAGTTTGCGATTGTAAAAAAGCAAATCAATATAGAAATCATCTTCATCGATTTGAATGCGTTTTTGCCGAGCAATAAAACTAAAGCCTGAACCGAGTTCTAATAAAAATTGTTCGATATCTCGTAAAATCGCATCTTCTAAATCTTTTTCTAAATAGCGGTCATTCAGGTCAAGAAAATCTAAAATATAAGGGTCTTTGAGTAAAAGTTGTTGATGAACGACACCCTTATTTTGTAGTTGTGCCAATTCCTGCAAAATGGTTTGCTCAGGTTTTTTTGAAATCGCCGTGCGTTCAAACAGCATTGAGCCTATACGTTCGTCCAAGGTACGTGTAGACCAGCGCTCTTGTACTGCCATTGCAAGGTAAAATTCTCGTTTGATGGCATCGTCTATACTGAGAAGTTGCACAAAATGCGTCCAGCTTAATTGTGCAGTCACTGCCTGCACAATGTTAAGATCGGGAAATAGTTGTGCAAATTTAATCATTTGGGCAAGGTTTCGTTTACTCCAACCTTTGCCGAGTTGTTGAGTCAGGGTTTTTGCCAAGTTGGCGATGACCTGTAGTCCGTACTCTGCTCGTTCACCTTTTAAAATTTCTTGTTGGATACGTTGCCCGACCGTCCAATATAACAGGGTGAGTTCTGCATTGACCGACACTGCTGCACGTTGTTTTGCGCTATGAACAAGGGCAATGATGTCTTGGCTGAGTACGGTACTTTCAACTGTGCTGAGTTGTTGCTGAGTCATGCGCCAAGCTCCGTATTCACCTCATTATTGTTATGGTTTGGGTTTTGCCAATTGCGAACGTCAATCTTGCCTGTCACCGCATAAGAAATAAGCGTTGTACGACGTTCTTGCATCAGTTGAATGGCGGATTCAGCTTTTTTAATTAGACTATTGAATTTATATTTCTGTTGCTGAATGAAATTATAAATATCATCCTGTTCTTTTATTGGAGGAATTACAGCAATAATTTCATTCAAAATACCAATATTAATCACCCCCATAGTTCCACCTCTAGACAGTTGCTCGAACTGTTTAAACACAGCATCACTTTTGAGATATTCTCGAAAGAAATAGGGATTAAATTTATTAGATACTGTTGCTTTTATTAGTCGAGGATTAATAATCCCTTTTTCTGCATTTTCAGGAAAGACAGCAATTTTGCCGAACGTACCCACACAGCTAATTAAAATATCTCTTGGATATACTGCATAACGGCTCAGTTCTATGTAGTTTTTTTCAGAAATGTAGTAATCGCCAATTTCAAAGTCATTTGGAATTACTTGTTCTTGACCATAAACTTTATACCCTTTAGGTACATACATATCCTTTGTGATACTAGAACCAAATGGTCCTGCAATAATGCTTGAGCATACAAACTTAAATCTTGAAACTCTCCAATGCTCAGGCACTTGTCCTAACCATTCCACCCCTGAATCTTTCATTTTTACATCAGGATTTAAACCTTTAGTCACGGCATGGCTAATCACTGCTTGACGCTTTTCTTTAAGCAGTTCAATCAGCTTTTCTTGTTTGGCAATTAGGCTGTCAATTTTTGCGGTTTCATGGTCGAGGAAATTAGCGATATTTTCAGCTTCTTCAAAGGGTAGTTCTATTAAATTTGCATTTCTAATTAATTCTTGGTTAAGAATTTTTGCACCATAGATATTAGTAGATGCATTCTCGATAACAAACTTTGGAAGAACATAATATAAAAAAGATAAGGGTAGCTTACTTGTATCCAAGAATGATGCTATTGCTTCATTGGTATACATATCACAACCAGCAAAAGATACTGCGCCAACAGATAGTTTAAAGCTATACATTAAAGAGCCTTTAGGAGTTATATCCATAGAAGCCTCCAGCGCCGCTTTATCAGAAATCTGTTTCGATGTACTCGTAATAGTTTTCGCTTTTAGATCAGAGATATTTACCCAAAGATTTTCTCCAATAAAATTAGCATCATTTTTAGTTGGTGGTGTCCATCCAACTTGAAATGGTGCTAAATACTTAACCTTACTTACTCGCCAATGACTAGGAATCTCCCCTAACCATTCAACACCTGAATCTTTATACTCAGCATATTTCTGATACTTCGCCATTAAGAATGCACCTCTTGTAGAAGTGCCATAATTTCACGGCTCACCGCATCCAAATCCGCATCAATCTCGCTTAAATCACGTGGCGGTTCATACACATAAAAATGACGGTTAAACGGAATCTCATAACCCACAATGCCAATTTCAGCATCTTGCGTATCACGCTTATCGGCATTGATCCACGCATCAGGCACATGCGGTTGCACTTCACGCTTAAAGTAAGACTCAATTAAATCAGTGGTGCTCACATTTGGATTTAAAGCAATGTTTTCCGCATCACGTAAATCACCATCTTGCACAAACTCAACCACTTTGCCTTTATAACTAAACTGACCATACAACGGATGTTCTGTGCCTTTAACAACCTTATTCACCACAGGTTCAGCATCTGCATTTTTCCATGTAATGGCATCAATAAATTGCTTTTTCTCTTTGGTTTCAAGCTTAATGTTGGCATCTTTTAAGGCTTGCTTGAGGACATCATCAAAAGTATTAAAGTCATCAAACTGCGCTGTGCCAATCTTACCTTGTAGGGCTTGGGCTTTATCGAGTAAATTGCATTGCTCTAACCATAGTTTTGGCTCAAGTACAGTTTTAATATCTTTTTCTTTTAACTCGCTAAATTCAGCTTTAATCAGCGCACGAATTTCGGCTTCATACTCAGCCAACTGACCATAATTGTCCGCTGTCCATGTATTGCCATAATCGTCATACAACTTTTGCATGACGGCATTAAATGGCTTTGGTGCAAAACGTAAACTTGCTATACGCTCACCATTCACCTGAGCCGATAAACGTAATGGACGCTCAATGGTCACACGGCGGTAGCCAAACTCATAACTGTTAAAAATTTTACTTGAGAATGTTTTCGCTGTTTCAGTTTTAGGACTGGCAGCTTGACGACCACGGTTCGATTTTACATCGGCAGGTTTATCCAGCTCTCGGGCATCCATAACGTCAAAATTGCCATAGGTACGCGTAATGAGGGCAATATCGTCTTCGCTCATTTCATTACGTTTTGAGCCTAAAGACTTACGCATTTTGCTATACAGATTTGTACCATCAATCAGTTGTACTTTGCCTTTGCGCTCGGTTTCTTTTTTATTGCTCAGCACCCAAACATAAGTCGCAATCCCCGTGTTATAGAACATATCAGTCGGTAGCGCGATAATCGCTTCTAATAAGTCAGCTTCTAAAATATAACGGCGGATTTCACTTTCACCACTGCCTGCACTGCCTGTAAATAATGGTGATCCGTTGAGGATGATCCCGATACGGCTGCCTTGTTGATGCTCGGTATCAGGCTGACGCATTTTGCTAATGAGATGCATAAGGAACAGTAATGAACCATCTGAAACACGGGGTAAACCTGCACCAAAACGACCTTCGAAGCCTTTTTGATCATGTTCGTCTTTAATATCTTGTTCGATCTTCTTCCAATCTAC
Source organism: Acinetobacter sichuanensis (assembly GCF_003024515.2). Classification (GTDB taxonomy): domain Bacteria; phylum Pseudomonadota; class Gammaproteobacteria; order Pseudomonadales; family Moraxellaceae; genus Acinetobacter; species Acinetobacter sichuanensis. The sequence continues at coordinate 22,878 of NZ_PYIX02000023.1, forward strand.
CCCAAATGGCGGATTAGATAACATGTAATCAAATTTGTCATAAGCCAATTGGTCACTAGACAAGGTGTTACCCAGTTTAATATTGGCAACCGTCTGCCCTTTGATCAGCATGTCAGCTTTACAGATGGCGTATGACTCAGGGTTTAACTCCTGACCATAAACTACAATAGAAGCATCGGGATTATGCTCACGTACATATTCTGTCCCTGAAGATAAAAACCCACCTGTCCCCGCTGTTGGGTCATATACCGTGCGGATAATACCTTCTTTCGTTAAAGCATCATCATCTTTACCGAACACTAAGCCCGTCGTTAAACGCACAATATCACGTGGGGTAAAATGTTCCCCTGCTGTTTCGTTTGACCCTTCAGCAAAACGACGAATCAATTCTTCAAACACCAAACCCATTTCATGGTTTGAAATATTTGAAGGGCTTAAATCAATTTTAGGGTCGGAATAATACTGCACCACTTTGTACAGCAAGTTAGCATCATCAAGTAAACCCAAAAACTCTTCAAACTTAAAATGTTCAAAGATTTCACGAGCATCTAAAGAAAAGTTTTGAATATAATTGATTAAATTCGCACGAATATCTTTTTGACCTAAACTGCCTAAGTCAAGTTCTGATGTATTAAAAAATGATAAACCTTGAGTTGCTTTAAGCAACATTTTCTCTTTGGCTTCTTCAGGCAACGGCATTTGTTTAATTTTTTCATTGGCTGCCAATACCTGTGCCTTTTGTGGTGCAAAAACACATTCCAAACGACGCAACAAGGTAAATGGTAAAATGACACGCCCGTACTGAGATTGTTTAAAATCCCCACGTAAAAGATCAGCGACTGACCAAATGAAGGCTGCGACTTGAGAAAAGTTGTTGTTTGTCATAACGCTAACAGGGTTCCTAAATTTTGATCAACTTGCATGCAGTATCTAGGCAATACTCATGCCGTTTACAGTCATACTAAATTTTTTTTAACTATTGAGAATATAATACATTTTTATTGGAAATTCTTATATTTCTTGCGGAATGAACATTATTGCGACAACAATCGTTTCAATATCACTGATCAATCAAGGTTTATAGTCACATCCCCCCTCTACTAAGCGCTTCTTCTCATACAAAGGGATAAATTGCAAAATCATCATTCTGTAAATAACAGCAGAGATTAATGATAAATATATTTAAAAATTCTTTTTAAATTACATTCATTTAATTTTTAAAAAATTAAAATTCTTCCACTTTTTTTGTTATTGTATCTATAATTAAGAACAGAGTCTCAATGACTCACTGCTCTAAATGGATATTGACAGTGAAAAATATGAAGAACTCGTCTTCCCATGCTTATGATGAAGCATTTCCGTCTGAAGAAAGTCTTTCCTCAGTGCATCCAGATTTACGTGTTGGATTTATTTTGATGAATAAATTCACCCTAGCACCTATTTCTGGCTTTGTTGAATCTCTTAGATTTGCAGCAGATAAATCTTTTCGTAGTTTGCAAATTTATTGCAAATGGGACTGGATGACCTTTAATGATGCACCCGTTACTGCAAGTTGCGGACTCTCCGTTAACCCTACAACCTTGCTTAATGTAAAAGCTTTAAAAGAAAATTATGATTACATTGTCATTGCAGGGGGGTTACTCACAGAAACACGAAATCCGCCAGAACATGTATTAGAAATACTCAACGAAATACACAATGCTAAAATACCGATTATTGCCTTTTGTTCAGGCTGTTTTGTTTTGGGAAATGCAGGGCTTATGGATGGTCGAAAATGTGCCATTCATTTCACAACCAAAGAAGAGTTTTCAGAAAGATTTCCTAAAGCAATCACAGTGGTGGATAAAGCTTATGTTGAAGACCAAGGTATTTTTACTTGCCCCGGTGGAACAGCCATAGATTTAGCCGCAGATTTAATACGACGTCATTGTGGTGATATTCGCGCACAAAAAAGCTTAGAGTATTTACTGATTAATGCTGATAAACACATTATGAACGAAAAAGAAGAGATACTTTTAGATAGCCCAACAACCTATGAAAATAGTATTGTCTCTAAAGCAATCTCTTTCATGAGTGAAAATTTAAGTGCGCATGTTACATTAAAAGAAGTAGCGGAACATGCCAGAACCAACCCAAGACAACTACATCGTGCCTTTTTATCGAGTACGCATGAACCACCATCAAATTATTGGCGTAAACTAAGACTAGAACATGCGAGAAAGTTACTTGCCAACACAAATGCCTATATCACCAATATCGCCATTGAATGTGGTTTTTCTGATGCTTCTCATTTTATTCTTTGGTTTAAAAAACAATATGGAGAAACACCTTTTACGTATAGAAAGCGTCGCCACGAGATAGAAAAACTCAAATAAAAATATTGTAATTAAAAATGCGATATTTTATATAAATTGTCCGATATAACCTATTTTTTGATCTTAACTTCTTTTAACCTGTCAAGCTTCATGCTTTTTCTATCTCCTGTTAACAACTCAGTTAATGATTTGAGTTATTCAACTTTTTATGTCAAAAAATTTAGCAACATTGATTGGTTTAAGTGCCATTCTCATGTGGGCATCTATGGTCGGTCTTGTAAAACATATTACTGCCGAAATTGGTCCAGATATGGGTATTACGCTGATTTATACTTTCAGCGCAATACTCTTACTTATTATTTTTAGAGTTCCAAATTTTAAGTTAATTTCTAAAAAATATTTAATTTTAGGGACGGCTCTATTTATTGCTTATGAGCTTTGTTTTTCATTTGCCATTGCTTATTCCCAAACAGCTCAACAAGCAATTGAGGTGAGTATTGTGAATTATCTCTGGCCGAGTTTAACAGTTTTAGCCTTTGTCATTTTTAAAGAGTTAAAGTTTAATTTTATAATTATCTTAGGCTTACTTATCTCAATTTCAGGCATTATTTTTATTCAGACTGGATCTGGTGATTTCAGTCTAAATAGCGTTATCAATAATTTTTACAGTAACCCTTTGAGTTATGTTTTAGCCTTTGCAGGCGCTATTATTTGGGCTTTTTACTGTGTATTCACCAAGAAAATGAGCAATGGACAAAATCCAATTTCTATTTTCTTTATCTGTGTCGCACTAACCTTATGGATTAAACTATTGATCACAGGTCACACAACGCTACCCTCTATAGATTTAGCAACATTGATCTCTTTAGGTCTTGCTTCGGTCGCAATCGGATTAGGTTATGCTGCATGGAATGTGGGTATTATTCATGGAAATATCACCATATTGGTTGTTGCCTCTTATTTTACTCCGATCATTTCATCGCTTTTAGCCATGTTCGTTTTAAAAACCCAATTGTCTTTAAGCTTTTGGCAAGGCACTGCGTTGGTGACAGCAGGTTCTTTTATTTGCTGGATTTCTACAAACTGGTCAGTGGTTCGACCTTTCATTCAAAAGGTCACTAGAGAAATTCACTATTTATTTACATCTAGTCGTTAAGCACTAACCCGTTTATCGTATAGCACAATATTGAATTTTAACGTTTCTGACGTGTTGCAAGCCAACATAAAACTGAACCAATACATACCATAGCCGCTCCCTGCCAAAATGATATAGAAAGTGGTGTATGTAAAACGATTGCTGCCAAAGCTGCTGAAAATACAGGGATAAAGTATGACGCACCTGCCAAAATAGTGACATTGCCATGCAAAATACCCACATTCCATGCGGCATAGCCAAAACCCATTGCCGCTGCAGCAAGTACAAGGTAGATCACTGCGTGAATATCGAACACCATTGGCGCACCGCCAATCACTAGATATTTCACCCATAACACCAGTGCTGTGAGTATAAAAAAGAGTGTTACGCCATTTTTTCCGTTCGCTATTCTTGCTGTTACAGTACAGTAAGCCGCCCAAATCAATGCACCAGTAAAAGCCAGTCCATAACTCAAAGGATTATCTTTTACATTTTTAAGCATATTTGTTACATCAAAGCCTTGCTCACTTCCAAGTACCCAACAGATTCCCAAAATAGCGATTACGAATCCGGGGATCACCAACCAGTTAGATTTTTGATGATTAAATAAAATCGCTGCGACCATTGTTAAAGCAGGCCATAAATAATTCACCATACCCACTTCAATAGCCTGCCGATTAGTATTTGAATAACCAATAGATAAGGCAAGACATAATTCATAAGACACAAATAATAAGCTTCCCCAAATTAAATAGCGCTTTGGGAATTCGCTAATTTTTGGAAATCCAATGCTGATCAGGAGAAATATGGAAGCAACGCTGTACATCATGGCAGCACCACCTGTTGCCCCCAAGCTCTCGCTCACACTACGAATGAGCCCAACAATAGAACTCCATAGTAAAACAGCGATGAGTCCTATTAATGTTGCATTTCTCTTGCTTATCATATCTTTAAATCACTTTTCAAATTGAAAGTCGTTCTATTGAACAACTAAAACCAAATCTATATTTCTAACTTGCTTACCTAATAAACTTCATCTGATTTAAAACAATGCGGAGTAAACTGCCTTCTTCTGCATAAATTACAACTGTTTGGATGTCTATTTCCGTAGTCCTATACACATGAATCTAATTCCTATTTTGAATACTTTAAGTGGCATCCAAATACTCTTGAAAGCTTATGAATAGAAGTAGATTGATCAGTTAAGATGCGAAATCTAGAAGTTATAAATGAGCATCACATTTAAGAGTTTATTCCACTTGCCATCATCACCCACTGCAAGCGAGTCGCCTGTCCCACCCACAAATGGATCATTTTTACTCATTAAGTATTCGGTATATAACGAAATATTTTTGTAGCCCCATCCCACACCTACAATGTTGCGCTGTGAGTCATCAAAATTTTGCTCTTTCTTATTGAAACCACTCAATACAACATAAGGTGTGACATTGAGTGCATCTCGTACATTCTTAAAGGTGTAACTTGTATCTACTGTGTAGAGATAACCCTTGTTGGCAATATCGTATTCACTATCAAACGAACCCAAAGTAGAGCTTGCTGGACTTAGAGTATCTTTGTTGCGAATTGACTGTCTGCCACCTGTAAGCACCACATTCAGATTTTTATAATGAATACGGTTAAACACCGCCCATGTGTTTCGATTTCCATCAGCAGATGTTTTTTTATTTTCAATCTCTGAATACCAATAACTTCCCCCTATAGATACTTTTAAATCATCAGTGCTTAAGAACTTCAGATCCTGATCAACACGTGCCATCCACATGTTTTTTTCATTTAGATTGGTTTTAAGTGGATCGGATGACGTCACAACATTTGCTGTATATCGTGCTGAATCTTTGCTTGTTCCGTGATAATTGCCCCCATCAGTTGCGAAATAAGCTAAATCTACTTGGGTCGCAGTTGGCATTTCAAAGTGATAGTTCATGCCTAGATCTAAAACATCTTGTAAACCCATAGTATTGTTAATACCAGCATAGAAACTGCTATCCCAATAACGCGCTGGTCCAAAAGGAATTGCTTGTAAACCAACTGTAATATGGTCAGTCGCATTTAAACGATAGCCAGCATAGGCTTGTACTAGAGTTGAGAAATCACAAAATTTATCGTATTGATAGCAGCGGTATTGAAATTGACCAAACCAGTCTGGTGACTCATAAGCCACATTTAAAATGGCAGCATCGAACTTAATTTTTTGATCAGAAGCAGATTCTCCATAATCCTTATCCTGATAGTTAGCGCGCAAAGCTCCCGAAACAGTCATTGCGCCCAGTTCAGTTTCTGGGTCACCAAATGTTATACCAGCAAAAACAGGAACTGAAATAGCTACCGTAAAAAAACCAATAGCTATATTTACATATACTTTTTTCATTGTGTCATCCATGTTCAGAAATAAAATTTTCCTTTGTTCAGCGCTTTTTCCCGTAAACCTCATGTATTTTTAATCCTAGCCCTCTTAAGGACTAGGATTACCTAAAAAATTAAAATGAAGAGCAGATATAACTCTACATATTTGGGTAATTAGGACCACCACCGCCTTCAGGCGCTACCCATGTGATGTTCTGTGATGGGTCTTTAATGTCACAGGTCTTACAGTGGACACAGTTGGCTGCATTAATCTGGAAATGTTGAGAACCATCATCATTTTGCATAATCTCGTAAACACCGGCAGGGCAATAGCGCTGTGCAGGTTCATCCCATCTTGGTAAGTTCACATCCACTGGAATTGAAGGGTCAGTCATCTTTAAGTGTGCTGGCTGATTTTCCTCATGAACCGTATTCGATACAAATGACAAACGATCAAATGTAACCTTGCCATCTGGTTTGGGGTAATTTGGCTTGAAGCTTGTTGCCTCAACAGTTTTTAATACAGCAAAGTCTTGCTTTAAGTCATGTAAAGTAAATGGAACAATAAAAATATTCTGGTCGATAAAATTAAATGCACCGCCCATCCATTGACCAAATTTATGCATGGCAGGACCAAAGTTACGAGCTTTATAAAGTTCTTCTTTTAACCAACTGTTGTTGAATTTTTCTGTATACGCAGTCAATTCTTTTGTAAATAAATCTTCGCCTTCGGTAACACGTGCTATCGTAAGACTCCCCCCTTTTTCTACACCAATAGCAATTGCTTCAAATACAGCTTCACCACAGAGCATGCCTGACTTCATTGCAGTATGAGAACCTTTGATTTTTGCAAAGTTTAAGAAACCTGCATCATCACCAATCAAACAACCACCTGGGAAAGTTAGTTTAGGTAGAGAGTTTAAACCACCTTTCACAACTGCACGTGCCCCATAAGAAATACGTTGACCATTTTCTAAATACTGTTTAATCAGTGGATGAGTTTTCCAGCGCTGCATTTCCATAAATGGATACATATGTGGATTCTCATAAGATAAATCTACGATCAGCCCCAAAGTGACTTGGTTATTTTCAGCATGATATAACCACCAACCACCTGAAGAGGCTGTTTCAGTTAAAGGCCAACCCGTACCATGCATAACTAACCCTAGTTTATGTTTTGCAGGATCAATTTCCCAAAGTTCTTTAATCCCGATGCCGTAGTGCTGAGGATCGGCATCTTTATCGAGGTTATATTTAGCAACTAGGCGTTTACTTAAGTGACCACGGCAACCTTCAGCAAAGAGAGTATATTTAGCGTGAAGATCATAGCCTGACGTGAAGTTATGTGTTTGTTCACCATTTTTACCAATACCCATATCGCCTGTTTGAATACCCTTAACTGAACCATCGGCATGGTAAAGCACTTCAGATGCAGTAAAACCAGGAAAAATCAAAACGTCGAGCTCTTCTGCTTTTTGACCTAACCAACGGACTAAATTACCTAATGAGATTACATAGTTACCATTGTTGTGCATGGTTTTTGGCACCATCCAATGGGGTACTTCTTTAGATGTCACTTCAGAAAGAAGATAGAACGTTTTATCTTCTGTTACTGGAATGTTCAGAGGTGCACCTTCATCTTTCCAATTTGGGAAAAGTTCGTTGAGCGCACGTGGCTCAAGCACTGCACCAGACAAAATATGTGCCCCTACTTCAGAGCCTTTTTCAACTACACAGACAGAAAGGTCTGAAAGGTTGTTTTCAATAGCCAATTGACGAATCTTAATCGCAGCAGATAAACCTGCAGGTCCTGCACCTACGATAACAACATCAAATTCCATCGATTCACGCTCGATGTGTTCCATAGAATCTCCAGCCAATCGGCTTAAAAAATCTTATTATTCTCAATCAAATTAATGATATTTAATATTTTTATCTAGTTTCACACTAAATTAAAGGTGTAAGAAATCTTTGGTTTTTATAAAAAGCCAACTTTTCACTAGATAAAATTTAAGTCACAAAAAAGTTTGAAGATGTTTAAACTAACTTTGAACTTTCCTATCAGAAATCTAATAGTTTCCCAGGATTCATAATTAAGTTAGGATCAAATACCTTCTTAAGTGCTTTCATATATTCAATTTCTTGCTCACTTCGACTAAATTCAAGATAAGGTTTCTTTGTCATACCCACCCCATGTTCAGCAGAAATAGAACCATCAAATTTATTCACTACTTCAAAGACATATGAGTTGACTATTTCACATTTTGCAAAGAAATCTTGATTGCTTAAATTTTCTGGCTTTAAAATATTTAAATGAAGATTGCCATCACCAATATGACCAAACCAGCATGTTTCAAAATCTGGATAATTTTCTGCTACGATAGAATCAATTTCAGCAATAAAATCTGGTACATAGCTAATTAAAACAGAAATATCATTTTTATAAGGTGTGAATGCCGAGATAGATTCAGAAATATCTTCTCTTAAACGCCATAGACTTTGGGCTTGTTCTAAAGATTGACTCATCACACCATCTAAAACCCATCCCTGTTCCATACAATGCTCAAAAATTTGCATAGCTTTATCAACTAGAGGCTCATATGGAGCTTCAAACTCTAATAGCACATAGAAAGGACAAGAAGTTTCAAATGGGCGCGCTACTAGTCCATGATCTAATACTTTCTGCATCGCCAAATCATTAAAAAACTCAAAGGCTGTTAAATCTATTTCATTCCTAAAAGCATGCATAATAGGCATGACTGATTCAAAATCAGGAACTGCAAGTACAAATACTTGTAAATCTTGTGGTTGGCGATCAAGGCGAATCTCCACTTCCGTTACAATGCCGAGAGTTCCTTCACCGCCGATAAATAAATGATGTAAAGCATAGCCTGTAGCATTTTTTATCATGCCTTTATTTAGACGAAGAATGTCACCTTTGCCACTAACCACGGTCAGACCTAATATCCAATTACGTGTCATACCATATTTAATAACTTTGATACCACCTGCATTGGTTGCAATATTTCCCCCCAGTTGACTTGAACCTGCTGAAGCAAAATCTACTGGGTAATACAAACCCTGCTCTTGTGCATAATCTTGCAACTGTTGTGTCACTACACCAGCTTGAATGCGCACCATTCGATCAGCTGGGAAAAAGTCTAAAACCTGATTCATTTTATCTAGACTGATAACTATTTCACCATGATAAGCAACTGCACCGCCCGATAATCCAGTCCGACCACCAGATGGTGTTATCGCAACTCCATGATAATTAGCAAGCTTTACAATAGCCTGCACCTGTTCTGTTGATGAAGGGAATACTATCACTGATGCATGTGGGGAAAAATATTTGGTATGATCTTTCCCCCAATTTTCTAGACTATCCACATCCGTTTTTATACGATTTTCACCTACAATATTTTTTAATGCATCAAGTACATCTGGAGATAATAAAAAGCTATTCATCCTAAATTGCCTCTGAGCTAGTCATGGTATTCATTCGAATCCAACACTAAGCTGAAAATTTATTCATGGTGACTTCTTATTCAGAGCTCAAAAGGAGTTGAATAAGAAGTCGTCTCGTTCACTGTTCTATGCAAGTTGATAGGTTGTTTTAACCTTGGTAAAAAATTGTCTTGCATAAGTCCCCTGTTCACGAGATCCTAAACTTGAACTTTTATTTCCACCAAAAGCAACATGGTAATCTACACCTGCTGTCGCTAAATTAACCATGACCATACCTGCAGATGAACGACGTTTAAAATCCTCAGCATATTTCAATGAAGTGGTCACGATACCTGCCGACAAACCAAAGGCTGTGTCTTCTGCTGCTGCAAAAGCATCTTCATAATTCTCAACTTTCAACACACATAAGACTGGACCAAAAATCTCTTCACGGTAAATGCGCATTTCTGAAGTCACGTCGGTAAATATGGCTGGAGTAAAGTAAAAACCGCCTTGTTCACTTTGAAGATGTTCACCACCACAAAGTAAGGTGGCACCTTCATCTAATCCTGTTTGTACATAAGACAGGTTTTGTTTAAGCTGTTTAGAATCAACCACAGGACCAATATCAGTATCATGATTTGCAGCATCGCCAATCTTTAATGAACGTGTCTTTTCTTCTAAACGTTTAATGAATGATTCATAAATTCCCGCTGTAACAATTACACGTGAACTCGCTGTACAACGTTGACCCGTTGAGAAAAAAGAACCTTGTAAGGCAACATCTATTGCCGTTTCCAAATCTGCATCATCCAAGACAACTAAAGGATTTTTCCCCCCCATTTCAAGCTGCACACGGACCAAACGCGAAGCTGCAATTTCAGCGACTTGCCTTCCTGTACCCTCAGAACCCGTAAAAGTAATCGCATTGATATCTGGCGAACGAATAATGGTATCGCCTACTTTACGACCTGGACCAATCAGCATATTAAATACACCAGCAGGTAAACCAGAACGAGAAATAATTTCAGCTAAAGCCCAAGCAGATGATGGTACAAGCTCTGCAGGCTTGAACACGACTGTATTACCAAAACATAATGCAGGTGCTATTTTCCATGCAGGAATCGCTATAGGAAAATTCCATGGACTGATAATTCCCACAACACCAACAGCTTGGGTATAAACATCAATACCAACCTGATCACGTACTGAATTATATTTTTCACCCACAGCACGTAATGCTTCTTGTGCGTAAAATTTAAAAGAACGCCCTGCTCGATCAACTTCACCTAATGCTTCTTTAAAGATTTTGCCCTCTTCCAAAGACAGCAATTTAGCCAATTCTTCTCGACGCTGCAAAATTTCAGTACCAATACGATCAAGAATATCCGCCCGTAATTGAGGATTACTGTTCGCCCAATCTTGACTTGCTGCCTTTGCCGCAGCAATTGCTTGTTGGGTTAGGGCTTCATCTGCACGAGCAAAACGATCGACAATTTCACTTGGATTAGACGGATTAATATTTTCTAGAATATCTTCTGTACCTTGGCAAACAATGAATTTGCCATTTACATAACTGGTTTTCATTACGCTTGACATAATTCTTCCTTCTTAACGATAGAGACAGGTGTTTTACCTTGGGCAAAATCAATAATATTTTGAACAGTACGATTAATAAGTGTTTGCATGGCATTTTCGCTGCTCCATGCCACATGTGGATTTAAAATAAAGTTTGGATAATCAATAATTTGAAATAAAGGATCATGAGGCTGAATTGGTTCTTCTACTGAACCGTCAAGTGCAGCACCCCCAATTTGTTTATTCTGAATTGCTTTAATCAATGCTGGTTCATTCACAATGCCACCACGAGCAGCATTAATTAAAATTGCATCTTCCTTCATTAGGGAAATTTCAGCAGAACCAATCATATCTTTCGTTTCTTTCGTCAGTGGGCAACATAAAGACACCACATCACTTTCGGATAAAATCTCTTCAAAACTGAAGAATTCATCTCCTTGGTATTTGCCATTTCGATCAAAGAAACGGACTTTCATTCCTACAGCTGTCGCTAGCTCAGCTAATCGCTTAGCAATAGCACCATATCCAAAAATGCCTAGAACTTGACCACGCACATCTCGAATACGATAATCAAAATAAATATTCTGTGGCTCAGCTTTACCTTTAGATACCTGCCTTAACAGTTGATGATAACTTGAAGTCTGACGCATTAAAGTAAAAATCATCGCCATAATATGCTCAGCTACTGTATTCTGAGCATAGGCTGGAACGTTAGTGACAACGATGCCATGTTTATGACAATAATCCAGATCAACACCATCCGTTCCAGTAAGTGCTAAAGAAATCATTTTTAAATTCGGCAATTGTGATAAATGTTCTTTACGTAATGGGACACTACATGTCATCACAATCGTGGCATCTTTTAGACGATCAACGATCTGTTCAGGGTTTGTATAAGGGTAACTTACCCAAGTATGTGGAAATGGAAACTCTGGTAATTTAACCGTCGGACCAATACCTTCATTATCCAAAAAAATAATATGATGTTTCATTTCTTTCATCCATTCCTGATGTATTTATTCATTACCAATTCTTACTTTTTCTTAGGTGCATAACCTGCTGGTGCCAAACTGACTAAAAAGTTAGTGATTGGACCCGCATCACGATCTTGATCTTCTAATGTTTCTTTTCTAACTAAAGCATCACGCACCCAATGTGCTCCGATGTAACAAAATGGTTCAGGTGGTAATAACTTCATCTTCTGTTCAACTAGACCACAGTTTGCCCATTCATCATTAGCATCTTCTACTAATGATTTAATGATACGACTAGCAAACACAGTTGTACCTACACCATTTCCAGAGAAACCAATACCAAAAATAATATTTTTATGACCACCCAAATAACCAAAGTTAGGTAAACCCTTCATTGCACGATCAAGTGGACCAGTCCAACTGCTGACCACAGGGATATCTTCTAGTTCTGGATAGAATGAACGCATCTCTGACTCAACACCTGCCGCAGCTGGTGATGGTTTTTCATATAAGTCGCCAATTTTTCCGCCATAAGCAAATTCACCTAAGGGCTTCCCGAAAACAATCCTACCTTGTGGAGTATTTCTCCAATAATTCAAAATAGTACGTGAGTCCATAACACATTCCCCACCACTAAAACCTAGCTCATCCAAGCGTTCTTTAGCAGGTGCAGTTGCTACCATGTCACTCGACATCACCATAATCATGCGACGTAACTCAGGGAATTGTGCACCCCATGCATTCATTGCAATAACAACCTTATTGGCTTCAACTGTACCTTTTTCGGTATGTACAACTGGGCGATTACTACGCTCCAATCGTGTCATTGGAGTTTTTTCATAAATAATAATACCTAACTCAACTGCTACACGGCGTAAACCACGTGCTAAAAAAGCTGGTTGAATCGTTGCTGCATTTGCATCAAATACACCGCCTAACATCCGTTTTGAACCTGAACGGTGCTGTGCTTCTTCCTTAGAAATTACTTCAAATGGATTAACATTATATTTATCCAGTTCTCTGGTTAAACCAAGCCATGAATCCATTTGGTGTTTATTACTAGCAGTCCATAACAAACCATCTTTACGGAATTGAGCATCGATATTATGTTCACGACAAAACTCACCCATCTCATCAATAGCAGATTCGGCAGCTTCACAAATACGACGTGCTTCTTTCTCACCACAAATTTCAACTAAAGATAAGTATTTTGGCCACCAATTATTAACAAAACCGCCATTACGTCCACTTGCACCTGAACCACAACGATCTTTTTCAACAACCACAATCTTCATATTAGGATGTGCTTTCTTTAGTCGAATTGCTGACCATAATCCTAAATAGCCTCCACCAATAATACAAACATCGGCTTTAACGTTTCCTTGTAAGGTCGGAGAAAGTGCACTTTCACGATCTAACGCCTCTGCATACCAAAATCCACGGTACATAACTCGCCTCATTAAAAAATTTGTTTTGCTGTATAAGATTTTCGACATGAGATGGTTTATGCGATATCAAGAAAATGACAATAATTAGGAAGTGTTGGCAAACCTATTTTTTATATTATTGAGCGGTCTATTCAGCTTGATACCATTTATTCCTTGAGTTAAACGCTAATGGTTACCCTGCAATAAATAAAAAGAACAAAATGGCTTAAATCTCCTAAAAAAAGACCGAATGTCACTATTATATAAATCAACAAAAGGCATATTCTTGGCAACATTAAAGGAATTGTAACTTTTCGAGTTGTGAAAATTACCTGCAAGATCATCAAAACGCTCGGACATATTCAAAGGAAGATAAAATGGCATTTAAAAGAACTTTCCATGCTGTAGATACTCACGCTGGTGAACCAATGCGTGTTGTCACTGGTGGTGTTCCTCATATTCCGGGTAATACCGTTTATGAAAAAATGTGCTGGCTAAGAGATAATGATGACCAGTTCCGTAAATTGATGTTGCGAGAACCACGCGGTTATCCTCCTCTATGTTGTAATGTCATTGTCCCACCTTGCCATCCTGATGCGGATGCTGGCTATATTATTATGGAACAGGTGGAATACCCTGTTATGTCTGGAGGCAACACTATTTCAGTGGCTACAGTACTACTTGAAATGGGAATGTTACCTATGAAAGAACCTGTAACTGAATTAATTCTTGAAGCACCAGCAGGTTTAATCAAAATCAAAGCTGAATGTAAAGATGGTAAAGTTAAGAATGTTACATTCAAAAATGTTCCTGCATTTGCGGCATATCTTGATGCAGAAATCGATGTTCCCAATTTAGGTAAAGTTACTGTCGATGTTGGTTGGGGTGGCATGTTCTATGTTATTGCTGATGTGCGCCAGTTCCCACATATTCAATTAACCCCTGAACATGGTGCTGAAATTGCGCGTATTTCTGCGATGATTCGCCAAGCAGCAATCGAACAACTTCCTGTTTCACATCCTGATTATCCTGGTGTTGGTATTACGATTTCACAGCTTTCTGGGCCTACTGATAGCCCAGATGCTGACTGGAAAAATGCCGTAACCGTAGCTTCTGGTGACTTAAAGTGGAATGATCCTCAAACATGGACAGGTGCAATTGATCGATGTCCATGTGGGACAGGAACTTGTGCAAAAATGGCAATTTTACATGCGAAGGGTCAGCTTAAACTTAATGAAGATTTTCGCCACCAAGGAATTCTTGGCAATGTATTTACGGGACGTCTAGTCGAGGAAACCATGGTTGGTGATAAAAAAGCTGTTGTGCCTACAATTACAGGCACAAGTTGGATTTATGGTTTAAACACTTACGTATTAGATCCAGATGATCCATTTACAGAAGGATTTACTGTAGGTGACATTTGGGCTGAATAAGACCTAAAATTTATAAGAAGAGACCGAAGTAAACTTCGATCTCTTAATTTATCTACTTAAAACAAATATTTAAAAAATAAATGCGATGAATTTCCCTTCATTTTTATAATAAATAAATATATAATAAAACAGACAGCTTTAAACTGTAACACACTGCTCTTATGGAACTTGACGGTGAAAATATGCAAAATGTATCTGCTCATGCTTATGAAGAAATTGTAGATCTTACAGAAGCATTTTCTGCAATTAATCCAGATATGCGAGTTGCATTTATTCTAATGAACAAATTCACTTTAGCGCCAGTTACTGGACTAGTAGAATCATTACGATTTGCAGCAGATCAGTCTTTTCGTAGCCTACAAATTTATTGTAAATGGGACTGGATGACCTTCAACAATATTCCAGTCGTTGCAAGTTGTGGTCTTACTATACAACCCACAACTGACTTTAACTTAGAAAATTTAAAGAAAAATTATGATTATATTGTTCTTGCAGGTGGTTTATTAAGTGAAACCCGAGAACCACCACAAGGTTTATTAAATACACTTCAAAAAATCCATAAAGCTAAAATTCCTATTATTGCCTTATGTTCTGCAAGCTTTGTTTTAGGGAAAGCAGGCATTCTGGATCAACATAAATGTGCAATTCATTTTACGATTAGAGATGAATTTGTTCAGAGATTTCCAAAAGTCATTGCGGTGATAGATAAAACATATGTTGAAGATCGTGGGATTTTTACTTGCCCTGGTGGCACAGCCATTGATTTGGCAGCCAATTTAATTAGACAACATTGTGGTGATGTTCGTGCACAAAAAGGATTGGAATATCTTTTAATCAATGGAGAAAAGCCCCCAAAAACTCAAGAAAATCCTGATATTGATAAACCAGATACATACGAAAATATAACTGTTACTCGTGCTATCACTTTTATGAGTAAAAATTTAAGTGCTCATGTTACATTAAAAGAAGTAGCGGAACATGCTCAAACTAGTCCACGACAACTGCATCGTGTATTTGTAGCAAATGCAAATGAATCACCTGCTAGCTATTGGCGACGTTTAAGGCTTGAACACGCACGAAAATTATTAGCAAATACCAGTGCTTATGTAACCACTATTGCCATTGAATGTGGCTTTTCTGATGCTTCACATTTTATTTACTGGTTTAAGAAACAATATGGTGAAACGCCTTTTTCTTATAGAAAACGACGTCATGAAGTTGAACGTTTAAATTAATTTTCCACAAAAGGTTATCATATGGATTAGGTCCTTTTTGACATCATTCCTACGTTGATGAAACTTTCATTGATTTTTTCAAACATCAGTAGCGCTGCTCGCAAGTTACATTCTCACATTGATACTTGAACATTGTTTTTAATGCTGAGAATCATGTATTCAAAAATAGATTTTACCATTTTAGTTTTTATGAGTTTCTTAATACTGTGAGATTACCTACGACAATCAGTGCATTTTCTTTCACAAGCATGATAATTGTATTATATACATGATATTTAATATAATTTTAAATATAAATGCGTAATACTTGTAACAGCCAAGCCATCATAGATCTTTAGACTGGTATATACCCTATGAAATTATGGTTGAGTTTTTAACTATTACTCTTGTTAGTTAAACCCTATTTTTAAAAATAGTACTTTTCTCAAAAAAGAGAAAAGTACTATTCAAATATATAAATATTACAACATTCCTGTTGCCTGAATTTCTATTAAATATTTAGGACTGGCAAGTTGTGAGCCTACACAAGCTCGCGCTGGTTTATCGATTTCATTTACCCATGCATCATATACTCTATTCATTTCTTCAAAATCAGCCATATTTGCAAGCCAAATTTGAATTCGAGTAATTTGATTAAGATTTGCACCTACATCAAGCATTAATTGTTCAAGTTGATCTAGCACACAACGGGTTTGTTCAGTAATCCCTTGGTCCGTACACTTAGCCACTAATCCAGCTGTTTCTATATATTGGTCACTGACAACAATCTGACTAGCACGAGCTGTACTACGAAATCTTTTAATATTTGTCATTATTTACTCCTTAAAAAATGCAATATGTTTTTCTAAAGTCTTCTTTAATGTCCCACATACCTTCACAATTTGCTGGGAATAAAACAGCATCTCCAGCATGCAGCTCTACAGGATCCCCTCCCTCTGGAGTAAAAATACACCAACCTTTTACAACATGGCTAAACTCACGGTTTGCAATATGGCGTTTGAACTTACCTGGTGAGCTCTCCCACACACCAATACTTGCAGCAATACTTTCAGAAGTTTGATCTTGTGCAGTGCTT
The DNA here is from genome assembly GCF_003024515.2 of Acinetobacter sichuanensis. Lineage (GTDB taxonomy): Bacteria > Pseudomonadota > Gammaproteobacteria > Pseudomonadales > Moraxellaceae > Acinetobacter > Acinetobacter sichuanensis. Next base: position 39,861 of record NZ_PYIX02000023.1, read on the forward strand.
TGTTGAGCAATTAACTCACCTACTGGAAGTTTTGCTGGTACAGATGTTCCTAGTACATCACTTTCAGCTTGGCGTACAACAACGAGTTGATTTTTCATAATGATCTCTCTATAAAGTCCTTTGACTGATTTAAATCTAAAGCATCTACGTCTGGTGCTAATGCCCATGCAGACTATGAACCAACCAAACAAATCACAGCCGCAATAATCATAGTCACCCCCATTTCAACAGCTGAAACTCTTATTTAAGTTGGGAAAATTTCAGCCTTCTCTCAAGCAAAATTCACCTTATTCAATTTTTAGAAACAAAGATCTCTTACTAGCTTCTCCTAAAAGAAACCTTTTTGTTTTCTTAGATTTAAATAAGATGATTTAGATTAAATAATTTAATTTTTACTTAGAGACGCTGCTTGATGTAAATCTACCCCATCAATATCAGGTGCCCATGCTTGAGTCACCCATAAACCGACTAAACTAATAGCAGCTGCAATCAACATTGTTGTGCCAATACCCCAGTGTGCGAGAGCTAAAGGCACAAAATAAGTACCTGCAGCTGCACCTATACGTGATAATGATGTACCTAACCCAACGGCGGTAGCTCGAACTTCTGTAGGAAATAACTCATTTGGATATACATATTGCATAACTTGAGCACCACCAATAAATAATGCGTAACCCCCAAACAAAATAAGAATCACTACAGAGGATGCGCTAGGGAAAAGACCTAGTAAAAGCAACATTAAGCCAGACCAAAAGAAACTATGTGACAACATTCTCTTGCGACCTACAGTATTAATTGTCAATGTAGCAACGGCACAGCCAACACAGAATAAAATGGTAATTGCAACCGCACCCCATTTTGCCATTTCACCTGTTAAATTAAGTGCTAACATAACTTTAGGAGCAAACGCATAGATTGCGAATAAAGGGATGATAGAACACGTCCAGAACAACCCCACAAATAATGTCCGCTTCCCATAACCAGAATGGAATAAAGATGTGATAGAGACCTTATTCTTTTCATCAACTTGTTGTTCTGGTAAATCATTTACCGAATATTCATTTCCATAAATCTTTTTGATAATTTTATCTGCCTCTTCTGTACGCCCTTGGCTAATCAACCAACGTGCAGACTCAGGTGTACCTAGGCGTCCAACCAAAAATAAAATGCCAGGGATAAGAGCACTTACTAGTACCCAACGCCATGCGTCTGGTCCAATAACTGATAAAATCAATTCACCAATAATATAAGCTGCTGCTGTCCCTAAAAACCATGCTGTTACTAAAGCAGAAAGGCGAGGACCACGGTTTTTACGTGGTAAAAACTCTGCTAGCAAAGATGTAGCAATAGGACAATCTGCTCCTACCGCCGCACCAATAAGGAAGCGCAACACCACTAACATCAGTGCTGTTTCTACCCAGAATTGAGCAACGGACAAACCAACAATAATCACTAGGTTTAAAATATAAAGTAACTTGCGACCAATTTTATCTGTCAGCCAACCGCCAAGAAAACCACCAAAGAAAATACCCACAAGCGCTGATGCTGCAACTAAACCTTCCCAAAACAAAGTAAGATGTAAAGCAGAGGAAATCTGAAGCATCACGACACCAATAATACTCAAAACGTAGCCATCTAAAAATGGACCACCTGCTGAATAAATGGTGAGCTTTTTATGAAATTTATTTAAAGGAACTTCCTCTAAAGGTATCTTATTACGCATATAAACTCCTTTACCTACAAAGTATTAAACTGTTATCTATCCCTTAACAGCTTTTCCAAAATAATATTTTGAGATTAATAACATAGTGACCTAATAACTCTTCACTGAATCTTTTAAAAAACCTGACTTTCTCTTCCTACTTGGTATGGACCTATCATTAGGTTGAGATTTATGCCAATTGATAAAAATGGTTGAAGTAGATTTGCTCTAAGTCCGGTGGATGAAATTAAAAAATCAATAAGTTTATTTCTCTCACTTTCCAGCCAATCTGCTAATAATATTCCAGCAATAGTTTCTTTCTTTCCATGATAAATTCCTAACGTCCTTTTCTTATTATTCTTGACCTCATTTTCATATTTTGCATATAAAAAAATGGGCAATTTTTAGGACAAAACAGACATTGTATTTAAACTTAACTAAATTAACTCATACGAAAAAGATATTTTCATATAAAATTAATAATTAAAAATCAGCAATATAAAAAACAATCAAAGTAAAACCACGCTAATTACATTTTTTTATATATGTCATATTCTTCATATTTGGATTTATCATTTTTATGAGATAAATTGACCTTTTTTTTATATTTATATTTTCAGAATAATGCTTTGATACTTTAATCATTAAAATTGATCAATAGGTATGTGAGCCATTTTAGCCTTAACAAAGATGGTCAATCACAATTAAACTTTTTATATGATGGAGCGTCATTATGAATAGTATAAATTATTCTAATGCTAGGCACAGATTTCTATGCTCAAGGATAAAGCTACTTGGGGAATTAAGATATGTGTGTTTCCAAAGGATATTGGATTATTGAATGTCAGGAAATCACCGACAAAACCTCTATGCAAAAATATGCACATGCTTGGACTGAAATAGCAAATGAGTTTAATGCTCAAGTTATTGATGGAACTAAATCTTTTAACTTTGTAGAAGGGACACAAAAAGCACGTGTATTTATTTTGGAGTTCCCATCTAATCAGATTGCTCAGGATTGCTATTACAGCGAAAAATATAAAAAAGCTAAGAAACTTGCATGAAATGCAACGGAAAGAACATTGTCAATTATTGAAGGAATATAAGACCGAATGACTTTTTTAAATTACGAGCAGGCGAAAGGTATTCTAAGTTGGCATGATGCTATTGAGGCACTGCGCTTAGGTCATGAAAGACCCAAAGCAACTCTACATGACTCACTCATGGGTCCTCAAGATGGTATGTTATTAAATCGTATGGCAAGAATTGAAGGACTAGGTTATGGCGTAAAGGTAGAATCTGTATTTAATGGAAATGCAAATATAGGGCTACCTAATACTCACGGAGTGGTTGCAGTTTATTCTTCTGAAAATGGTATTTTACGTGGCTTGATTGATAGCCATATTGTTACTGATCTGAAAACTGCTGCTGATTCTGTATTAGGAGCAACGCTACTCGCTCGTCCTGAGAGTAAACATCTTGTGATTGTTGGAGCAGGTCGAGTTGCCAACAATCTTGTCCATGCTTACTGTGCTTTATTTCCTAAACTTAAAAAAATATCAATTTGGTCTCGTCGTTTAAATCAATCTCAAGCACTTGTTAAAAAACTAGATCGATTATCTGTACCTGTGGTTGCTGTCTCAGATCTACAATCTGCCATATCAACTGCTGATATCATTTCGTCAGCAACTATGGCACAACAACCAATTTTAAAAGCAGATTGGATTCGTTTAGGAACTCATATCGATTTGATTGGTGCCTTTACTCCAGAAATGCGTGAAGCTGATGATCAATTAATAGCAGCTTCCCAACTCTATGTAGATAATATTGAAACTACGTGGAATATTGGAGAAATTTCTATCCCTGTGACAAATGGCAAAATATCACGAGATCATATTCAAGGAGATCTCTATAGGTTAGTAAATAGTAGTTCTGAAAATTTTAGAAATCAAAGTGATATCACTGTTTTTAAAAATAGTGGTGGTGCTCATTTGGATCTCATGATTGCTGATGCAATCTTGAAGAAGTTAGAGCTATGAAAATTAATGATGTGTATCCGTTGCAACTTGATATGACACAGATTCTTTTAATTGCTCATTGACTGTATTAATTAAAATTCTTCTAGATAATAATGCTTTTTCTTACTCAAATAACTTTTTTCCATATATACAACATTTTATAACTCGTGGGTTAAAGCTTGACATACAAGTACATCATGAACATCTTTAGAGATTGCCTTTTAAATGAAGAGTTTCATGTAAATTATTTATGAATATTGATCAAACGAAACATTTTCTATCTGATCTCAAAAGAAAATATGCTTTGTTTGCACAATGGCTCACGCCTATTTTAGATATCTCTGTTCCTACTGAGCACACTGGATATGTACAAAGCCTTACAAGTTTCTGAAACTGGACAGCTAGCGCTAGTCAAGAAAAAAATACCGACCCCATCATCAGATCAGGTGCTTATTCAAGTTGAGGCGTGCGGTATCTGCGGTGCTGATCTGTCAGATATTTCAGGTGAAAACCAATTCATGCGTGTACCCGGTCATGAGGTGATTGGACGTATTATTGCACTGGGTGAAAACGTACCTTTAATTTGGACAATGGGACAGCGTGTCGGTGTTGGACGACTGGGTGGGCATTGCAATGCATGTGACCAATGCAGACAGGGAGCTTTTGTTCATTGTACAAATCAAACATATATTGGTAGTAATCAGGATGGTGGTTATGCAGAATTCATGCTTGCTAAAACAACTGCTTAATCGCTATTCCCGAAGGTCTGGAATCTGTTGATGCAGCTCCCCTACTTTGTGCTGGTCTGGCTACATTCAATGCCTTAAAAAAATCTGGCGCTCAAGCTGGCGATCTTGTTGCGGTGCAAGGGATTGGTGGTTTAGGTCATTTAGCACTGCAATATGCCCATAAAATGGGTTTCAAAGTTGTAGCAATCGGACGTGGTGATGACATCTCAAATGAGGTGAAAAAACTTGGTGCACACATTTATATCGATACCCATACTCAAGATACCATCGCCGAATTACAGAAACTTGGGGGTGCCAAACTCATTTTAACAACACTTGGCAATGCTTCAGTTGTATCCCCTCTAATCGCTGGATTAGAACCTAAAGGAAAACTCATTCTATTGGGTGCAGGAAAAGATCCTCTTTCATTATCTTCTGGAAAATTGGTTGTTGGCGAACATATTGTTCAAGGCTCTTTGACAGGCACACCTTATGACACTGAAAAAACACTGGATTTTAGCTTGTTCGCCAATATCCGTCCTGAAATAGAAACGGTGTCATTAGAAGGTGTTAATGATGCGTTACAACGTTTAAAAGCAGGAGATGTTAAGTTTAGATTTGTCATCCAGATGAATACTTAAGTCTTTCAGTGTCTAAATCTAAAAAACAGGAATTTCATTTATGTCCAAACACTATGATTATATTGCGATTGGCGGCGGCAGTGGCGGTATTGCTTCGGTCAATCGTGCTGCCATGTATGGTAAAAAATGTGCATTGATTGAAATGGGAGATATAGGTGGAACCTGTGTCAACGTAGGCTGTGTTCCCAAAAAAGTGATGTGGTATTCCGCTCAAATTGCTGATGCAATTCATAAATACGGATCAGACTATGGTTTTAATACTGAATTGAAATCATTTGACTGGAAAAAGTTAGTTGAAAACAGGCAAGCCTATATCCGTCGAATCCATGCGTCATATGACACCGTACTCAGCAAAAATAATGTCGATGTGATTCATGGTTTTGCAAAGTTTGTAGATACTCAGACCATTGAAGTAAATGGTGAAATGTACACGGCGGACCATATTTTAATTGCTACGGGTACTCAGGCATTCAAACCTGACATTGAAGGTGCTGAATATGGTATTGATTCTAACGGCTTCTTTGAACTGGATAAATTACCCAAACGCACTGCAATTGTAGGGTCTGGTTATATTGCCGTAGAGCTAGCAGGTGTTCTCAACGCCTTAGGCTCAGATGTACAGCTTTTTATTCGTAAGCAGCAGCCCCTGCGTAGTCTCGATCACTTTTTAGGTGAAACTCTGTTAGAGAATATGCGCAGTGAAAGTATTAACGTGCATATTCAAAGTCAGATCAACAAAGTGACTAAACTTCAGGATGATTCACTTGTATTACATCTAGCAGATGGTACAGAACATAGCGTAGATTGTTTGATTTGGGCAGTGGGTAGAAAACCTGCAACTGAAGCACTTCATCTGAATCAAACTCAGGTTCAATTAAATAAGAATGGCTTTATTCATGTTGATGCATATCAAAATACAACACAGTCTGGCATTTATGCCGTAGGTGATATTACAGGCAAAGTCGAGTTAACGCCTGTTGCTGTGGCAGCAGGTCGACGACTGTCTGAACGTTTATTTAACAATAAGCCGAATGAACATCTGGATTATGAAAATATTCCGACTGTTGTGTTCAGTCACCCACCTATTGGAACAGTTGGATTAACTGAAGATCAAGCCATAGAAAAATTTGGTCAAGATGCTATCAAAATCTATCATTCTTCCTTTACATCCATGTATACAGCGGTAACAGAACACCGACAACTCACCAAAATGAAACTCATTTGTGCAGGCAATGATGAGAAAGTAGTCGGAATTCATGGAATTGGATACGGTATGGATGAGATCCTACAAGGCTTTGCTGTTGCTTTGAAAATGGGCGCAACTAAAAAGGATTTCGATAATACTGTAGCAATTCATCCGACTTCTGCCGAAGAATTCGTCACCATGTGCTAGTCATTACGCCTTTCAAAGAGCATTTATTTTTGTATTTGCTCTTATTCTCACCTAAATTTTAAATGATGAGTTTTCAACAAATTGGTCTTGATGGAGACGCCGTACCAAAGATTAAAATCTACGATCTGGCTTCCTCAATTAACCAATCCCGAAATGCCGCCAGTTTTGGGAGTGTATAGCATTCGTCACGATAAACAATGTAGTACGCCAGAACTGAAGTACATTTCATTTCAGGATACAACCGCATAAGACGCCCTGTTTTAAGATCATCATGCGCCATAACACTTCGAGCAAGGGCAACCCCACGACCATCAATTGCAGCCTGTAAGACAGATGCAGAATTATTAATTTTCATCCCCCGTTCAGTATGCTTTTCGGTAATCTGATTGAAATGCAACCATGTATCCCAAGTTGTAAAGTCAGAAGAATGATCCATGGATAAGTCATGAATCAATGGCAGATGCAGTAAATTTTCAGGTGATTGTAACTGCTGTTGATATTCCTGATAAAAAGAGGGAGAACAGACAGGAAATACTTCCTCATCCATCAGTTTTTCCGCTTTTAGCCCAGCCCAATTTCCCTGACCATATCTCACCCCGATATCAATACCATTGGAAATAAAGTCGACAGGTTTCAAATTGGTATCAAGTCTGACATCTGTATCGGGGTACTTTGCCTGAAATTTATCAATTCTGGGTAATAACCATTTCGCTGCAAATGCAGGACTAATCGCAACAGTCAGTACACCTGTAGCAGAATTCGTTTTCAACTTATCCAAACCAATACTCAGTCGATCGAAGCCCGCACGGATATCAGGTAATGCGGTTAAGGCAATTTCAGTGGTCACAAGTCGAGCCTTACCACCTGTATTTCGATGAAATAAAGCGACCCCCAACCACTCTTCCAAACCACGAACAAGTTGACCAATGGCAGCAGGTGTGACATTGAGTTCTTCAGCCGCAGCCGAAAAGCTTTGATGTCGAGCACTGGCTTCAAATGCTCTTAAGGCGTTGAGATAGACCGGCGTTTTCATACTAAAGTTTTTCTATCAATGAGCACAAGATTATCTCATTTGTTTATCACTGATTCCACTTCTAATATTGACTCAAATAAAAGACATAGCACTCTCTCACTATGTCGATGCTCATTTACGCTATACAGGAATTCAGAAATGAATAGATTTTCTTTAAAAGTGGCAATTGTTACAGGTGGCGGTTCTGGTATCGGTAAAGAAGTTGCAACACGCCTCGTTCAGGAAGGTGCAAAAGTTGTTATTACAGGTCGTGATGAAGCGAAATTAATGAAAGCAGCTCAAGAAATTGACGCTACAGGTCAAAATGTCAGCTTCTTCGCGGGTGATATTGCACTTCCTGCAACCTCAGCACAACTTGTGGAATACACCACTGAAAAATTCGGGGGTGTTGATATCCTGATTAACAATGCAGGTGTATTTGCGTCAAAACCATTCCTCGACGTGACCGAAAGTGAATATGACTGGTTCCTTGACACCATCTTAAAAGGTAAATTTTTCATGGCACAAGCTGCGGCTAAAGCGATGAATAAACGTGGTGGCGGTGCAATCGTTCAAACGGGTTCTTTGTGGGCATTACAAGCTGTCAGTGCAACACCATCATCAGCCTATTCTGCTGCAAATGCGGGTGTGCATGCACTGACTCATAATTTAGCTATTGAACTTGCTTCATCAAATATCCGTATAAATACCGTAGCACCCGCTGTTGTCGAAACACCTGTTTACAACACCTTTATGTCTGACGAGCAAGTGAAAGAAACCCTGCCAACATTTAACTCATTCCATCCGCTTGGTCGTAATGGGCAGCCTGCTGATGTAGCTGAAGCGATTCTCTTTCTTGCTTCAAGTAATGCATCATGGATTACAGGCACAATTCTGCCTGTCGATGGTGGTGTAACGGCTGGACACTAAATCAGATTTTTTAGGTTTCTAAAATTGATGAAATGCTCACGGCGATGCGAAAACTCGCAATGAAAATTGCGTTATCCAATTGTCCCTTTAGCATGGCTGTAAACGTTTAGAAGATGACAATGATCTTGAAAGTGAATTATTCACTCAGGATATTGTGATGTCTTTATAAGCACTTTTTGAAAACACCTCAAACATGTGTATCTATCAAGTTGTTCAATTCTTTATTAATTTATCAAGTGAGTGAGATTTTAAAATGCAAGACTGGAATAATTATCGTGATTCGTTAATGGGTCGTGTTGGCGACTATGCAAAATAGCCCCTGATGTGATGCGTGCATTAACTGCCGTGGATGTGGGTGTGAGTAAAATGGGACATTTGGATGCCAAAACTCACGAGCTGATTGCATTGGCTGTAGCCGTGACCACACGTTGTGATGGATGTATTGCAGTACATACGAAAAAAGCCATTGACTTAGGTCTAACCCGTGAAGAAATTGCCGAAGCACTTTCTGTCGCAATTTCATTAAATGCAGGTGCAGCATTAACTTACTCTGCGCATGTTTTAGAAGCGGTAGATACGCTCCCAGATCAATAATCTATTTTATTTTTTACTTCATTCAGTCCCAGTACTGAATGAAGTCATTCTTTTTGTTGAAGGAACTTTAATATGTTGATTCATGCAGACTTTTCTAAATCTGTGATCCTGAATGCGGATCAGTATGACTGGGTTCCTTCACCTCAACATGGTGTAGAGCGTGTCATGCTGGATCGGATTGGTGCAGAACAAGCCCGAGCAACCAGTATTGTCCGATATGCTCAATCATCTTCTTTTCCCAGTCATCAACATCCACAGGGTGAAGAAATTTTGGTGCTTTCAGGCACTTTCTCTGAACAAGGCGCTGATTATCCCGCAGGTTGGTATCTCCGAAATCCTGAGGGTAGCTCACATCAGCCATCGAGCTTAGAAGGCACTGTGATTTTTGTGAAATTACGTCAAATGTCGCAAACAGATCATCAATCCATACGGATTAACACCAATCTGGATGAGGCATGGCATACCTCATCTCTGGATGCCAAAGAGGGTGTTTATGAATATTGCCCACTATTTGAAAATGACAATGAAAAAGTTGAATTACGTAAGCTGTGCAACCAACAGGTGATCAGTATTGATTCGCATGTGTTGACTGAAATCCTTGTGCTTGCAGGTATGGTCAAAGTGAATGATCAGCTTGTCACAAAAGATGGTTGGATTCGCTTAGCGAAAGGTTCAGAAAATCAACTCATTGCACAAGAAGATCAAACCAAGATCTATCTAAAAACAATGAAAGTTATTACCAATCTGGAAAGTGAGAGTATTTAAGTGAGAATAAGTAAATGAGTCACTATCAATACATCATCATTGGTGGCGGTATAAGTGGGCTTTATGCTGCTTATTTACTCGAACAACGTGGTATTAGCGATTATCTTCTTATTGAAGCGAATGATGTGCTCGGTGGTCGTTTGAAATCCATGCCGATCAATGAAGATGAAGCTTTTGATCTGGGTGCAACTTGGTTTTGGCCAGATGAACAAACACAGCTTGCAAATGTTATTCATGACTTCGGTCTAAGCACTTTCGAGCAATACCAAATGGGTGAAATGCTCATTGAAAGATCACCATCACGCCCTCCTCAACGTATGCAACTTCATTCTCCCATATCTAAAAGGATTCAGGGTGGAATGAAAGCACTGATTGACAAGCTTGTATCGAAATTAGATCAGTCCCATATTTTACTTTCACATCAGGTCGTTGAACTGGTTCAAGAAGGTGAACATACAAAGGTACATGTTAAATGCCTTAATCATGAAATTAGGGTATTTTCTTCACAGCAGATTTTAATCGCAATACCGCCACGTTTAGCTGTGTCGACCATCAAGTTTAGTCCAGATCTTCCAGAGGCGTTTACAGATAAGTGGCTAAATACTGCCACATGGATGGCTCCACATGCGAAGTATATTGCAGTCTACGACCATCCTTTCTGGCGGGATCAAAAATTATCAGGCAGTGCACACAGTTCAGTAGGCCCATTGGCTGAAATACATGACGCATCCTCAGCAGAGGGTTCAGCAGCCCTGTTTGGATTCATTGGGCTGCCTGCACATGCACGTAAAACATTTACAGATGAAGAACTGAGCAATCATTGCCGTCATCAGCTTGTTCGATTATTTGGAAGTCAGGCTGCAACGCCTCAATCAGAGTTTATAAAGGATTGGGCACAGGATTCATTGATTGCAACTGAAGATGATCAATTACCTGCTATGTGGCATCCCTATCCGCCAATGAAATCACCTGACACAAGTATTTGGCAAAACAGAATGATCGGAATATCAAGTGAGTTTTCACCTAATTATTCGGGTTATTTAGCAGGTGCAATTGAGGCAGCAACATTAGGGATACAAACCCTGCTCTCATAAGTAAAGTAATGAAAAAATATAAAGGATATAAACACATGGATCGTCGACCTCATGGTTTCTTTGCAATACATGCGATTGCAATCATTACTTTTGCACAACTTTTTGGTACTTCACTTTGGTTTAGTGCCAACAGTGCAGTTTTAGACTTGATTCGTGAATGGCATATTTCAGTTTCGGATATTGGCTGGCTAACAAATTCAGTTCAAGCGGGCTTTATCATTGGCACATTTAGTATTGCCTTTACTGGTATCGCAGATCGCTTCAAAGCCAGTTCAATTTTTGCAATTTCCGCATTAGTCGGTGCCTTTTTTAATTTATGTTTTGCATGGTTTGCAAATGGCTTGATTGAAGGCATGATCTACCGCTTTTTTGTAGGAATTTGCATGGCGGGTATCTATCCAATTGGCATGAAATTGGTAGTTCAATGGGCGCCAGATAAAGCTGGGCAAGTTTTAGCAAAATTGGTCGCAATGCTCACACTAGGTACATCACTCCCCTATGCATTAAATGGTTTATCAGCTGATCTACCTTGGCAATTTGTGATCACATTTTCTTCGTTCCTTGCACTCACTGCGGCATTGCTTGTATTTAAATTAGGTGACAAACAACAATCCTCTGTTTCTAAAACGCCTGTAAATCAGAAGTCCAAAGAAAGTGCTTTCGAAGTATTTAAAAATCCTTCATTTAGAGCAGCTGCATTTGGATATTTTGGTCATATGTGGGAGCTCTATGCCTTCTGGACCATTATTCCTTTATTCATTGCAAAGTCAGGTATTCCTGAAAAATTAGGCTTTAACAATCTTGCCTTGCTCACCTTTTTTGTTATGGCATGGGGAGCTATTGGTTGCTTATTCGGTGGGTATCTCTCTAAACGTATTGGAAGTGCAAAAACAGCGATTGGAGCATTATTTATCTCTGGATTCAGTTGCCTTGTATTTGTACTTGGTTGGCGAGTCTTACCTGAATGGTTACTGCTGATTGTTTTAACTGTTTGGGGGACATCAGTGATTGCTGACTCTCCTCAATTTTCTGCACTCTCAGCAGAAGCCTGCCCTCCCGAAAAATTAGGTGCTGCCCTATCAATTCAAAACTCCTTCGGATTTGCAATCACAATTGTTTCCATTGGAATCACCACCTATATGTTTGACCTGATCGGTCTAGATTCAGCATGGGTATTAATTATAGGTCCTATTCTCGGTATTACTGGATTTTTCTATTCAAACCGATACTCCCCCCTTAACAAAAAGTTTCTCGCTTAAAGGTTTACTATGTTTAGCAACGTAATGTACCGCCAAGTTTTAATTTTGGCGAGTTCTCAATCCCTTTTTCAAACTGTCTCCGTGATGGTGATGACCATTGGTGGCTTAGCAGGCGCAAATATTGCGAATAGCCCGACTTTAGCAACATTACCCATTGCATCAATGTTCTTAGGTACAGCGCTAATGATGTTTCCTGCATCCATGCTGATGGCACATATTGGCAGAAGAAAAGGTTTTCTTTGTGGTGCTTTGCTCGGTGTTTTAGGTGGAATTATTGCTGCAATTGGTATTTATTTTCATTCCCTCTTTACACTCGCATTCGGGACAGCCTGTGTCGGTGCCTATCAATCATTTGCTCAATTTTATCGATTTGCTGCAAGTGAGGTTGCCGATGATGCCTTTCGCTCTAAAGCAATTTCATTTGTGATGGCAGGTGGTATTGTTGCAGCCCTGATCGGACCCACATTGGCTCGTTTGGGTGGATCATTGTTTAACAACTTTGAATATATTGGCTCTTTCTTAATTATTACAATTGTTTCGCTCATTGCGATTGGAATTTTGTCTGGGCTTAAAATTCCAGATCAAGTTGAAATCAAAACTGACTTTAATGCGGGATGACCTTGGCGTGAAATTGTGTTTCAACCGACCTATCTTGTTGCATTGTTTGGTTCTGTTACTGGTTATGGCATCATGATTTTAGGGATGACAGCAACACCAATTGCGATGCAGCACTCACATCATGAACTCGGTGCAATCACAACAGTTATTCAACTGCATGTATTAGGTATGTTTTTACCCTCTTTCTTTACAGGAAATCTAATCGCTCGTTTTGGTTCATCCAAAGTGATGTTTACTGGTGTTTTATTCTTTGCTAGTTATATAGCGATTGCCATTTCAGGGCTGCATTTATCATTCTTTATTGTCTCTTTAATCCTTCTTGGTATTGGTTGGAATTTCCTATTCATTGGTAGTACCGCGCTTCTCACTCAAACATATACCGTTGAAGAAAAGGCAAAAGCGCAGGCAATCAATGATATGACTGTTTTCATTGTAGGACTGGCTTGTTCATTTAGTGCTGGTGCATTGCTTAATTTTGTTGGTTGGAAGACTTTGAACCTTATATTAATACCGTGGCTCGTATTCACAGGTCTTTCCCTGATTTGGCTTCAGCAAAAAAATAAAAATTTACAGATCAATTGATTAAGCACAACCCATGGTTTATTTTCCTAAAATATTGAAAGAATTTTGCTCTTTAACCATGCTTGAGGAGCCTTCAACTTACTTTGTTCTAATGAATAAACATTCACACTGTACTCAGGTACCATTATAGGAAGAGCAAAAGTATCGAGTTCGTGTATGTCTTTAAAAACATCAACTGCTCTGCTTGGAAGAGTGATCATCAGGTTGGTAGATTGCATCATATACGGTGCAATCAACATATTAGGCAATTCCAAAGATATTTTTCGATAAACACCCTGTGCTTTTAGTGACTCATCAATAATTCCATCATGTTCATTCCAAGCACTTATTTTAATATGATCTGCCTCAATATAATTCGTTAATGTCATTTCACTGTATAACCCCTTTGATACAACAACGACATATTTGTCTTTAAAACATGGTGATACATCAATTAATGATGATTTCATTTCGTCTTGTTCTGAATAGCCCACAATCAAATCAATTTTACCTAAAATCATATTTTGAATAGATGTTTCCATACTTTGAAAAATCACCTTTAATTTGATATTTGGGGCACTACTTTTTAGCTTTTTCATAAGTGAAGGTAAAACACAAAAAGAAGTGTAATCGGTGGTTGCGATGATCAATTCATCATCACTCATTGATGGGTCAAATTCATGTTGTTTAAAAAGGTGAAATGATAAATGTTTTAAACTTTCTGAAACAACTGGTGCAATATTTTCCGCTCTTTTTGTTGCGACCATTTCCCCACCCATACGCACAAACAATGGGTCATCAAATACACTTCTTAATCGATTCAATGCATGACTAAACGCGGATGGGCTAAGATAAATTGCTTCCGCAGCCTTTGACACACTTTTATGTCGATATAAAGCATCAAAGACTAAGAGTAAATTTAGATCAAAACCATGCGGAATAAAGTGCATAAAATTCATTTTTAATATGTAAAAAATGCAGTATATACATTTTGTTTTTGATTTAAAATAACGCATCACTTATCTTTAGGTAAATCCAATGAATGATCAAATAAGACAAGTTCAACTTGCTGATGTTGAGCGTTGTTATGAAATTGAATCACTCGCATATCCTGCTGATGAAGCAGCGACCGAAGAGAAAATTAGAATTCGAGCTGAGCAATACCCTGAAGGTTTTATTGTTTTAGAAGATCAAAATCAAATCATAGGATTTGTAAATAGCGGTTCTACCGATCATGTTGTCATGTCTGATGATCATTTTAAAGAACTTGTTGGACATACATCATCAGGAGCTCATTTAGTGATTATGTCTGTTGTTGTTGACCCTAAATTTCAGGGTCAAGGTTATGCAGCCAAACTAATGAATGCATTTATCACACACGCAAAATCATTAAAAAAACAATATATCTATTTGATGTGTAAAGAAGAATATATCAAGTTTTATGAAAAATTTGGCTTTAAATTTACTCAAGTTTCTGAATCTTCTCACGGTAGTGAACAGTGGTTTGAAATGCAGTTAGCTTTAAGCCAACAGTGAAAATATTCATTCGGTATACTGATGTAGCTACCGTATTGATAAGCTTTTTAATGTAGAAAGGTGGGGAATATATCGTTTTAGGCTCTATTATTGCCCTACTACTTATGTTTTACTCCTATGGTAAATCACCTGTAAGTATGGCTTACGGGTATTGTGACCTACTTAAACTATAAGTAATTCAGCCAATTGAAGTATATCATCATAGCGATAGAGTTTATTTTTCCAGTGCTGTGGTATTTGAACTAAACCATAATACGCCCCTGCAATTTGCCCACAAATCGCTGCTGTTGTATCCGCATCATCACCCAAATTAGTTGCTTTCAAAATTGCATCTTCAAAACTTGAACTGTGCCAAAAAGCCCAAAGTGCTGCTTCTAAACTTTCTATCACATAGCCACTGCCTTTGATTTGATCTTCTGTTTTTGTACGATATTGTCCTGAAACAATCTGCTGAAGATCAGGTAATGCTGTCGAAAAGTGGATGTCAAAAATCTTTTCTTTGGATTGTCCCTGTAAAGCATTGGTGACGATATGAGCAAAGTACTGACAGGCTTCAATACACTCAGCAGATGCATGTGTGGTTTGTGAACTTAATGCAGCATAACGATATAACAGAGTTAAATCGTGTTGATAATATAAAATAATCGGAGCCAGACGCATTAAAGACCCATTACCGGAATAGCGTGATTCGGTACGACCACTATAAACTTGCCCCGTCTTATGATAGCGAAATAAAGCATTTAAGATGGTTTTTCCAACTCCAAAAGCATGAGGCAAACTGGAGTTATCGCCTTGGTCTAGCCACAACCAATAACGATCCATTTGATCTTGTGCATTAAAGCCTTTATGAATAATCAAACTTTCAGCCAGACACAAAGTCATTGCTGTATCATCTGTCCACATACCTGCTTTGAGTTGAAATTTTCCGCCTCCAATCATGTCTTTAACAGGCTTAAATCGGCCTCGGGGCAAAAACTCAACGGAAGTTCCAACAGCATCACCACATGCCAATCCGATAAAACAACCCAGTGCTTTATCGGTAAAATCAAAGTCTATGAAGTTTGACATAAAATAAGTATTTGAAAGTTAAAAGAACATTAAAGCTCTAAAGCAATATGAATTTTGCAATCAGTGAGCTGTGTTTGATGAACGCCATCCTCATTTTCTTCACTCTCAATTTCAAACTCTAAATACTGTATCGGTAAATTGATTTCCTGATGAAATTCATTCAATTTTTGTTGAACCAATTGCTGAATTTCTTGTTCATAACGTTGTTTAATGGTGCGGGCATGTTGCAAATTCGCTTGTAATTGTTCCATAAATTGATGCTCTGTCGGTAGTTGATTTAATGTCTTTTCTGTCAAATTAGTTAAGGGAAGATCCTCGGCAGAAAGATTAAAAAATGGATCGAAAATAGATGATCTTTCTTCATAAATGGCTTGGCGAATAGGGCGATCTTTACGATCTTGATCACCTAATACGTACATCCGCAAATGGTGTGGCATCGCCTCATAGGCTTCTTTAAGATTTTCACGATTTTTTTCAGACGAGTCACTTTGATACACATGCCATGCCTGTAAACAGCGTGTTGAACTGGTCGGTAAATCATTTAACTCTGCAATGATATCCATCACTTCAAGAATTAAGTCTTGATTGCTTTTTTCAGCACGGTATTGAAAACCCGAAGAAACGCTACCCACTCCAAAAATATCGATTTCTTTGGTTTCAGTTTCATCAAGTTCAACAGTGACCCAACCTTCTGCCACTTTTTGAATGAACTCATCCAAAGTCACCAATTCCCAACAGTCTACATAACCATTTTTATAAATTTTTAAATGAGTGAAATGGTACGAATCATTGCAAATAAATACAGGCAAAGTTTTATAAGGGGTATTTGGCGGAAGTTGTAATTTTGCTAGATAAAGTTTAATCATAGTGAACCCTCAAGGCTTTTTAACAGTATAATTTTCATCATGTCAAAAAACCAACACAAAGCGACACAATTTGTCGTTTATTTTTTGTTTTTGTAATAAATATTAATTGCTTATTGATGATATATTCAGCATTAGACTCACTACAACCAGAGTAAATATAAAAAATATAGAACATCAACACTCAGAAAATCTGATGCGATAGACTAGAGCCTATTTTTTTCCTGTATCATTCAAGAATACAACTGTAGGGACAAGGTTATGTTTGAAAATATTGATGCTTTAAAAACAAAATTAGATCAGCATCGCCCCCTTTCTCCTTCAATTGTAAAAAATCTACAAGAAGATCTTATTGTGCGTTGGACCTATCACTCAAATGCAATCGAGGGTAATACACTTACATTACTAGAAACAAAAGTTGTTTTAGAAGGCATAACTGTTGGTGGCAAAGCATTGCGAGAACATTTCGAGGCAATCAACCATAGAAATGCGATCTACTATGTTGAAGACATTATTCGCAAAGAAGAGCCTTTTTCTGAATGGCAAATTCGAAATATTCATCAGTTCATTCTAAAAAATATTGATGATGACAATGCAGGGCGTTATCGCCAGCAAAATGTGTTGATTTCAGGTGCCACGACTATCCCACCAGACTATACATTATTGAATGACAAGATGACTCAACTTGTCGATTGGTACAATTCGGAGGCACATAAGCTACACCCTGTTGAACGCGCAGCTAAAGTGCATGCCGATTTTGTCGGTATTCATCCATTTATTGATGGCAATGGACGTACATCACGTCTTTTGATGAACCTTGAGTTACTCAAAGCAGGATATCCTCCTTGCATTATTACAGTCGAAAATCGTTTAGCCTACTATGAAGCATTAGATCAATGGATGGCTTATGGCAAAACTGAAGCTTTTATTCAATTAATTTCTGAGGCTGTACTAGAAGGGTTTAAACCATATCAGGTTGTTTTGGGGATTTAACGAACTGATGTTACACATACCCTGCAAAAAACAGAAAACTTCCTTAAAGTTATCTCTATTTTAAGGAAACATCCTTTTGATATAACTAAGATATTTTGAAATTTCTGTGTAGAGATAGGTAATATTCAATTCTTCTATATGATTTTTAACTTTTGTGCTGTCATCTCATCTATTCCACATCACGAATTCCATAGCATCGGACAAGCATGAGTAAAATTCATTTGATCGCATTAGAATGACAGCCTAAATAAGTCAAATTATGGTCATCAATAAATTGTCATTACATTCTTTACAACGGTAGTTTTGTTTACCATCGCGTTTGATACCATTCTTCTTTATACTTTTACCTTGGCATTGAGGACAATGAAGCTCTATTGAGATTTTCACACATTTAAATATAACGTAATTGTGCCTCGTTGCCTCATTCTTTAGCTCAGCATACTTTTTAGAACACTACAGAAAATTTTATTCGCTATGGATAGCAAATTATGCAAGATGAAATTAATGATTTTGATTTTTTTATAACATTAGCATCATCAAAGTCGATGACTCGTGCTTCTATTGAACTGGATATTCCTCTACCCACAATTAGCCGAAAATTAGCAAAGCTTGAAACCTTATATGATAAAAGGCTAATTAATCGCTCTGCTAGACAGTTTGAATTAACAGAATCAGGAAAGCTCTTATTAGATCGAAGTATTTACATTTCTTCTCTAATGAAACAACTACATGATGAAGTCTCTCAAAATCAAAACACCTTTGCTGGGAAATTACGTATAGGTAGTTTGAACTATCTAGGTCGAAGCAAGCTCGGCGATTTAGTTGCACAATTTAATCTTCTACACCCAAACTTGGAAATTGAATTAATACTTTCGGACTCTAAAATGGATCTGGTCGAAGATGAGCTAGACATATTATTTCAATTAGAACAGCCAAACCATGTAATCTATGATTCAGAAATTCTACTTGATACTCAAAGGGTTTTTTGTGCTTCACCCGAATACTTTGAGAAACATGGTTATCTACATCATCCATTAGATTTATTAAATCATCGATGTATCTGTCTCATCCGTAATAGACATATTTACCAAGATTGGAAATACACGATTAATGATGAAATTTTTGAAGTTCGTGTACATCCATTTCTAAAAAGTAACAATGCTGAAGTTACTCATCAATGGATGATACAGGGCTATGGTATTGGTTATCGCTTATATCACGAAATCAAACAAGAGTTAGAAAAAGGCATGTTGATAGAATGTTTTGAAAATTACCATTCTTCCCAATTATCGTTATATATGGTGTATTCAAAACTAAAAAAAAGGGATGTCTTAAAAGGCTTTATAAGCTATGTCAAAGAAAATATTGGTTATTAATATATTCAAAGTGCTATAAATTGGCTTATTTATAGCACATCTTTATTGTTGAAAATTTAAAAATTCCAAGTGTAATCGACATTCATTCGTGTTTCATTTGCTGGTCTAAACATAATGCCATCATTTGGTAAATCATTACGATAACGTGTATAACGTGCTCTAATGCCAGTACCTTTTAAAATACCCGTCTGAACACGATAGTTAAGATCAAAATCATAAGAATCTTCTTCAAACTTTTGGTCTTTAATTCTTGGAATTTCAATATTGGTGCCTTGACTATAACGCACCATAAATTTCAAACCATTAAAGAAAGTATCTTTAAAATCATAATCATACCTTACACTAACAACTTGTTCATTCTGATTAATAAAATCAGCACTAATACTATCCATAAAGACTGCTGGTTCAGCACCACTCAACATGGGCATTGCAGTATCACCAAGAGAGTTCATATATCCCAAACTAAATGTATGATTGTTTTGATTAAATCCAAACAATCCACTTATATGTTGGCTATCAATATGACCTGCTAAACCCTTTCCAGAGTCTTCACTCATAAAAACCCTCAAATCTCCCAAAATGGCGACATCACCAATATCATGTTTACTTTTTAGTCCAATGAAATTTTGATGATATACATCATGCAAATTGGCATAAAAAAAGTCAGTCTTAAACTGATCATTTATTTTATATTCAAAACCAGCCATATGTAAGCTAGATGCTTCTGCAGCAGCTTTAAATCTTCCATTTGTATTAGCTAAACGTATTTTTTCATAATTTGTCGAGTCTCTATGATTAACACGATCGACATATAAACCATGAATTTTGATATTTTGAAAATCATTAATTTGTAACTGTGCACCTCTATAGTTTTGTTGGAAAAGCCGTGCAGGACTTGAAAAAATTACAGGAAACATTGGCACTAGTGTACCTACATGAAGGGTCAAGTTATTCATTTTAGCTTTAGCAGTCCAACGTAATTCGCCTGTGGTGTCTGCGCGTTCATTCTTTGTATTAACTGGAAGTAACCCTGATGAAGCATTATCATTATTATGATTTCCTAGCAAATTAAAACCAGCTAAAGCGAGAATATCTAAACCGACACCAACTGGACCAGTTGTATACCCTGATTTAGCATTGAAAATAAATCCTTGTGCCCAATCTCTTGCTGTTGGATATGGAACATTATTTATATAATCTCGATCGAAGTAGTAGTTCTTTGCAGTTAAGGAGAGCTTTGCATCGTCAATAAATTGAGCATAAACTGTTTCTGTCATAATTAATCCAAGTATGATTAGAATTTTCCTATGTACAGATTTAATTGTATTTTTCATCTTTATTATCCTAAATTTTGAATATAAAAATCCATACCACCTCGAATTCGAGGCAGTAAAGATTGATCAAAATAATTAAATTTTCGAGATACTAGGCATCATGGTTCTATTTCTTGCATATCGACCTTTTATAAATAATGCTAATGCTGAGATTAAAATAGGCAATGCAAGAACAAAAAATATGCCACTTATTCCAAGATCAAAAGTAAATATATAGGCACCAAAGAATGCACCAAAAATAGCGCCGAAACGACCCAATCCATGCATCCATGAAACACCCACCCCTCTACACTCAGCTGGATAAAAAATAGCTGACAAAGATGGTAATGAAGATTGAGCTCCAACAATTCCTGCACCAGATAAAAAGATAAATAAGGCAAGTAGATAAATATTTTGTGTAAAGAAACCTGTAATTACAAACAAAATGGCTGACACAAAGTAAGCAATTGAGATTGTCTGATTTGGCTCATACTTACTCATAAACCAGCCAATTAAGATTGTCCCTGCAACCCCTCCAAACGGAAATACAGCTGATACAAGGCTAAACTGTTCAGGCGTGAAACCTGATTCTTTTAGCAATGTAGGCATCCAACTGGTAAGAACATAAAATACAAGTAAACTCATAAAACAGCACAGCCATATCATCATAGATGGTAATAAAAACTTACCTATAACCAGCTTGACAGGACTCGTACCTTGCTCATTTATTTCAACATATAAACTTTTAACTGGAATGAGCTTAGCATCTATCTTGTGCCCCTGAATTTTTTCTACAATTTGTAAAGCTTCAATTTGTCCTTCTTTTTTAATAAGGAAATGAAGAGATTCTTTTAATAAAAAAATAGCTAAAATTGCAACTATAACGGGTATAGCTCCACCAATATAAAGCACCACGCTCCAACCATAGCTAGAAAGAAGCCCTGCAGATAAAATACCACCTACTGTAATACCCAAAGGTAATGCACAGAATAAGAGATTGACCATCCAAGCTCGACGATGTGCGGGCATATATTCAGACACTAAGGTTGCAGCATTGGGCATTGCAGCACCAAGACCCAATCCTGTTAGGAACCGATAGATTACCATCTCCGTAGTATTCTCAGCTAACCCTGTTAAAATTGTTAAAATACCGAATATTAAGGTAGATATAATAATGACCCATTTACGACCAATTTTATCTGCCAAAATACCTGAAAAAATTGCTCCCACCGCCATACCAATTAATGCAACACTCATAACTGGGCGTAAATCATTTTTGCTGATTCCCCAATCATCTAACAGTGCGGGGGCAATAAAACCAATAACTCCCGTGTCGACACCATCTGCCAAAATAACTAAGAAGCAAAGTGCAAAGATTATCCACTGCTGTACAGATAACTTCTTTGTATCAACAGCTTGTTGAATATCAATTATTTTCACTTTTAAAATCCTTTTACCAAAAGAAAGCCAATAACTATCATTGTTATTGACTTAATAAACTTAAATATTCAATTTAAATAATTTATAAGCATTTTCACGACCGATTTTTTCTCGATCGTTTTCGCCTATTTCTGCATTATCAAACCATCGTGTTGCTTCCTCCATATCTTCAAATGGATAATCACTTGAGAATAAAACGCGATCAGATCCAATTTCATCAATAGAGTTTTTCATCGTAATAGTTCGGAAATTACCACTAGTTGTTAAGTAAAAATTCTTACGGAAGTAGTCAATAAATGGTTTCTCTGCTTTAACACCTAACGGATTACGTCCATTTGCAGATGCCCAATGAGATGTACGCCAAATATTATTCTGAATTAATTCACCTAAATGTCCCAAGATAATATTAATGTTCGGATATTTATCAAATAGACCAGAACCTATTAAACGAAGTGCATGTACCCCAGTTTCAACAGAGAAAGACCATGCTGGGCCCATTAACCAAGGATGGTCCTTGATCCCGAGCTGCTGACTTAATAAAGGATTCCTTGGGTGCAGATAAAATGGAACATCTAGTCTTGATACTTCACCCCAGAAATCTAGATACTCTTCAGCATCATAATACTTAGCAGTTTCATCATCATGTAAATTTGAAAATCCATTAACAAGCGCACCATTAAAACCTAATTCAGTGATACAACGGTTAAGCTCTTGAGTTGCGGCTTCAGGATCTTGTAGTGGTAATGCTGCAAATGCACCAAAACGAGTAGGATGTTTAGCAATTAATTCAGCTAAAGTATCATTTGCAATTTTTGCAACCTCAATAGCTTTTTTAGCATCTGGAATAGCTTGGATCGCTGGAGCATTTAAAGAGATGATAGAATATTCGATTCCAGTTTCATCCATGCGACGTAGACGCTCACCAGTTATATCAAGTAATTGACTACGTTTAGTTTTCCAAACATCTGGTACAAAGAATTTTTCTGAATCACCTAGTGTTTGGTGAATTGCAAAATGTTCTTCTAACGCAATTTTCCCTTTCATATTTACTCCATAACTTTTAAAGGTATGAAAGAAGATTAATTAAAAAATTTCACTGTTAGAACATACGTAATGAAAATTAAACTTTCAAAATATGAAATATTACTGTCATTAAGTCATCGTATTGAACCGCGCTGGGTGTGTTGGAGAGTCAATATAAAAGACTACTCCTATGAAAAAATCAAACTATATCCCTGAAATCTAAGAAAGAGCAGTTCAACTTTTTCTTGAATCCGAAAAATTACGCTCCTGAAACTCTACATGTTTGGTTTGGTATCAAAAATATTTAGATAAATAAAAAACCCAATGAAAGTACAGCAACTTTCAGATCAAGAACGAATTAAACAGCTTGAACGTGAAAATAAAGAACTGCTGATCATCCAAACCAACTATGGGTAAATGATTTTACGTATATTCAAACCAATATAGTATTCAAATGATTTTAGGAATGTGTATTTGAGGAGTAGAGTGGTAATGCTCCCCGCAAATAATCGAGTTTAAAAGTAGAAAATCGAATAACCTTTATCCAAGGAGATTTCCTATGAAAACATCTAAATATTCAGACAGCTTAATCATGAGTATTTTAAAACAAACTGAAGCTGGAACACCTGTTCCTCACACCGTACCACTACCAGTTTGAATACCACATCCTAAAGGACCTAATAATCTCAGGTCCACGTCATGATCCACTTTAACGACATTATTTTTATTTGCTAAAGCATAGGTAGCAAACGAAGACTGTCCAAAAAAGGTAGAATAATTTTGACCATCCTTACGCAATCGATAGGTTTGATCTTGTAGTTTTCCACCAAAATTGAGTTCAATAGTGCGTATACATAAATTATGGTGTCCCGTAAGACATTGGGTGCAAGAGTTACAGTATGAATAAGATAGGACGACATGATCACCAACTTTTAAATGAGTAATATTTGAACCAACTCTTTCAATAATTCCTGAACCTTCGTGTCCTAATACTGCTGGTAAAGGTACACCATGCCCTTTAATTGACTCTGCGTCAGTATGACAAATACCAGACGCGACTATTTTTATAAGAACTTCATCTTCTTTAGGTTCATCGATTTCAATTTCTTCAATTAATAATGGATGATTTTTTTCTTTCGCAAGAGCAGCTGTTATTTTCATACATTTTTCCTTAAATGTAGCTGTTATCTAGCTTTTGGCTAGATAACATATGAATTAATACGGTTTAAAATTTTATTTAATGAATCGGATCGAATGTGGCTCAAGATAAGATTTCAAAGTTTCATTAATGTCTAATTCACGACCAATACCACTTTGTTTGATACCACCGAATGGCATACCAAGTTGTAAAGAATCAAAGCTATGGCTATTAATAAAGGTACTACCAGCTTCTATCTTTTGTGCAATCTCATAAGCAAACTCAATATTGTCAGACCAAATAGATGAACATAGGCCTTGCTCATTATCATTTGCATATTCAATAGCTTGTTCTACAGTTTCATAACCAATCAGTGGAATGATAGGTCCAAATTGTTCTTGCTGAACAATCTCTAATGAATTATCTAAAGTTTTAACTACATGAGGTAAGATATAATATCCCTTATCCCACTGTTCTTGATTTAATTTTTGACCTAACTCACGTATTTCACATTGATCCGATGCTTTTGTATTTTCAATAAATTTCTGTACGATTGACCACTGCTTTTTATTGTTGAGTGGTCCAAAATTTGCCTCTGAATTTAAGCCATGTCCAACTTTATACTTATCAACCTCTTCACACAAAAGGTCAAAATAAAGATCAAGCTTATCTTTCGGCACATATATGCGCTTAACTGCAAAACAAATTTGTCCACTTCGTGTAAAAACACCCTTTAATAATTTGGGTAGGATAGATTGGAAATTGATATCTTCTAGAATATGACACCAAGCAATGCCGTCAGGTCATCGCAGAGCGACAAGCGCATGCGGTGCTTCCACCAAGAAAAAATGCGAAACCTTGGAAAGATACAAAGACTAGCTCGCTAGAGCGAAATGAATTACTTCGAACAGTTAAACGTTTAGGCAGGACACTATGGAAAAAATGGTCAGGCTATCATCGGCGAAGTTTGGTCGAAACCAAAATGCATTGCATCAAATTATTAGGCGATAAACTCAGTGCAAGAAATTTCCAAAGCCAAGTCAATGAGATGCATGCACGTGTAGCAGTATTAAATAAATTTACGGAGTTGGGCCGACCTCATACCCAAGTTGTCACTTAAATTTGGATAACTTGGGGGAAAGTTTAGCTTTATGCTTCTTTTAGATTTTCCGATGCTTCATTTTTTAAATTTGGCATTTTATGATGATAGAACAAATCAACTGTGCCACTAAGAATACCTGGCTGCCGGTAAAAAATACCTTTTTGCCATTTACTTACATCGTATTTTTTATCTTTAGCTATTGAAACCAATAAGTCTTTTTTCAGCTTACGTAATATTTGATTCTGTGCAATATCACACACAATAAACTCATCAAAAAAAGGCTGTGCATCTTCACGAGTTAATACTAAATATGCTTTCCCTTGTAAATTTATCGATTCACTGTGGAACTTAAGTAGGGTACTTAAATCAAAACCAGCACGTGTAATCTCTTCAGAACTTGCTCGCTTCTTATGTTTAAATTCAATCAGAAATAATTCACCTGATGGCAACACTAAATTTACATCTGCTGCTCGTTTACCACTCTCTCCAAACAATTCATGTTCAAATGAAATCCAAGCCTCATTTAAAAACGAAGCTTCTATATTCTCTGAAAGATTTTTTAGCGTTTTGTACATGACATCAAACTCATGATGCCATGCCATGATTTGCTGTTCTGAAACAGTTTTTATCCAATCAAATTCTTGACAATAATTACTCAACTGTTCAATAAACTTCTGTTTATCTACTTGTAAGAACTCTGCCCAATACCCCGACCACCCAGAAAACTGTTCCATTATTTATCCTAAAATTATTCTTAGTTGCTAATTAGATTTAAAAAAAATACTAAAATTAAGTATAAAAACTCAATAAGACCTTTTACTTAATAGATAGTTTTTTATTTCAGGAATTACGGGAATATCTGCCTCAGCCCAATCCAAATGATGCAGGTCTGCGATGTCTAACCATACAGCTTGAATATGCTCATTAAGTATCAAATTCCCTTCAATTTTATTACATATGAAACAATGCATTACTAAATGAAAATCTGGATAGCTATGTTTCACAGTGATAAGTAATTGCTCCGGTACCACATGTATATTCAGCTCTTCTAAGATTTCCCTTGTTATAGCCTGTTCTAAGCTTTCATCAATTTCGACCTTACCACCTGGAAACTCCCATTTGTAACTCACATAATCAAATTTAACTTTACCCTTTTGCACAGCCAAAATTTTTTCATCATTAAGAATGATGGCTGCGACAACTTCAATAATTTTCATTGCATTTAGTTCTCTAAAGCTAAGTTCTGTATTTTGGACAACAATTTAGCTTTATCTTGTTCTAAATCTAAAATATGTATACGTTTATGACAGTTTGGACAGAGTGCAACTGTGTTAAAAATCGTATCCTCTCCGCCTCGTGCCAACCAAGCAATGTGATGTGTTTCTAAATACGGCATTCCTTTTTTATCTTCAAATGGTGCCGTTTGATTACATAATTGACATATACCATTAGCTAGACGTTTTGCATATTCACTAACGTATTCATTACGAACATATTGTATAACTGTAGTCTTATATCCATTGCTTTGTGGATTACTTTTTAAAGCACGGTTTAGAAGTTCTTGTTGTGACAATTTCTTTGCATGTTTGTGTTTCTTTTCCTGCCAGGCTTTAACATCATTCTGATTAATATAACGTTCACCAGTCTTCAGTTTTAATGGAAAGATATAAACCGTACGAAGTTGACCATTCTGATCAGGTTGCTTCTCTGTATATGGTGCCTGAATCAGATCAACTGGTCCTAAGTAGGTATATTCATTAACCTTAAATTGTTCGAATAAACAAACTTGAACTCCATTTACTGAAGATTCGTTCAATGTTTTATTTTGATTAAAGTCTAGAGATTGGTCACCATTTAGCCCCATACCTGTATAGAGCAATATGTCACCATCCCATCGGTCTTCGTAAATTGACTCTACATGACTTGAGATAATAATTAGGCTATTGGTCTTCTTGGCACGACGCATACCACCTGAATTACCACAACCAAAGACCTTATATAACTCATGGTTTGTAAGTTTATGACCAATTTTTAGTGTATCGATTGATAACATTTTTTAGAAAAATCCTTTAAATCATAGCTTCTATATGCTCTTTTCCAACCAAAATACCTGCTTCCAAATCAAAAGGGAGTACAAATAAACTAAGTTCATCTGAATAGTTAAATTTAGGCAAATTTTCCATAAATTTTTGATGTTTTGGATAGATCAAAATCAACTGACCTTTTTGGCCAAAATACTTATTACCATACGCATTCATTTGATACAAATCAGCCTGGCTGATTCCATATTTTTCAGTGGAATTAGCCCTCTCTTGATCAATAAATTTCCATTTGGTATCGAGGATAACCTGACAGTTCCCCGCCTTATAGATAGCTAAATCAGGTTCTAATGCAAACCAGTTTTGTAATGTGCTATTGTTAGGTATGTGGCTCACCAATGTTTGTCGACTCGGTTGAATCTGTAATCTATGGCCAGGTTTTAACTGAGTTTTTAGCTTTTTCGCCACATATTTTTCGAAAAGCTGTGGCATAGAAAATAATAAAGACATTCCACGGCGTTCGCCATTTTGAAATGATGGGTTGATATTCAGTAATAATAGCTCACACCATGGTTTTATATCTTCGTATTGACTAAATAACTTACCTTCACGCCATTGCCCTAAGCTTTCAACAGGATCATGACATATTGGTATCTCATTCATTAATTCAGTAAAGTTATGCCCAATAACGATGGAATGATCATTCCTAGTCATTTCTAATGCATAAATTAACGCTGTTTTAATTAGTTTGTTTTCAATACCATTAAATAAGAACTCATCATATTCAATTGCAAATAGATGATCCTTTCCTACTCCATGATTGATTTGTTGTTGAACTAAAAGTCGGCCTTTGAGATACGGCTGCTCATCTTGTACCAACTCATAATCACGTTTTAGACCATGGTGTATAAGCTGATCAAGCTCCTCCAAAAAGCGCTGAATAATCCATTCATGTAGCGGCAAATCAGTTTGCTCTAAATCAGCTTCGCTAATCTGTTTAGGCCGTATGTCATAGACCTCAGAAAGCATGTTTCTTAATATCCGCTTAGACTTTTCAATCTGACTGTCACCCAATTCAATTTTAGGTAAAATTTGAATCTGCTCATTATTGAAAGGGCTTTGTATATAGCCGACATAAGCACCCAGCTTAAAACTGTTACGCCTTACATCATCTAATACAGGAACCTGTTCTGTTTCCTCTGTATGAGGTGCTTGGTACTTATCAACGATCCAATCCAAGGTCTCTTGGCTAATATAAGCTCTTCGGCTTGCTATCACCGTATCAGCAGCCTTATCAGTCACTACAGTCTTTTGATAAGACTGTAGCTCTGCGTATTCTATTACCGTAATCATCTTACTTATAGATCTGTTGAAAACGTTTTAGATCACTAAAGCAGTCTAGATTTAGTTCAACTGCAAACAATGGATTTCCTTTTGGTTGCTGTCCATAGCCAAAGATATCTTCACCAAGATTTAAGTCCTGAATGATCTTTCGCTCATCCGTATCATCTGGATGATCATTCAGTACCAAACCGATATGTTTTAAATTACTAAAGAAATATTCTTGTAATAACGGGATGATCTTATTTTCAAAAATTCGTCGTAATGTTTGCAGATACTCAGCTTGGTCCATTTCCGAACATAAGGGCATGAAATAGCTATGACCAATTTGATAATCTTTACCTTTTAAATATTGAATACGTTGGTTCATTTTTTTGAGCATTAGAGGAATGTCCACATCATGTTGCGATGCTTCCATATCCTTTAGAATTTGGCTATCTGGACCAATTTCCTTAAACTCAAATCGACGGCGCAGAGCTAAATCTAACTGTGTTAGTGACTTATCTGCCGTATTCATCGTACCGATGAGATATAAATTTGAAGGTACAGTGAAAGATTCTTTTGAATATGGCAAAGTTAACTCACGTGCATCAGACTTACCGGCACGTTTATCATCTTCAATAAGCGTAATGAGTTCACCAAAAATTTTTGAAATGTTGCCACGATTGATTTCATCCATCACCAAGACATAGTTATGATTCTGTTCTACAACAACTTCAGATGTTGTTAAACCATCGATCTCAATATTTTGCTTTTTTAACTCTTCAATGATATTTGACCAACTCATTCTGTATAACTCATATACAGTTTTTAAAGTTAAATTCGTCTGATTATTTAACGCTAAGATATTTAAACTGATATTCTTCGCAATCCAATTTACATCTCTGACATGTGCATAGTCATCTTTATCAATCGCATCATAGTAATAATCAGATTTCACAATACCAATAGCTTGAATTGTTTGCTGATCTTTCAAACATAAAACGATGTCACCAATTTTCATTCTTGAGCTAAAATCATTCAAAGTAGAATGTGTATTTGACTTCAATGAATCATAATACAATTGCTCTTTTTCAGTAAGGTCCTCTCTTAAATCACCAACATTACTCCAGCCAATTCTTGCTTGACCATTTTCAAAATATCTTTTACGTCGTTCTGTTTCCCAACGCTCACCTAAAGATATCTTCCAAATAGTTGGCTCTTGGTTCAATCCTATATCTGATTGATTAATACCTTGTGATTTCATCGCTGCAATAGCAATACGCTTAAAAATCCCATCTTCAACCTTATAAGCAATATTTTTCTCTTCTTCAGGAATATATGCTTTTAAACCTTCAATGAAGTCTTCATAACTAAAACTTTGGTGAAAAGTGGTAAAAGCTATTTGCTTTGCCTTAATTAAATCATCATATTTTTCTTTAATTATCTTATGACGTTCGATAATGTCGATCACTGTTAGTGAGGCATACCACACTGGATCAGCAATTTGAACAGCCAATTCTGTTGTGGCATATGTTTTACCTGTGCCAGGAGGTCCGTATAGAATTTGATTTAAGGGATGATTTACCATTTTTTCCTCATTTTTTTTGATATCTATTTTTATACCTAAATCATCAATAAAGCTCTTTTCTTCACTGATATTACAACCGTCGTATAAATCTAAAATATCTAAAACATTATTCCAGCTATGCAATTCATTTTTAATTCGGAAAACACATACTTCTTTGCCACAAAGATTAGGTGCATTTTTTTGACTTAGATTCGAGTTACCTACAACTCGCCATTGACTAGAAATTTCTATATCTAACGTGTGCTCTAAAATGATATTGAAATTATCTAAATCTATAATATTTTGACCAGCAGATTTATTCTTCTTTACCCCAATTTCTAAAGCTAACTGTTTTTGTGAATGATTGATAAAACCTTTAATTTTATCTGTACCTTCACTAATTTTTTGATAATTCGTTTCTAATAAAATATCTAGATTTTCTGCATTTAGATCATAAGTATTTATAAACCAACATCTATGAGAAAGCTCAGCAAAAGAGTAGTTAAATCTCTCAGTCAATTCATCCAAAACAGCTTTATAATCAACCCATAATTTTTTTTTCTTAGCACTTAAAATGTTGTTTTCAATTAGCCAATGTTCCGTTTGACCATCTAGCGGAAAAAATTTACTAGGGAATAACATAAACATCATTTGGCTTAACTTGCCTATAGCCGTTTGCTTAATCTCTAAGGCACTATTAAATAATAGTTCTAGCTCTTCACTCCTGTGAATAGCAACAAATAATTTCCATAAAGTTTTAATATCTGAATTTTGACGTTCTTTTGCATAAGCAAATAACCATGCGCCTAAAGGCAGAACATTAGGAACCCCCGAATAATCTGAAGGAGTTTCTAGATTTAAGTTTTCTAGATCACTTAAATTCTGAATCAATTGATTTCTTTTTTCTTCACCATGTTTCAATATGAGTGCGATAAAACTAAAAGGATCAATTTCTTGTAATAGGAAACTGTTGCCATTGTTATCTTGATCATCTAAACCTTTATTTACACCAATTTTTTTAAGGAGTTGAATTAAATACTCTTGGTTATCTTCATACTGTAATAACCATTCTGAAATTTTTTCGAACGTTCCAACCCAAGTAAATTTTTCCATTTTTCACTCAATAAAGTAAAACTAATTTTTATCTGTAATAATTTAATCAAATTAACTAAATTTAAACCTAACTCTATCAAATTCTACTAGAAAATTATCTAAATCTTTAAACTAATTTTATTGATTATGAATGCTCGACTTAAAAAATTTTTACACTTACATCACCTTTACCAATGCTTAGTTAACTGATGCCCGTGAAAAAGCTAAAGAGCTTGCTGTAATGGGCACACAAGGGATTGACCCTAAAGTTGAAAAAGATAAACGTATTAAATCCGACCAAGAATATCTTAAGACTGAAAAACGAAAAGAAACTTTATTCAAAGAAGCTTGGAATATTTATCTTGACGAAAATAAAAAAGATGGGAAAAACTCACCTATCCTGATCATTTATCGCTATCAAGAGGCGGTTTTGATGAAATCAAAAAATTTAACTATAAGCCTCAGCCTATTTTTGAATTATTAGAAGAAAAGCTCTCAAACCTTGATAACAACTATTTTTCAGACTGGACTCAAAATAATAGTTACCGAGGAACATCAGCTAGCAAAGCTTACCGTCTCGTTAGAGCCTTTTTAAATTGGTGTGTAGAAGATGATAGATTCCAAAGAGTAGCTCCTTTAAATGCCATTGAATCCAAAAAAGTAAGATCTAAAGTAAAACCAATTCAAGCAAGAAAGGATTGCGTACTAAAAGAACAGTTGGAAATATGGTTTTCTACTGTTCTCAACTCCCAAACAAGGCCTTGGCTGCATTTTATATCTATTGTTTATTAACTGGTGCTCGCAAAGAAGGATTTCTATCACTAAAATGGGACGACTTGGATTTTAGATGGAAGACGATCCAACTAAAAGATAAAGTTGAAGATAGTGGTCGTACCATTCCAATGACTAAGTATATTGAAAAACTATTATGTGACATAGAAAAAACAAGCGTTTCATCTTATATATTTAGCAGTAAGACCTCTGCGACGGGATACATTGTCAATCCCTACAAAGAATTTAATAAAATCTGTAATGAAATAGATATTCAGCTAACAATATATGACCTCAGACGTTCATTTAAGTCATTGGCGGAATGGGTAGATATTCCTTTAGGTGTCACTGCACAAATATTAGGTCACAAACCTAGTGCTTTAGCAGAAAAACACTACATT
>NZ_PYIX02000229.1 GCF_003024515.2 Acinetobacter sichuanensis
TTTTCAAGCTTCTTAGTAATTTCCCTAGCCTCAGACAACATTCGATTATTTCGTTCAGTTACTTGGTTGAGATGCTTTAAATATTTAGATATCCACCAGATTGGATTTAATTTAGTTTTGCAATCTAGGCACAAAACTTCGTTATCTTCTTCTGAGATTTCAATGTGACTATGCTTGCACTCAGCACGTTGAAACACTCTCTCAAACTTGATGACTTTCTCATCATCTTTAATATTGATTGTGCTGGTTTCAGGATAAAAGCTCATAACTCCACCACCTTCGTATTTGGCGAGATGTGATTGCGGATGTTGGTGATGTGGTCTAATTCGAGTTGCTTGATTACTTCACTAGAATTAAACCGCTTTTCACAATTTCCGCTGTTATTACAATGAGATGTTTCTTGATGGTTGTTTGATTCATGTTGAGCAATGGCGGTGCGGAGGTTACTTAAGTTGTAACAGCATTCAAAATCATCATGAACCGAGTAATATTCACTTGAGTCTTTGCAGTAACTTGAAGCCCACTCAGGCGC
>NZ_PYIX02000230.1 GCF_003024515.2 Acinetobacter sichuanensis
AAACTGCGAACCCGACGCAGCTTACTGATCGGGTGGAGAAAAACTTGCAATCATTCAATATTAATAGTGAAAAAATTGAACAAGTAGCCTTTGATGGAAATACTCTTCAGGTGAAAGAGCATAATGGAACTATAACTGCTTATATGTTTGTTGAGGCTCAAATGGTGAATAACTTCTTATCATCACTTGATAAGGATCAGTTTTTTCAAACCAATATAGAAAATAATCGCCAATATAGAAAACGTGTGATGATGAGGGGGCGATAATCAAAAAACTACCAATCCTCAACAGCAGTTATTTCATTAATAGTTATTTGAGGATTGCTATATGCTTTATTTGAACCTTTAAGCGAATCTTGATAGGCAAAGCCCTCACTCAATAAGGAAAGGTTACTATTTACTCGCGTATCTTCACTTAAGCGAATAGGTATATTATTTAAATGTAAGATAGCGCCTTTGGGTATGACTAGACAGTCTTTATAGATTATCTTATTAACATCATTAAATGCATTATCAAAATCACTCATAACAA
>NZ_PYIX02000231.1 GCF_003024515.2 Acinetobacter sichuanensis
CGCACCAGTTACGTCAGTTGTACGGAAATAGAATTGTGGACGGTAACCGTTAAGGAATGGAGTATGGCGACCACCTTCGTCTTTAGAAAGTACGTATACTTCTGCGTCGAATTTAGTGTGTGGTTTGATTGAACCTGGTTTAGCCAATACTTGACCACGTTGTACGTCTTCACGCTTAGTACCACGTAGAAGAATACCACAGTTCTCACCTGCACGACCTTCGTCAAGCAATTTACGGAACATTTCTACGCCAGTAACTGTAGTTACTTGTGTATCACGGATACCAACGATTTCAACTGATTCGCCAACTTTAACGATACCAGACTCAACACGACCTGTTACTACTGTACCACGACCAGAAATTGAGAATACGTCTTCGATTGGCATTAAGAATGCTTTATCGATTGCACGTTCTGGTTCTGGGATATAAGTATCAAGCGCTTCAACAAGTGCAAGTACAGCAGGAACGCCGTATTGACCATCTTCACCGTTAAGTGCAGCTAAAGCTGAACCACGGATTACC
>NZ_PYIX02000232.1 GCF_003024515.2 Acinetobacter sichuanensis
AGTAATCCGTGGTTCAGCTTTAGCTGCACTTAACGGTGAAGATGGTCAATACGGCGTTCCTGCTGTACTTGCACTTGTTGAAGCGCTTGATACTTATATTCCAGAACCAGAACGTGCAATCGATAAAGCATTCTTAATGCCAATCGAAGACGTATTCTCAATTTCTGGTCGTGGTACAGTAGTAACTGGCCGTGTTGAATCAGGTATTGTGAAAGTAGGCGAAGAAGTTGAAATCGTTGGTATCAAAGACACAGTTAAAACAACTGTAACTGGCGTTGAAATGTTCCGTAAACTTCTTGACGAAGGTCGTGCGGGTGAGAACTGTGGTATTCTTCTACGTGGTACTAAACGTGAAGACGTACAACGTGGTCAAGTATTGGCTAAACCAGGTTCAATCAAACCACACACTAAATTCGACGCAGAAGTATATGTACTTTCTAAAGACGAAGGTGGTCGCCATACTCCATTCCTTAACGGTTACCGTCCACAATTCTATTTCCGTACAACTGACGTAACTGGTGCA
>NZ_PYIX02000233.1 GCF_003024515.2 Acinetobacter sichuanensis
AAACAAAAAACCCAAGACTCCACATCTTGGGTTTTTGCTTTTTCAATTATTGATTTTTGAATTCCAAAATCATATTTAATAAAGTTGTAAAATGACTTAATACAACTCACTTCTTCTTATAAGCCTGATCTAGAAATAAATTATCCAACATCAAGACACATTCAACAAAAACATGTAGTTCAACTGGAGAATCATGTAATTCTAAATATGATTCGATATCCGCAATGCTCAATGCCAACGGCGTACCTTGTTCATATCGTCTAGAACGCGCGATCATGTTGTAAGCATGCAACACTGTGTGTGCAGTATAAGAATATTCAGGTGGTTCAACTATTTCGATGTTGAGCGCTTGGCGTTGCTTTTTTTCGTGGTCGGTGAGGATGCCGTATCGGGTTTGCCAATCGTAGAGTTCTCGGACTTTCCCAAAACTTCTTCTTTGACTTGATTGGCTTCCTTTTGAATCTTTTCAGCCTCAGACTTTACAAAACCCCAGATCTGCCAGCCTAAATCCCCCATGTGAAA
>NZ_PYIX02000024.1 GCF_003024515.2 Acinetobacter sichuanensis
GAGACGCAACCCCTTTTGGAAATTTAATTTTCTATGTGTTTATATTTCAAACCAACAAAAATATAAGTCATTGTTTTATATAGAAAATATATTTTAAAATTTTATTTTCGTTATTTTTCTTTTAAATATGCCAAAATCATTAAGGCTAATTCTTGCTTAAGTTGTTGTTCTGTAATTAAAAAATTATTGTGACTTGCATATCTCATCATGGTAAAAAGCGTACTATTAATGATGATAAAGGATTTATTTTTTAAAGTTTCGAAATCCCAATGAGTAAAAAAACGGCTAAACACATAAAGTCCTACCTCATAGAAGTGTTTTTCTAAAATTTGTGAGGCCTCTGAATTGTTGTAACCATGCCAATTTTTCAAAATTTCCATAAAAAAGCCATTATCGGCTTTCATCATGTCAAAACCGAATTGAATACTAAGAGGAATGATTTCTTCTAAGACTTGCCCTTTTTGTGACATCGCAATTTGCTTTAACGCTAAACCTAAACTTTCACTTTTTCGACTTAATAATTCTTGGATAATCTCATCTTTGTTTTCAAAATATTGATAAATCGAACCAACACTCACACCTGATCTTTCAGCAATTTTAGGTGTTGTAACTTGTAGTAAACCTTGCTCAGCAATACATAATTGTGTTGCTTCAAGAATCGTCTCAACAATAATTTTAGCTCGTTGTTGTTGTGGTCTTTTTCTCATAAACACATTTTCCAAATGCGAATTGAATGCGAATAATTATTCATATTAGAGTTAAATCAAACAATAAGTGGAATTCTGAGAAAATGCAAACAATAACAATTCCTAAACGTTTAATGCCATTTCAAGCAATGGTAACACCTCATTTAAAAGCTAAAATGATAAGTTATTTGATCGGTGAAAAAGTAGAACCGTCATACCAAGAGTATCTGTCTTTAGCGAAAGCCTTGCATACAGGTGATGTAGAGATGGATCACCTAATAAAATGGGTCATATTAAAACCTCATCAACATCGTCAATATTTTGAAACTGCTCTATATCAAGGTTTGGATCATTTACCTCACGAGATCCCTGAGCTCACTCATTTTTTTGATATAGTTCAAGCAAAACCCTCTTGGTATGATCAAAAGAAAATAGATCAGGCTTTAGAGTTTACTTATCGTCTTGGAGTCAACAATAGTTTTATCTTGCGTGATTTGGCTTTAATGACAGGTTATTTATATCCTGGATTTAATCAACCGTTGATTTTAACAGGTGCATTAAAAAAATATGCAGGTAAACGATTGGCTGAAACCAATAAATGGTGGATTGATATTACAGAACCTCATGCCTTTGAACGTTTTAATGCAGGCTTTACTTCTACAATTTATGTGCGTTTTATTCACGCTTTAGTCCGTTATCACTTAAGTCAGTCAGAAAAATGGGATGCAAAAACTTGGGGGACTCCGATTAATCAGTATGATCAAGCCATGACGAATATTGCATTTAGTGGTGTCGTATTAATTGGTATTCGTGCTTTAGGTATATTTCCAAATCAAGAAGAGAAAGAAAGTTTTCTACATTTTTGGAAATATGCAGGTTGGTTAATGGGCATAGATGAAAAATGGTTGGTTGATCAGGAATACCAAGGTTGGAAATTGATGTACTGGATGCGTTTCGCCCATCCTCAAGCAGATGAATCAAGCCGTGCTTTAGGGTCTAGTCTGTCCAAAGAACCGTTTGAACGTCAATATCGTTATTTTCCGCTTTTACAACAAAAGCTGGCATATCGACAGCATCTTCAATTAACCCAATTTTTTATTGGTCGAAATAAAATGCAAAGTTTAGGTTTGAAACCACGTTCAGCTTCTTGGTTTGCTTATTATCTGTTGATTAAAAATGTTTTACTTTATACAGGCGCTAAGAAATCTAAACGCTTAGATCACTTCTTACGTCATCATGGTCGCACAATGCAAAAAGTCGGTCTTGAGTTTTATCAAGAACAAAGCAAACAACTTGCAAGTATGCATCAATAGTGAATCGTTTTAGGTAATGATACGACTGTAAGTTTTCTACTACAGTCGTATGACTGAATTAACGATGCTCCAATCTATTTTTATGAATGGTCATCACCACATCACTAAATTCAGCTAAAACATAATCAATCCAAACTTTGCTATACCAATTAAACTCAGTTGAAACTCGATAATCTATTGTTAAAATGAGTTTGGTTGTTTGATCATCAATTTTTTCAAGCTGATAATCTGTTTTAAGCAAATCAAAATATTGTCCACCAACTTCAACATGATCATCCAAAGAACCTTTAGGAAATGAATCTTTGTTAAATGTGTAATCCCAACTCAGTAAATAAGGTGGATAATTTGCTAATACTTTTTCTTCAAATTTAACGCCACGCTCCCATTCGATCGTACGTACAATTCCTTCAGCTTTTTGTTCCGTCTTACCGAAAATCGGTTTTGGAAATCCCATGGTAAAAATAAAGCTTTTAGGAACTTCTTCAGCTTTAATCTGACCAATCTGATGAATTGCACGAAAAACCTCTGTTTGAGGCGCATAAATAATCATTTCCCGTTCAACAGTTCCAAAATGATCACTGGCATGTTGTGGTAAAAAATAAA
Source organism: Acinetobacter sichuanensis (assembly GCF_003024515.2). GTDB lineage: Bacteria > Pseudomonadota > Gammaproteobacteria > Pseudomonadales > Moraxellaceae > Acinetobacter > Acinetobacter sichuanensis. Next base: position 2,603 of record NZ_PYIX02000024.1, read on the forward strand.
GCAATAAAAATGGCAGCAAAGCCAAAGAATAGATTTTTTTTGTTGGCTGCCAGAGATAATTACACACACTTCGCATGAGTAATGCACCACTTACAAGAGCCAAAAAAAGCAATGGAAATGCCATGATCACACAAATCGTCCCTTCTTTCAGGACAAAAACACTGGTGATCAATAAAATAAACATAACCCACAATTGAGTTTTTAAGACATTTTTAATGCTTGCAACACGTTTACTACTTATGCTGCGTAGATATTCAAATAAAGCGCCCATCACAAAAGGCAGGCTAATCAAAAAGGTCGCGGATAAAAATGAATCTTTGTATCTGGCAAAAAATGCTGTCATTAAAAAAATAGCAAATAATAAAAGAAAAGGCACACTTCGCCTAAAAAAACTGACTGGACTATATTCTGACTCGCAAGCTTTTGTAGGCTGATATGATGCCAAGCATAATAAATAAATTGTATTGCCCTGTTCTTTGCGAATTAGGCGATAAACACAAAAAGGTTCTGAAGTATATTGTTGTAAAGCGATCTTTAATTGCTGTTTACGATGTTCATCCCAATGTAATTCTAAAATTTCATATTCTTTACAAGATGCGAGTACACGTGCGATTTCATCAATATTGATCGTCATATTTTTACTTGAATACTTTATTTTATCTATTGTGACAGAAGCCATCATTTAAAAACAATGGCTTCTTTTTCTAGCGTTTAGGAAAAACTGATTTAAAATTTCATACTCATACGTGCCCAATAATTACGTCCAATATTATTGAACTGCTCTTCACTGGCAAAACCAAAACCTGAACTTCCAGCTTTATTTAAATGTTCTGTATAGGCTTTATCAAAAACATTATCTACACCTACAGCGATATTAATGTCTTTAGCAAGGTTATAAGAGGCATTGAGGGCAAGTGTATTAAAACTTTTGCTTTCATTCATATCATAACCGACGATATTACCTTGGTGTAGACTGATACGATCCTGTTTTGCAACAACTCGCCAAAGTAGTCCAAATGTATATTTATCTTGTACATAGCGAACATTTAAACGCCCTTCTAAAGGTGCAATTTGTGGTAATGGCTTATGCGTATCGGTATTTTCACCCCATGCATACATAGCACTTACATCTGCTTGGATCGCATCAGTAAAGTCATAACCGATACCTGCTTCTGCACCTGCAATGGTTGCATCAACATTTTTAGCACTGGCACTAAATGATGATCCATGCCCATGTCCACCTGTTGCATGATTATGATAGCTCATTAAGATATAGTCATTGACCAAGCCTGCATAAGCCGATGCCCATGACTTTAATGCACCATGTTGATGTTGATAACCGAGATCTAATTGCAAGGTTTTTTCAGTATCCAAATCATTAAAAGTTGGTGTTGGCATGCCTGAATTACCATGCGCAGTACTAAACAACTCCCAATAATCAGGAACACGCTCAACATAACCTAAACCAATATAAGTTTTAGCATCATGTTCAGGATGTTGACTTTCTAAACGGATAAATGCACTTGGTAAAGTCTCTTTACGATCCTCATTTAACTGTAATGCCTCGATTTTAACTTGGTCAATACGCACACCAGACACCAATTTATAGCGGTCATTCAACTTATAACCAAGTTCACCAAAAGCACCATAAGAGTTAAATTTCATGTTGGTTGTTAAAGGCATATTCATCATCATCGACTTCATACTGCCTGCATGATGATTTTGTTGCGTATCTACACCTGTAATTAAACTCAGTTTGTCCCATTCAGACGTTACTGCAAGTCGTGAATTTAGCGTACGGCGTGTCACTTGCATTTCAGAAGGATTCGGCATATTCATTTTATGCCCATCATGCTCCATTTCCATCAATGGTGGAGTACGTAGTCTAAAGTTATCCATCACATGGTCGTTATAACTATAGTTCACCTGCCCTTCGACTTTTTTAATCACATCAGTCAAGTTTTTCTTTTCAAAACGCAATCCCAAACTTTCACGGGCAAATTGTGAGCCGTCCATATCACGCCCAGCGTAAAGTGCTTCACCATCTGACTTACCTGCACTCAGCTCAAGCCATGTATTTGCATCAGGCGTCCAACCTAAAGCCAAGTCTGTATTCCAACGCTCCCATGCCGAAGGAACTTTATCGCCATTTCCATCTTCATAACTATTAGATTCTGAACGATTTGCATTCAGGCGAATATATTTTTGCTCATCCCCTGCAACTGCTTCAATATTTTGATCTAAACGACCATATGAACCTAGCAATACACTCGCTTGCCCGAAATAAGACTGATCTTCAGATAATTTAGGTTTTTGGCGCTCAAAAATAACCGTTGCAGCAGAACCTGTATTTGCATATTGAACTGTTTGAGGACCTTTAGTGACGGTAATACGGTCAAAACTTTCAGGCTGAATATAAGATGTTGGCGCATCCATACGTGATGGGCATGCACCTAAATTTTCTGTTCCGTCAGTTAAGATTTTAATACGTGACCCAAACATACCGCGGAAAGTCACATCGCCATTTGTTCCACCATTTTTAACTGAACTAAAGCCTGCAATACTTTGTAAATAGTCTGCTCCATCTGTTGCAGGCACAGGCTGAATCGGCTGTTTAGGATCTGCACGGACAATCAGACCATTTGCATCATTGGCTTTTTGTGCAGTCATCACAACAGGGGCTAATTGTTGGACATTATCTTCAGTATCTATTTGTTGTGCCTGAATACTTCCAGAATAACACGCAACACAAATCGCAGCCGTCAAAGGCTGTAAAAAGAATTTTGGCTGAGCCATCTTAATTTCTCACTTAAATTTTAAATAAAACTAAACTGGAGCCTACAAAGACCCAGAAAAAATATTAGATTTAAGCGAGAAGTGGCGGGGCTCGACCTTGTGGAATCAGAAATAAACGTTGTAAAACAAAATAAACATGTCGAAATGTTTTTTGAAATGCAACTAAACGTACTTGTATACGCACAAGCACTTCTTTAATTTCTAAATTAGGCGGCAAAACCAAATTACCAAATACTGTGCAGTATTGGCATTGATGATTTGGATCATGGTGATCATGCGCATGGACAGGTTGTTCAACCTGTAAAATATGATGATGTGTAGAAGAAGAATGAGCAGTTATATGCTTTTGCTGAGCAACAGGTTGTAATAGTAATTGCGAAATTGTTTCACAGACCGGTGCAATTTGATATTGCTTCGGCAATAAAGGCTGTAGAAATACAGCAATCTGTAAACATACTGCTAAAGCACTCAGCAGCAACCCATTTCGCAACAACATGTTTATCCCAACATTTTCTCTTACTCAGTATAACAAAACCCAATCGAAATTGGGTTTTTATTCATCAATCACTATTCTTTCAACTAGCGACGTGCAGGAACTTTCTGTTTTTCACGTTGACGGAGCACTTTTTCAACTTTTTCACGTGCACGTTGACGTTTTAATGGTGACAAATAATCTACAAATAATTTACCATTTAAATGGTCGATTTCATGTTGGATACACACAGCGAGCAAATCATCTGCCTCAATTTCAAAAGTTTCACCTTCTAAATTGAGTGCTTCGATTTTGACACGTGACGGGCGTTCAACTTTATCGTATATTTGGGGCACAGATAAACATCCTTCCTCATAAGGAAGAGTGTCTTCTGTGAGCGGAGTCACTTTGGGGTTAATGAATACCATCGGTTGATCTTTATTTTCAGACAAATCCATAACGATAAGCTGAATGTGATGATCTACTTGTGTTGCAGCTAAGCCAATACCTGGTGCTGCATACATGGTTTCAAACATATCCGCTGCAAGCTGACGGATTTCCTCCGTCACTTCATTGACAGGTTTTGCAATGGTGCGCAAACGGGGATCAGGAAAACTTAAAATAGGTAATAAGGCCATACTTATCCTCACTTGCTATGCCATTGATCTAAAATACTAAATGAAGAATATGCTTCATCAAATAAAAATGTGTAAGATGCATATTATAACGTATTTATACGCATAATTTCAGGAATTATGATAATGATAAAGTTTTTCAACGGCACTAAGTTTAATGCCACGGGGTTTAAAAAGCAGGTTTTGGCTATGGCTCTCTGCGTCAGCGCAGGTGTTGCTATAGTAGATGTTGCACACGCAGCACCAAGTCCAAACCAAAATCCGCCTTCACTTAAAGCCAATGCACCACATGTTTATGTGGTGAAACGTGGTGATACACTGTGGGATATTTCGGGACGTTTTCTCAGCAAGCCTTGGCGTTGGCGTGAGATTTGGGCAAGCAACCGTCATGTAAAAAATCCTCATTGGATTTACCCTGGTGATAAATTACTTCTCTGTACACTCAATGGTCGCCCATTGATTGGCGTAGATGAAGGTGATGGTTGTGAAGGGATTATTCGTCGCCATCAAGGTGGAGGATCTATACGTCCACAAGTTCGTGTTGAATCTATTGGCAATACAATTCCAGTGATTTCAGGTGCGGATATTAAACCTTGGTTAGAACATAGTATTATTATTTCTCCTGAATCCTTAGTTGGTGTGCCTTACATCTTAGGTGCAGCTGATAATCGTATGATCACAGGCGCAGGGCAAACTGTTTACGCACGAGGAAATGGCTTAAATGTTGGGCAACGTTATGGTGTTTACCGTCAAGCTGAACCTTATCTATTTGTAGATGCAAATGGTAAAAAATATAATGCCGGTCAAGAACTCACAGAGGTTGCTTCAGCTGTTGCTGTTGCAGGTGAAAATGATGTTACTACCTTAGAATTAACAGATAGTTATAATGCTGAAGTTCGTAATGGTGATTATGTATTACCTGTTTACGATGCTAGCTTGCCAACTATTTTTTATCCAACTGCAAAAAATGAAGTGCTTACAGGCGGTAAAGTTGTACGTGTTCAAGGTTCTATTGGAACAGCAGCAGTACATGGTGTAGTCACTCTTGATCGTGGTAGTCAAGATGGTGCAAAAGCTGGACAAGTGTTTAGTGTATACCAACAAGGTGAACTTGTTCGTGATCCTAAAACCAAAGAAACAGTGAAGCTACCTAACCAAAATGTCGCAACAGTGATGATATTTAAAACATTTGACCGTTTTAGCTATGCTTATGTGTTAGACAGTGCTTTACCAATTAAAGTCGGTGCAGCAATTCAAACACCTGCTATTGCCGAAGACTAATAAAAACTAAAAATGTGATTTGACCATGTTGAACTTTATATCTGATGAGCAATTAGATACCATCAAATTATGGTATTTAGTTCAACATTCAAATCTCGCTTTTAGAAAATTAGAAATATTCTTTGGTTCTATTTCTCAAGCGGTTGCGCCTGAAAATCTGGTGCGTTGGTCTGAAACACATATTCATAAAAATCATATTCAACGTGCCACAGATTTTTTAACACACTCAGGACAAATTACGTTTGAACAATGCTTAGAAAAATTAAAACAATATTGTGATTTTATTCTTCTAGATACAGATCACCACTATCCTCAACAGTTACTCCCCTATTCAGATCATCCACCTATTTTATTTGGTCAAGGTGTTTGGCAAAATTTAACACAACCACAAGTTGCGATCGTTGGTAGTCGCAAACCTAGCCCACATGGCAAACAAGTTGCTTATGATTTTGCTTATTATTTAAGTGAAAAAGGATTTTTTATTACCAGTGGTTTAGCCGAAGGAATAGATGCAGCCGCACACACTGGCGCACTCAAAAATTCACGTACCATTGCGGTGATTGGCACAGGTTTAGAGCAAATTTACCCAAGCCAAAATCGTCAGTTACACAGCCACATTTTAGAAAATTCAGGCACAGTTATTTCACTTTTCTTACCTAATACGCCTCCATTAAAAGCAAATTTCCCAAGAAGAAATCGTCTTGTGAGTGGGTTGAGTTTAGGCGTTTTAGTTGCAGAAGCTGCCCTACAAAGTGGTTCGCTCATTACTGCTCAAGCTGCGGCGGAACAAGGAAAAGTCATCTTTGCTATTCCAGGACATATTTATAGTGACTACCATCAAGGTTGTCATCAACTCATTCGTGAAGGTGCTATTTTAGTTGATCATCCTGAGCAAATTATTGAAGATTTAGCACTTCCAACTCAATGGCATTGTCAAAATAATCAACCAAAATCTACAGTTGAACAAGATCCTATTTTAGAAGAACATCTCTTTCAACTTTACCAACAACTTGATTGGATTGGGCAGGATCTCGATACTTTGCATCAAAAATTAAATTTAGATGTCGCTATTTTGACTGGATATTTAATGGAATTAGAGCTATTAGGAATGTGTATTCAACAATCAGGTTTATACTTACGTTGCCGAGTTAGCCATTAAGGTTCACAATAGTTCTTTCTCTAGGACAAGGTGAATATCCATGATTACAACCTCAGTTGCTGAAGCTGCACAAGTTTTACGTCAAGGTCAAGTCCTTGCCTATCCAACAGAAGCAGTGTGGGGCTTAGGTTGCGACCCAATGAATGAACAAGCATTTTCAGAAATTTTACGTTTAAAACAACGCCCAATTGAAAAAGGTGTCATTTTACTTGCAGGACAAATTTCACAAGTAGAACATTTATTGCAAAACTTAGACCCCAAAATTCGTACACAAATCATTGAAACTTGGACACATCGCAGTCAAAATGAACGCGCAACAACTTGGCTACTTCCTGCTGATCATAATATTCCACAATGGATCAAAGGTAGTCATCCTAAAGTGGCTGTTCGTGTTACAACACATCCGTTATGTATCGCGTTATGCAATGCTTTTGGTGGGTTTATTGTGTCGACTAGCGCTAATGCTGCTGGTGCAGAACCAGCTCGCTCATTACAAGAAGTGAACCGTTACTTTGGTTCTGAACCAAATTATCTCAACGGTGACTTAGGCTTAAGCCAAGAACCAAGTCGTATTTTAGATGCAATCACAGGTGAAGTTATTCGCGCCTAAATTGGTCTTGCCCTATCGTATAAATGTATCAAATGGAGCGTTTTTAAAAGCGCTCTTATTTAAGTCATGGTCAAAATTAAGCAAAAAAAAACTCAGCCATATAGGGTAGGCTGAGTATGAAAAAGGATGTTTGTCACATCCAGAGGGTATTACAAATTTGTTTAGCTCAATTCAATAATGAATGAAAAATCACTATATCTTGTCTATGTAGTTATTATGCTACAAATCACCATTTAATACAAATTTCATCTTTATTTTACGAGACTTATATACAAAATGAATTTGACAAAAACACGAGGGCTTCAATAAAATTAAATGGTTATATTTGCTCCAAATTTTATTAAAACAGCAAAGTGAAAGTTTAATATCTCCTCAAATCATACTTTTTAGGTATCAAGTAATACAAAAATAGTATTAAAAAAACTTAAACAATTGACCACTTTTCACTCATTATTTTGCAGATTGCATTGGATTTACAACAGCAGTCTTTTTCTGTGCTAACACAATACCCAATAAAATAATCACTCCACCAATACTGTGATATATCGTCCATGCTTCATTAAGCCAAAAGAATGCAATAATTGCAGTAAAGACAGGCATTAGATTCATAAAAATACTGGTTCTATTCGGTCCAAGATACTGAACCGCCAACATCCAAAAGAACGGTGCAACTAAAGATGGGAACATGCCAGCATATAACACGCTCGCCACGTTGTTTGCATCAATGCCTTGTAAACCAAACCAAAAAATAAAAGGTAAGTGATACACCAAGGCAAAACCAATTTGAACGTATAAACTAATTAAAAGCGGTACTTTGAGTTGCCATTTTTTGAGAAAAACCCCATAAAAAGCATAGAAAAAAACGGCTAAAATCATGACAAAATCACCAGAATGCCCGCTTAAACCGAGCAAACTCGCAAAATCACCTTGTGCCATGACATAAATTAAGCCAAAAAATGACAAGATACTTCCAATCACTGCGAAACGATTTGGAATTTCTCGTAAAATAAACATAGAAACAAAAATGGTAAATACGGGAATAAATGCATTGATAATTCCCATATTTGTAGCAGAGGTATGATGTGCCGCAGAATAAGCAAGCCCTTGATATAACACCATACCAAAAGCACTTAAAATGGCAAATTGCCAAAAATGCTGCTGAATCAAATGTCGGTTTTGCCACACCTTTTTAGCCATAAAAGGAGTTAAAATAATAAATGCAACCAACCAGCGATAAAAACTAATACTGACAGGCGTAATATAATCAGCAACATAGCGTGTTACTGCGATATTCATAGACCAGATTAATACAGCGAGTATAGGCAAACTAAATGCCCACCAAATCGTTGTGGTTTTTGTGTTCATCACTTCAGCTTATCTAAGTTAGGCAAGGTTTATTGTAGATAAGTCTAAAAAGTTTTAAATATCGTATTTCAGACATTTATACCTAAATTTAGACAACTAGCCTCTAATTTCGTTTCGATTCCTACTCAAGATCAATTTTCTTTGATCAAGACATGCCATGTTTGCATGGCATAATCCACGACTTGGTTTAACTGTTGCTTACTGACGCCATCTCTAGCTTGCATGGTCAAACCTTGAATCACTGTACTATAAAAATCTGTCATTTCCTGTACATTTGCATGTATCGATAAATCACCCGTAGCTTTTCCTTGTTGTAAATGTTGATAAATCTTCTCTTTTACTTGTTGACGTTTGAGTAATAAATCTTGTTGTAAAGATTGATTTTCTTCGGAACAATTCATCGCAGCAACGACCAACATACAACCTGTTGGCTTATGATCTTGTACTAAGCGTTTTACCGTTTCATATAGATATAACTCTATAGCAATTTTTGCAGTTTTTGCAGTTTGAAAAATCGGCTCAATAGGACAAGCTTCATGTTGCAAATAATATTCTAAACAATGTTGAAATAATTGTGCTTTATCGCCAAAAGTACTGTAAATGCTGGGTGCTGATAGATTTAAAGCTTGAGTTAAATCACTCATGGAGGTGGCTTCATAGCCATATTCCCAAAACAATAACATCGCTTTTTGTAACGCCTCTTGCTCATTAAAACATTTTGGTCGACCACGTTTGCGCTTTGCCGTCAAATCTTCCTGTGATTGATCTTTTTCAATTTTCATCTCGCTCATAAACTTCCCACATTTTTTTATAACGATCATTATTAAATTAATTGACATCGTATTTTCAATCAAATATTTTATTTTTGTAATGATCACTATTAAATAGCTAATAATAAATCGCATAGGAGTTACGACCATGCCGCAATCTACACATCCTTCTCTCTCTAACTCTCAGGACTCTCCCGCCACACACTCTAATGGGAGTTGGCTTGCTTTAATTACAGTTGCTGTCACTGCTTTTGCTCTTGTAACCAGTGAGTTTTTACCTATTGGTGTTTTAAATGCAATTGCTACTGATCTCAACATTTCAGTAGGTACAGCAGGTTTAGTGATCACCTTACCCGGTATTATGGCTGCTTTAGCCGCCCCTCTTGTTCCTATTTCTGTCAAAACCTTAGATCGACGTTATTTACTCATTGGGCTGACCGCAATTATGGTCATTGCTAACTTAATAACAGCAATTTCACATAGTTTTGAACTCTTATTAATCAGTCGTTTTATTTTAGGTATTGCCATTGGTGGCTTTTGGGCAACGGCAATTGCGCTCAGTGGAAAATTAGCTCCTTTGCATTTACCAATTGCCAAAGCCAATGCTGTTGTCATGGCAGGTGTCACTTTGGCTACAGTTTTAGGTGTGCCTATTGGGACATGGCTTAGCGAGTTTTTTGGTTGGCGAACTGCATTTTTGTTAACCGCTATAGTCGGAGCTGTCGTTTTAGCCTTAGAAATCTTTTTCTTACCACAACTTAAACCAAGCTCAGCTATCCATTTTCGTGACCTACCTGCATTATTACGAGAACCCAAAGCACGTAAAGGTTTAATTATTATACTTTTAGTCGGCTTAGCTCATTTTTCGTCTTATAGTTACTTAGCACCCTTCTTTAAAAATGTAGCAGGCTTTGACGGCTCAACCATCAGTTATTTGTTATTACTTTATGGTGTGGCAGGTATTTTTGGTAATGCCTTTGCAGGTTATAGCAGCAATATTAACGTACGTTATACCTTTGCTTTTGTCAGCCTATGTTTTGCTATTGTTTATTTCTGCTTCCCTGTTTTTGCCATCTATAAAATAGGGGCGATTATTTTTACTGCATTATGGGGTTTCTCTTTTGGCGCATTTCCAACGACAGCCAATATTTGGATGTTTGTACACGCACCTCAGGCTGTCGAAAAAGGTATGCCTTTATTTGTTGGTTTCTTTCAAGTTATGATCGCAACAGGTTCTTTGTTTGGTGGTTATATTGTCGATCATTTCAATGCCAACATTTTATTATATAGTGTACTGAGTTTTATCATTTTAGCGCTCATTTCAATTTTCACTTGGTCACGTGGATTAAACAATCCTAAAATTAGCTGTGAAAACTCATAACTTTGGAAAATATACTTGTGCTTGAAAATATGTTTCAGCTCAGTCAATGGATTGAAATTGAAGAGTTTCATTATAAAAAAAATGATGTAATTACTCCCCATAGTTGTTTATGGGGAGATTTCAACTTTAGCCTCAATGGCTTATTAGAGTTTTCTATCAATGGGAAAATCTATTTATCGCCACCCAGTTATGGCATTTGGATTCCACCACAAACTGAGCATTGTTCAATTGCGCTTGATCAACACGTGATGCATTATATTTGTATTCGTTTGCATCCACAGTTATGTGATCAATTTTCAACACGCTGCCAGACCTTAACTGTACAACCATTTTTAAGGCAAACTGTTCATGAAATTTTAACTCATCAAAAGAGTTCGCAATATTTTGAACATTATCATCAACATTTATTACAAGTACTGTTAGATCAACTGACTTTTGCACCATGTTATGATCAATATTTACCTCAAAGTCATCATCCTATTTTAGAGCCGATTTTAAAAAAACTAGCAGATTCGGCTCGATTTTCTGAAACACTACAGCAAATTTTGGCAGAATTTGAGCTGAGTGAACGGCATATTTTAAGACTAAGTCAACGTGAACTGTCGATGTCAATTTCAGAATGGCGTAATCGCAGTAAAATTGTCTATGCCATCATGCAGTTACATCATGGACAGTCGATTAAAAAAATTAGTTTAGAGTTAGGATATAAGCAAAGTTCAAGTTTTATTGAATTTTTTAAGCGTTATACAGGACAAACACCGACTCAACTACTTGAGAGGTAAAAACTTTATGCTCAATGCCAGCTTAAGTTAAAAGCTTATTTTAAATAAATATTTTGACTTAACCCATATAGATCATCATCTGATCTATTTGTCTTAAATTGTAAGATTCTCTAAATTAGAGCTTGCTGAAAATGTGAATAATCGCTACAACATTAAACAAGACTATTTCTTTAAAATGACATTAGGACAATAAAATGAGCACATCGGTTTATGACATTCCAGTGAAAACGATTGATGGTAATGATCTCAGTTTAAACCAATATGAAGGTAAGGTTTTACTCTTGGTCAATGTTGCCTCAAAATGTGGTTTAACACCACAATATGAAGGCTTAGAAAAACTGTATCAAAGTAAAAAAGATCAAGGTTTAGAAATTTTAGGCTTCCCAGCAAACAATTTCTTGGCACAAGAACCAGGAACGAATGAAGAAATTCAACAATTTTGCTCACTCACTTATGATGTGCATTTTCCATTATTTGCTAAAATTTCAGTCGCAGGTGATGATAAACATCCGCTCTATGAAACACTGATTCATGCTATTCCTGAACGTATTGGTGAAGGTCCATGGTGGAAAGACCTTGTCGATTATGGTTTAACCCCAAATGCAAAACCTGAAGTTTTATGGAATTTTGAAAAATTCTTAGTCAATAAACATGGCGAAGTGGTCGCTCGTTTTGCGCCTGATATTACGGCTGATGACCCTCGTATCTTACAGGCAATCGAAGCTGAACTTGCCAAAGCCTAAGTTCAATCATTTAAAATACTGCTCTACATTAGAGATGACGATATTCATCTCTTTTTATTATTTAAAAATGATTGCTGAACCAAGAAAACTGTTGTCACTTTGCAACAATCCTACATTTATCCATATTTCAGCCTTATATTGAAATTCATAAGATTTTTTGAATTTGGATGCAATGAAAAAGCTATTACAAGGTGCAATTCTCCCCTTTTTTATTTTTGCTTCTGGCATGACATTGCTAGGGTGTAATCAAGCGGCTGAACCTGAACAAAATGCGGACTCATCCGAACAGGTTTCATCCAAATATGATACTGAGGAAAACCAACAAAAATCTTCACAAGAAGAAGCAATCATTGCTTCTGAAACAACGAAAAACAATGAAAATTTAAAAAGTGGCAATATGTTTTATATTGCACGTGATGTTGCCAATGTTCAGTTAAAAACTGGGGATTACATCGCTAAACTCCAACAAGCACAAACTGATTTAGAAACAGCAATTCAACAAAAAGACCAAACACAACTGCAAGAAACAGCTAAAAATCTAAGTCGTGAATTACAAGGTTTTAATACTGCTTTGATTTCTTTAGATTTAAAAAGCCAAGAAATTGACCAGATGCGCCAACAAGTTTTAGCAGCCAATAAACAGGTCTTAAACTCAGCATTACTCAATGGCGAAGTTGATTTTACAAAAATTGATTTTGATAAAATTGAAAAACAAATGGGAACAATCCAATCTGAAATGATCAAACTTGCAGGAATGATGATTCCTAAAGGTACATCAAACAATAACGAACAAAATAGCGAATAAGCTCCAAGCAAACTCAACGCCTCATGATGTTAAGAAAGTCCTAAAATTTTCTTAACATCAAATTAGCTTTGGGTTTTATAAGCATTTAGCATTGCTTGTTGAGTGACATCTGAGACTTGTCTCATCTCTACATATGAAAAATCACCCCTATATGTTTCTTGCACAATTTTTTGCACTAAATCATCGACCATTTGCCGACCTTCATTTTGATATAAGTTGGCTTCTATTTGACTTAAATACAAGTACCAACAAGAGACAACAGAGCTCATATCAATAGCAACACTGAGATAATAATGTTCATTATCCTGATAAAGCTCCCAAAAATGGGCTTGTTGTTCAATCATTTTCATGGTGAATATTCTAAAATTTATTTTGATCATTAACATACTGCAAAATAGAACAGCAATGAATGCAACTTTAGCTGTATTCATTTTTGTGCTTAAAATATTGCGCTATATTTATTCAGAAATGCATGTTCTAATCAAAAATATTGAAAATTATCTACTTAAATATGCAACTGATTATTTTTACAGGTTTACAAGCATCTGGTAAATCGACATTTTATAAAGAATATTTTTATAAAACCCACTTACGTCTAAATTTAGACATGCTAAAAACGCGTCATCGTGAAAAAATACTATTTGAAGCCTGTCTTGAAAGTAAAAGTAAATGTGTCATTGATAATACCAACATGAGCCAAATAGATCGTCATCGTTATATTGAAAAAGCGAAAAATGCAGGTTTTCATATTGTGAATTATTATTTTGAAACATCGCTAGATAGCGCATTAGAACGCAACCGACAACGATTAGGTAAAGAACGAATTCCTGATCAAGGTGTACTTGCAACAGCTAAAAAATTTGAACTGCCTTCACTTCAGGAAGGTTTTGATGAACTTTATAAAGTTAAAATTATAGAAAATCAGCAATTTTCCATACAACTTTTAGCAATTCGAGAACAACCTCATGAGATTTGATGATTTAGATACTCGCTTACGTGTATATGAAACAGCTTATGATTTTTGTGTACCTCCTGAACAATATATTGTGGTACGGCTTGATGGAAAGGGTTTTACACGATTGACTAAAGAAATTTGGCAATTTGAAGCACCTTTTGACATTCGCTTTAGAGATTTGATGGTCGAAACTACTGCACATTTAATGCAATGTGGTTTCAACATTATTTATGGCTATACACAAAGTGATGAAATTTCACTGCTTTTTCATCTTAAGGATGACAGTTTCAACCGTAAAACACGCAAAATCATCTCTATTCTTGCAGCCGAAGCCAGTGCAAAATTCAGTATTTCACATGGGCAAATGGCAACTTTTGATGCTCGAATTTGTATTTTACCCAATGCAAAAATTGTTGAAGACTATTTTCGTTGGCGACATGAAGATGCTCATCGTAATGCTTTAAATGCACATTGTTATTGGATGTTACGTAAAGAAGGTGAGACTATTAAAAAAGCAACCCATCAAGTCAAAGGCTTATCTCGCCAAGAAAAGCATGATCTTCTGTTTAACCGAGATATTAATTTTAATGAATTGCCATCGTGGCAAAAAAGAGGGACTGGTCTATATTGGCAAGAAGTTGAAAAAGTAGGATTTAATCCAAAAACTAAACAGCCAACAGTATCGACTCGTCGGAAAATTTTTAAAGACTATGAATTGGCTTTAGGGGATGAGTATAGTCAGTTTATAAAAACACAATTTTTATAAATAAAAAACCGCCCTTTCGGACGGTTCTTCAATCTCCAACTGCGTCTTATTGAGCGCGGTTTTTGATTTTGCGGATGGTTTCCAACTGAGCAGCAGTTTCTGCAAGAGCAGCCAAAGCAGCAGCAGCGTCCAAATCGCTCTTTTGATTTGCAAGCAAGTTTTCAGCATTTTTACGTGCTTCAATAATTGCAGCTTCATCTAAGTTTTCTGCACGGACAGCAGTATCTGCTAGAACCGTAACAACATGCGGTTGAACTTCAAGTACACCACCAGATACATAGATTAACTCTTCTGTACCGTTCTCAAGCAGAACGCGAATCGCGCCCGGCTTAAGTAAAGTTACCAACGGAGCATGACCAGGCATAATACCCAGTTCACCGCCAGCACCTTTAGCGATTAGCATTGTTACAGTGCCTGAGTACAAAGACTCTTTAACACTGACAACATCACATTGCATCGTAGACATGAGAATCTCCTAAATTAGGGAACTAATTAAAGTTTCTCAGCTTTAGCAATCACTTCGTCAATACCACCAACCATATAGAACGCTTGTTCTGGGATGTGATCGTATTCACCAGCTAGAAGACCTTTAAAGCCACGAATCGTTTCTTTAAGCGGTACAAGTTTACCAGGAGCACCAGTAAATACTTCAGCTACGTGGAACGGTTGAGAGAAGAAACGTTGAATTTTACGCGCACGGTAAACAGTCAATTTGTCTTCTTCAGCCAATTCGTCCATACCAAGAATTGCGATAATGTCTTTCAATTCTTTATAACGTTGAAGAACGTTTTGAACTGAACGAGCGATTTCGTAATGCTCAGCACCTACTACAAGCGGATCTAACTGACGTGAAGTTGAGTCAAGTGGATCGATCGCTGGGTAAATACCACTCGACGCGATGTCACGGCTCAATACAACAGTTGCGTCCAAGTGAGCAAATGTAGTTGCAGGCGATGGATCTGTTAAGTCATCGGCAGGTACATATACCGCTTGGATAGATGTAATCGAACCAGACTTAGTAGAAGTAATACGTTCTTGTAGAACACCCATCTCTTCTGCAAGAGTTGGCTGGTAACCTACAGCAGACGGCATACGACCTAACAATGCTGATACTTCAGTACCCGCAAGTGTATAACGGTAGATGTTATCTACGAACAATAATACGTCACGACCTTTGCCGTTTTCGTCTTTCTCGTCACGGAAATATTCAGCCATCGTCAAACCAGTCAACGCTACGCGTAAACGGTTACCTGGTGGCTCGTTCATCTGACCGTAGACCATTGCTACTTTGTCAAGAACGTTAGAATCTTTCATCTCGTGATAGAAGTCGTTACCTTCACGAGTACGCTCACCAACACCAGCAAACACAGATAAACCTGAGTGAGCTTTCGCGATGTTGTTGATCAATTCCATCATGTTTACGGTTTTACCAACACCCGCACCACCGAACAGACCAACTTTACCACCTTTAGCAAACGGGCAAAGTAAGTCGATGACTTTAATACCAGTTTCTAAAAGGTCAGTAGAAGCTGCTTGTTCAGCATAAGAAGGCGCTTGACGGTGAATCGGTAAACGCGCTTCAGTTGCAACTGGACCAGCTTCGTCGATTGGGCGACCAAGAACGTCCATGATACGACCCAAACATGCAGTACCTACAGGTACAGAGATTGGAGCGCCAGTATTCGTTGCGTTCAAACCACGCTTAAGGCCTTCAGTAGAACCCATTGCAATAGTACGAACTACGCCATCACCAAGTTGTTGCTGAACTTCTAAAGTAGTTTCAGTGCCATCAACCTGTAGAGCGTCATAGATCTTAGGAACGCTGTTGCGTTCAAACTCGACGTCGATAACCGCGCCGATGATCTGAATGATACGACCGCTACTCATTGCTGTCTCCTCAATTCAAAATAATGTTAAACGGCAGCGGCACCACCAACGATTTCAGAAATTTCCTGAGTAATCGCGGCTTGACGCAGCTTGTTATAAATAAGTTGTAGGCTCTTGATGATCTCACCTGCGTTATCAGTTGCAGCTTTCATTGCTACCATACGCGCAGATTGTTCACATGCGATGTTTTCAATCACACCTTGATATACCATAGACTCGATATAACGAACCAATAAACCATTTAACAGCTCTTCAGCTTCTGGTTCATAGAGGTAATCCCAACCGTATTGACGGTTTAGACCTTCTTGTGTCTCAGCCGCAGCTAAAGGAACAAGTTGCTCAACCTTTTGGTTTTGAGTCATGGCATTGACAAAGCCGTTTGACACAAGATAAATACGATCTAATTCGCCTTTATCAAATGCATCTAACATCACCTGTACAGAACCAGTTAACTGTTCAAGACTTGGAGCATCACCTAAATTGGTTGTTGCACCCAGTACTTTACCGCCGTAGTTTTTAAAAAACGAAACCGCTTTTTGACCAATTAAAGCAAATTGAACTTCAATTGACTGCTCTTGTTGCTGCTGTACGTGTTTAACCACTTTTTTGAACAAGTTAATGTTCAAACCACCAGCAAGACCACGATCTGAAGAAACAATAATATAGCCAACGCGTTTTACAGGGCGTTCAACCATATAACGATGTTTATATTCAGGATTCGCTTGTACCAAATGAGCAATTACACGGTGCATATTTTCGGCATACGGACGGCCCTGAGCCATGCGCTCTTGCGCACGACGCATCTTAGAAGCTGCTACCATCTGCATCGCGCGAGTAATTTTCTGCGTGCTTTTGATACTAGCTACTTTGGCGCGAATTTCTTTTAAATTTGCCATACGCTTAACCTAGTATTCGAAAGCCCTTTCGAGCCTTCGAAGGTTGATCCGTGAACCAAACCATAACTAGATTCAACATCGTTGAATCTTAGTAAGTTTGAGTCGCTTTAAAGCTTTCAATACCCGCTTTAAATGCAGCTTCGATGTCTTTGTTCCAATCACCAGTTTCATCGATTTTTTGCATTAATGCAGCATGCTCTGAACGGAAGTAAGAAATCAATGCAGCATCAAAGTCTACGATTTTCTTCACGTCAACGTCAGTCATATAACCTTCGTTAGATGCATAAACTGAAACAGCTTGGTCAGCAATTGAATATGGAGCATATTGTTTTTGCTTCATTAATTCAGTTACACGTTGACCATGTTCAAGTTGCTTACGAGTTGCTTCATCAAGGTCAGAAGCGAACTGAGCAAATGCTGCTAATTCACGGTATTGCGCTAAAGCAGTACGGATACCACCAGACAATTTCTTAATGATCTTAGTCTGAGCAGAACCACCAACACGTGATACCGAAATACCTGCGTTTACTGCTGGACGGATACCTGCGTTGAACAATGAAGTTTCAAGGAAGATCTGACCATCAGTAATCGAAATTACGTTTGTTGGTACGAATGCAGATACGTCACCCGCTTGAGTTTCAATGATCGGTAATGCAGTTAAAGAACCAGTTTGACCTTTAACTTCACCTTTCGTGAATTGCTCAACGTAGTCAGCAGAAACGCGCGAAGCACGTTCAAGAAGACGAGAGTGAAGATAGAATACGTCACCTGGATATGCTTCACGACCTGGTGGACGACGTAATAACAATGAAATTTGACGGTAAGCAACTGCTTGCTTAGACAAATCATCATAAATAATTAACGCATCTTCACCGCGGTCACGGAAGTATTCACCCATTGTACAGCCAGAATACGGAGCAAGGAAAAGCATTGCTGCTGGATCCGCCGCCGCTGCTGCTACAACAGTTGTATACGCCATAGCACCAGTTTCTTCTAGCTTACGTACTACGTTTGCGATAGTTGATTGCTTTTGACCAACTGCAACGTAAACACATTTAATACCAGAATTCTTCTGAGCGATAATCGCATCGATCGCCATCGCTGTTTTACCAGTTTGACGGTCACCAATGATCAACTCACGCTGACCACGGCCTACAGGAATCATTGTATCAACTGATTTATAACCAGTTTGTACAGGCTCATCCACTGATTGACGCCAAATTACACCAGGTGCAACTTTTTCGACTTTATCAGTCAATTTCGCATCAATTGGACCTTTACCGTCAATTGGATTACCTAAAGCATCTACTACACGGCCTAAAAGTTCTGGACCAACCGGAACTTCTAATACACGACCTGTGCAACGCGCTTTTTGACCTTCTTGAAGGCTTAAGTAGTTACCTAAAACAACGACGCCCACTGAATCCTGTTCTAGGTTCAGTGCCATACCGTATAAGCCGCCGTCGAATTCGATCATTTCACCGTACATTGCATCAGCAAGGCCGTGAATACGCACAATACCGTCGGAAACCATAACAATGGTTCCTTCGTTCTTAGCGGTCGCGCTGGTGTCCAGATCGCCGATACGCTGTTTAATGAGCGCACTGATCTCGGATGGATTCAGTTGTTGCATTGCGCTATACCTCAATCTTTTATTAGTTCAGTCTTCGTCTTATGCAATTATTGTTTACAATTATGCTAAAAGACGAGTACGCATTTTTTCAAGCTTGCTAAGCGCAGAATCATCTATCACTTGGTCGCCTGCACGAATAACAACACCAGCAATAAGTGCTGGATTTACTTCAACTGTAACTTTAACAGCGCTGTTCAAACGTTTTTCTAACGCATGAGCCAACTTCTGTTCTTGTACTGAATCAAGCGGAAAAGCTGATTCAATTACAACATCTACAGTGTTGTTATTTTGCGATTTGAGTTGTTCAAATTCTGCTTCAACTTCAGGTAACAATGTCAAACGACCATTGTCTGCAAGGAGTGTCAAAAAGTTTGACACAGCTACAGTTTGTTCATTACCTAAAACTTTCGCAAAAAGTGCAACCTGCTCAGCAGGTGTCAACTCAGGGCGATTTAAATAAGCGGAGAATGCTTCATCTTGCACCGCAGCACTGAGCAGTTGTAATGCATTTGACCAAGTGTCAGTTGCATTTTGCTCAGATGCATAAGCAAATGCTGCTTTAGCGTATGGGCGTGCCAACGTCAAGAGTTCAGCCATATTCGCCTCTCTTAAAGTTTAGCAGCCAGCTGATTCAGCATGGCATTATGAGCTTCTGCGTCAACTTGTTGGTTCAGAATTTTCTCTGCACCAGCAACTGCAAGAGCAGCAACTTGTTGACGTAATTCTTCACGAGCAGAATTGATGTCTTGGTCAACAGCATCTTTCGCTTGTTGACGAATACGCTCACCTTCAGCAGATGCTTGAGTACGCGCTTCTTCGACCAATTGTGCCGCACGACGGTTCGCTTGTTCGATCAATTGAGCCGCTTGTGCTTTTGCTGCATCAATTTCTTGCTTTACTTGCGATTGTGCATCAGCAAGATCAGCTTTCGCTTTTTCAGCAGCATTTAAGCCATCAGCGATTTTACGCTGACGCTCACTAATCGCATTGATTAGTGGTGGCCATACAAACTTCATGCAGAATGCGACAAACATCGCAAATGCAATCGCTTGGCCAATCAATGTGAGGTTGATATTCATTGCTATTCCTCAAATAGTTGATTTCGGAATGTAGCGAATTAACCCAATAAGCCGATGAACGGGTTAGCGAAGATGATGAATAAGCCGATACCCACACCGATCATAGGCACAGCATCAAGAAGACCCGCGATTAAGAACATACGAGTTTGAAGTTGTGGAGCTAATTCTGGTTGACGAGCTACAGCTTCAAGGAAGCGACCACCCAAAAGACCAAAACCAATTGCAGTACCTAATGCGCCAAACGCGATTAAAAGAGCAGCTGCGACAGCAGATAAGCCAACTACTAAATCCATGAAACAATCCTCAGAGGTTGAGTTTAAATCAAACAAAAAAACTTTAGCCCAACTGCCCTGTTGCAGTTGAGCAAATTAATTAATGCTTTTCGGTAGCCATACTCATATATACGATAGTCAACATCATGAAAATGAATGCTTGTAAGGTAATAATAAGAATATGGAAAATAGCCCAAGGCACAGACAACGCCCATTGGATCCAGAATGGTAATAATGCAATTAGAATGAAGATTAATTCACCTGCATACATGTTACCGAACAGTCGGAGTGCCAATGAGATTGGACGTGCAATAAAGGTTACAAGTTCAAGTAAAATATTTACAGGAATCAGTAACGCTTTCGCAATCGGGTTACTTGGGTTAAATGGGTTAAGTGCAAATTCTGCACCAAAGCCAGCAAGTCCTTTCTCACGAATACTATAGAAAATAGTTAATGCAAATACTGACAACGCCATACCTAAAGTTACGTTAGGGTCAGTAGTTGGAACAATTTTAAAGTAAACATGATGCGGATCTACACCGAGCATAGAACCAATCACTTGTTGAGCTGTATACGGGATAAAGTCAACAGGGATTAAGTCCATCAAGTTCATGAGGAAAATCCACACGAAAATGGTTAATGCCAAAGGTGCAATTAAGCGTGACTTTCCGTGGAAAGTATCACGCACGCTTGAGTCAACAAACTCGATAATCATTTCGATTACAGACTGGAGCTTGCCTGGAATACCAGCATTTGCAGCTTTCGCCACCGTCCAGAACAACAAACAGAAAATCAGACCAAGTCCAATAGACCAACCCATTGAATCCAAGTGAATAGCAGTGAACCCCATCTCTTTGGCTTCAGCAGCAGTCTCAGCCAACTTCCATGTACCATCTGGCATTTTGCCATAGGTCATATTGGTCAAGTGATGCTGAATATACTCAGTCGATGTAAGGGTATGTTCTTCAGCAGCCATAAATCACACCTGGTTAATGTCAAATACTAAATTAGAAATTTAACGAACATCGCGTGCTGCTTGATATCTCGTTAAAGTTCTAAAAAAACTTCATTTTTGTTGCTTCTAAACTTATTTTTGTAAACGTGCTGCCAGAAACGGCGCGAACCACGTCATACACTGAACAAGAATGAAACCACAAAACAATGCAACCGCTGACAATGGCTTCACATTGCTTAGAATTAAAATGAATCCAACAATCACAATCGCAAATTTGCCCATCATGCCCCGATACATGTTCGAAAGAACTTGCTTGGAAGCTCGTGCACCTGCTGCTCGAAACGACTGCCAAGAAAAATAACAACTGGCAAGCCAACAAATAAATGCACCTAATGCTGCACTTAAAGCCGCAGTTGAGTCTTTCAAGACCCACGCTATCAAGGCTGAAACAGGAATCATTAATGCTTGTAAATAGACCAAAGCTTTTGCTAATCGTCGGTCAATCAAGCGACTAGTTCGGCTCATTTTTTATCCACTCACAACACAAATGCTTGACAAGTTTAGCTGATGATCGTTTTTAATCGCAGGCATTATAGAGTTACACCCCTGAACATGCAATCTTTTCCCGACCTTAGTCGTGTTTTTTTCAATATTAGCGTTGCTTTTCATATATACAATTGTTGCTTATTTTTTGCATCATTTCCGTGCATTTAGTACGCAATCTTGTGTTTCTCTTGCTAAAGCTTGCCATGCAACCACAAAATCTTGTTGTTTCGCTAAGGATTCATCAACTGTTTGAAATGAAAGTTCACCTAACTTTTTATATTGACTTGGGCTCGCATTCGCCTCTGCAAGTAAACACATTTTTTTGTAAGGACGTGTATCATTCAAATACTTAATCTGTGCAATAGTGGGTGCAACATGCGGATCATCAGTCATTGCACCTGCAAATTTTAAGTTTAAAGAGCGCTCTAGATATTGATATGCATCATGATATGACCAGTATGGTCGTGTTGCACCTATACCTATATATTTTTGTGATACCAAGAGCATTTCATTTGCAAATTTTTTCGCATTATTCCAATAAGCAGTTTTATTTTCTGGATATTGTTGTGAGCGTAATGCTGCAATAAAGAAACCAATACGTACAGCATTGTTTGGATCAAGCCAAACATGGGTATCAATTGTATTGTTGAGTGCAACGCCGCGCGTATTTCTCAAAGGCAATGCTTGAATAATGCCCGAATCTAAAATCGAAATTGCATTTGCATTTCCTTCCAATGCCTTTTCTAAAGGTGCTTCATGCGCCTTGCCCAACCAAATAACCAATGACGCATCTTTAATGGTCTTACGGTTCATTGGGGTGAGTTGTACATCATGTCCACTTTGGTTATCTAAAAGTAAAACAGGCTCTTCAACTCCTTGTGTTACTTTTTTAGAAATTAAATAGATGGCATGTGTTGAGACTACTAATGGCGATTGTGCCCAAGTTGCACTGATAAATAATGCACTAAAGCACAAAGCAATGAAGCGTTTCATGGAGAGTATTTTACCCAAATAATTTAAATGTTATAATATAACAAAATTTAAAAAAAACCTATGCTATTCGTAACATGATCTGGCTTCATGTTACTATTTGCGATCGTCTTATTATTTTAAACGTCTTTTGAGGTGTGCAATGAACCTATGTTCACACGAGCATCATGATACTTTACATGGCGTACATGACCATAAAAATGTCAAAGCTCGCCTATTAGAAGCAGAAAATATTTGTACTGCTGGCGGTGCTCGTCTCACACCCTTACGTAAAGAGGTTTTAGAATTAATTTTAAATGCGACAGGTCCTGTGGGTGCTTATGACTTATTAGCCAAGTTAAAAGGTACATCTGACCGCCCTGCTGCCCCACCTACTGTATATAGAACTTTAGACTTTTTATTAGAGAAAGGTTTTATTCATCGCTTAACTTCGATTAATTCTTATATTCCTTGTTGCCACCCTCGTGAAGGGCACCAAGCTGCTTTTCTAATTTGCTCGCAATGTCAAACTGTCAAAGAAGCTTCAGCAAAAGGCTTAATTGAACAATTAGATCAGTTGGCTGACTCTGACCATTTTAAAGCCCATCACAGTATTATTGAGATTTCAGGACTATGTCAGCAGTGCTCGAACAAGGTCTAACGCCATCATTGGTTCAATTACAGCAGATTAATGTTCGTATTGATGAGCGTGATATTTTAAAAAATGTCGATTTTTCTTTGCATGAAAAAGAAATTGTCACGCTTATTGGTCCAAATGGTGCGGGTAAATCTACACTCATTAAAGTGTTACTGGGCATTGTTAAACCAAGTTCTGGGCGCATTATCAGTACTAAAAAGCTTAAATTAGCTTATGTACCGCAAAAATTTAATCCTTCACATAGTTTACCTCTACGTGTTAAAGATTTATTAAATTTAGAAAAATGTGATAAAGCAATTAAAGCTGAAATTATCAGAGATACAGGTATTGCACAGCTTAATCATTCGAAAGTGCAACAACTTTCAGGTGGTGAACGTCAGCGTGTTTTATTGGCACGTGCCTTATTACGCCAACCTGATGTTTTAGTGCTTGATGAACCGATGCAAGGCTTAGATATTCAATCTGAAGCTGAACTGTATGACTATGTTAGAAGTTTACCTGAACGTTATGGTTGTTCTATTTTAATCGTTTCGCATGATCTGCAATGGGTCATGCAAGGTACTCAACGTGTTGTATGTTTAAATAAGCACATTTGTTGTAGTGGCTTACCTGAAAACATTCAGCAACATCCTGAGTATCAAGCAATTTTTGGAACGAACCGCGTTCTTTATCAACATCATCATGATCATTGTGCGCATGGTGACTCAGCTAAAACCTGTGAACATGATTCTCGTCCACACATTCACCCTGAACCGGAAGCCTAAGCCATGATGGAATGGTTACAACTCCTATTACCTGCATGGATTATGGGAACGTTGTTAGTTTTTCTAACCGCGCCCTTAGGTTGTCTCATGTTGTGGCGTCGTATGTCTTTTTTTGCCGACACAATGGCGCATGGTACGCTCTTGGGTGTGGCTTTAGCCGCTGTTGTGAGTTTACCTCTTTGGGTAGGTGTAAGTTTTACTGCAATTTTGTTGGTTGGCGTATTATGGATTTTACATGATCCTCGTTTACCAAATGACGCATTGCTTGCTTTATGCTCTGCGACTCTACTTTGTTCAGGCTTATTGGTTATTCAACACTTACCAGCCTTGCGTCCTGAGTTATTAAGCTATCTTTTTGGTGATTTACTGACAATAGAATGGTCGGACTTGCCTGTATTTGTTGGTATTATTTTTGCAGCATTGATTGTATTGTTTAGGCATTGGCAAGCGCAAATTCAAATCGCCATTGACCCTGATATTGCCGTGAGTGAGGGTGTAAATGCTAAATGGCAACGCTTGATTTTTATGTTGTTATTGGCATTATTTACAGTTTTGGCATTACGTGCCGTCGGTTCGTTATTGATGGGGGCATTATTGGTGATCCCAGCTTTGACAGCTCGTCTAGTTTCGCATTCTCCTAAGCAAATGGTCATTGCTGCTTTTATTATTGCTCAACTTGGTGTCAGTATTGGCTTGTGGTCAAGTGCAGGTTTAAACATTTCAACAGGTTTAAGTATTGTTTTAACCATGTCGATTTTGTTTGCTTCAGTATTTACCATTCAGAAAATTAAAAAAATGAGTTGAGAATGTCTGATTTTAAATCATTGAACCTGTTTGCAATATTCAATATTGTCTGTTTCATGATTTGTGTATTGATTCATCTGTATAGTTTTTTGAGTTATCTCCCCTTTTCCTTTGAGATTCTCATCAGTTTAGTTTTACCTTTATTTTTAAATACCTTTTGGCTCATTCTGAAGCAGAAAAGTAATCAAAATCAGTCTTGGGCTTTTGCAACTTGGTCTAAAAATTTTCAATCTATATTTATAATTTTATTCATTTATGCACTGCTTCAATTTTTTATTTTCTATACACTAGTTGGGAACTTTCGAGTTGAAAAAGCTACCAATACTTATTATCTATTTGAAAGAAATCGTTTTATAACTGAAGTCAGTCAACTTGAATACCAAATCTATTGGGCAAGATCTGTAAGATTGTTAAGTAGTTTTTTGATTTTATTTTTTTCTTTTACAATCTATGCCTCAATCAAAAATTATGATCGACTGAAGTTTTGACACCAAGACCAATTAATCCAGAGCAAAATAACAATTGAAATCTATTCGATCACTGATGCACCAAACTCAACAAAGCTGCGGCACAACTAAATAATATAGCAAAGGTACGATTCATATATTTCTGTTGCTGAGGCGACTTCAATAAGCGTAACACTTTAGCAGCCAAACCCGTGTAAGCTGCCATAACAATTAAATCAATCGTAATCATGGTTACAGCCATCGTCACATATTGAATCGGTTGTGCCTTGTTTACATCCAAAAACTGAGGTAAAACCGCTAACAAAAATACAATCGCTTTAGGATTACTCATATTAATCAAAAAACCATGCAAAATGAGCATAGGAATGGTTTTAGGTTTATTTTCCGATTTAATTTCAATATTCTGAATTGGTGCTCTCCATTGCATATAGGCTAAATAAAGTAAATATAAAACACCGAACCATTTCACCACTAGAAATGCCCAAGGAGTCGTCGCAAATAGTACTCCTACTCCAGCAGCAACAATGCCAATTTGTACAAGCAAAGCCAATTGCAGCCCTAGTGCATTCCAATAACCGCGACGAAAGCCATAATTTAAACCGCTTGACATCGATGCGATCGCACCTGCACCGGGTGAAATACTAATCACCCAACACGCAAGCATAAATGCAAACCAAACTTGATAAGACATAAAATTGGGGAGACAATCAGAAAGACGTTATTATAGACATTTCATTGCCTTTTCTCGTGATTTATTTTATCGCTAAAAAATATAAGCGAAGCTCTACCGAGATACTTTTCCATCATGCACAATAGATTCATTGCATAAACAATAATTGAGGAGCCATCTTTAAAATGACAGCACAATCTGTAATTTTGCCCCTACCATCAGACCATGCCCGTTTTATTGTTTTACGTTTAAAAGATTTAGCCATCGCTGAATTAAAAGAAAAACTAGATGATCTATTTTCAACACGTGATCGTCTTATCACACAACATCCTGATGCCCAAATTAAAACCGCTGTCGCATTTGGATTAGATCTTTGGCAGCAACTTTATGCTGATACACCTGAAGGTTTTTCTTCTCTTGAAGCAATTGATGGCACTTTTCCAATGCCCGCTGTTCAAGCAGACGTTCTTATTCACTTAGCAAGTGCACGTGCTGATATTTGTTTTGCACTGAGCCAATCCTTTTTTGAAGGTATTCAAGAACGTGTTGAAGTCTTAGATGAGCGTGTATGTTTCCGTTATTTTGATGGTCGTGATATCACAGGTTTTATTGATGGAACTGAAAATCCACAATTTAAGGATGATCGCGCGGAAACAGCTTTATTAGGTGAAGAGACAGGTATTTTCCAAGATGGTTCGTTTATTTTTGCACAACGCTATGCCCATGATTTAGAAAAATGGAAACGCCTTAAAGTTGATGCACAAGAACAAGTTATGGGACGTACTAAACTTGAATCAATTGAGCTTGAAGATGACCAAAAACCTGAAAATGCGCATATTGCAAGAACAGTCATTGAAGATGATGAAGGCGAAGAACTCGAAATCCTACGTCATTCTTTACCTTATGGTGATGGCAAAGGCGATCAAGGATTATTTTTCATTGCCTATACCAAAGACTTAACGCGTATTGATCGTATGTTAGAGCGTATGTTTGGTACGAGTGGTGATGGTGTTCATGACCGTTTACTGCACTTTGTTACACCACTCGATGGTGCTTATTATTTTGCGCCTAGTGAAGATTTATTGGCACAAATTTTAGAAACAGAGTAATACACAAAAAATAAGATCAAAGATTTTCTCACTTTGATCTTATTTTCATACTTTTAAGGTGCATTAGAATCACGAACCTCTAAGGCATCCAAACATCGCTTTTCTATTGGATAAGCAAAAATGCGATGCGCACCTTTTTCAATATAAATTGCATCTTCGTGCAGACCAAAAGCATGTTTTGAAATATCACATTGATAGTCTTTGAGTTGATAAAACTTGACTTGATGACAAATTGGTTCAGCACTTGCTTCATCAAAAGCAAACCATGTTTCAACACTCATCGTTTTACAAAAACTTTGTGCATCTAGTGGCGCTTCTTTTTGTAATATTTTTTCTGAATGTTTGATTTGTTCTACTTTAGTTTCTGTATGTGGTATGACTTTTGACTGCTCATCTCTTGTTCTTTCTGACTGATCATCACACGCCACAATTCCTAAAACCATTACAACAATGAGAGCTAATTTATTGAGTTTTATCATTTAACTTCCGTGATCTTTCCATTCATTGACCATAACTTTCTTAAACTCTGCTTGAGCTGTGCTTTCAGCGTTAAGTATGGGCATACAACAAACAAGCAACTGTTGAGAGCGTATATTTTTTCATTTTCTACTCAAAATTTGTTTTAAGCGACCTATTTCTTGATATTCAATATCTTGAATCCGCATACAATTGTTTTCCATCCGCATTTTAAAATTGAGGATTTGTTCGCCCACTTTTAGTTTTGCCTGATGCTCGTTCGCTGCTAAAACACGAATCGCCACATCATCAGCCACATCTTGTGAATTACTTAAAATATTAAAGTCCAAATTGCATTGCCCATGTACTTTTGCCGCACATTTTTGCTCGCGTAACAAAAGCTGCACCAGATGGCTATCAAAATACTGACGCAAAACTTGTCGACTTGCACCTGCAAGATCTTTCGTTGATTGCACAGGATAATCTCGATACAGTTCAGAAATCAGATCACGGCTCGTTTGTACACAATACATCGTTTGTGCTGAAGCATGTGTACTACTCAGCAATAAAAATAACCCTAAATACTTTTTCATTTTACGGGAATGGTCTCTGTTTATTTATTTCTATCTTCATAAGAATAATGGGTTAAGTCTATCTTTCTTTGGAAAAGATTTTGGATCAAAATATTCGATAATTTCGGATTATTGCCCAAAGCAGCGCATTTCAAGTCGACTCCATGTTGATTTGCTGTTGCTGTCGGGATAAATTTATCATCTACAAAAGAGTATTTACCTAAATCTCTAAAAAACCCATACAGGTTATTGTTCGAATCTCGAATCACATATAAATCACTCAAATCATTTTTATAATAAGCTTGATATAAAATATATTTTTGCTGTCCCACTTGGATCGCATCACACTCATCAATTGCCATCCATTGACCATTTTTCGGCTTCAAATTCATCTTTTTGAGCAATGCAATCACTTTGGCATCATCCCAAATATAAGCACATTGTTGACTTTTTAACTTTTTGATTTGAACTGTGTTTTTCTTCTCCTCTTGCCACTGCTTTTCACATACATTTGCATGAGTGAGTGTTGTAGATATTAAAAAACAACTTAAAAAGCCAAAGATTATTTTTTTCATTGTGGGATCACTTAAAATATAAAAAATGGAGCCTCATTAGACTCCATTTTATGTAATTTTACTGAAAATTTAAATTAAAAAGGAACGCGTTTATAACGGCGATATTCAGGCTTCCAGAAATTATTTTCAATATTTTGCTGCAATTGCTCATCACTAATTGCAGGAGCAACACCATCTGCAATCGCAGCTTGAGCCACTTTAAAAGCAATGATTTTAGATACGCTTTGCAACTCATCTAAATCAGGTAATAAATCTGCTTCAATATCATGTAGTTTTGGCGAACAATCTGCCAAAGCATTACTTGAAGCCATCAACATATTATCTGTTACACGGGTTGCTTGTACTGCCACGATTCCCAAACCAATGCCAGGGAAAATGTAAGAGTTATTACATTGTGAAATATTAAAAATCTTGCCTTGATAATTTACTGGAGTAAATGGGCTACCTGTTGCAATTAATGCACGCCCTTCTGTCCATTCAATAATATCTGAAGGTACAGCTTCTACACGAGAGGTCGGATTTGACAATGGTAAAACAATCGGATGCTCGCAATTGGCAGCCAAAGTGCGAATAATTTCTTCAGTAAATAAACCAGGTTGCCCAGATACACCAATGAGAACTGTTGGCTTGGCATTTTTAACGACATCAAGTAAAGAAATGACTTCATCAGCATTGCCCCAATGTGCAACCTCATCGGTTTTTTGCGCCAACTTACGCTGAAAATCAAGAAGATTTGGCTGATTTTCAGTAATTAAACCAAAACGATCAACCATAAAGACACGCGCGCGAGCCTCAGTATCAGTTAAACCTTCTGCAATCATTTGCGCTACAATTTGCTCAGCAATACCACACCCTGCTGAACCTGCACCTAAAAATGCAACTTTCTGATCCTTAAGCTGCTTGCCTGCTGCACGACTTGCTGCAATTAAGCTACCAACTGAAACTGCGGCTGTACCTTGAATATCATCATTAAAACAACAAATTTGATTACGATATTTTTCAAGTAAAGGCATCGCATTTTTTTGAGCAAAGTCTTCAAACTGAATCAATGCTTTTGGCCAACGACGCTGAACAGCAGCAATCACTTCATCAACAAAGTTATAATATTCTTCGCCACTAATTCGAGGTTGGTTCCAACCTAAATAAATTGGATCATTCAATAATTGTTGATTATTTGTTCCAACATCTAAAGTAATTGGCAGAGTATAAGCAGGACTAATACCACCACATGCGGTATACAAGGATAGCTTACCGATTGGAATCCCCATTCCACCAATACCTTGGTCACCTAAACCTAAAATCCGTTCACCATCAGTGATCACAATCACTTTGACATTCTTTTTATTTACATTATGTAAAATGTCATCGATATTTTCACGATCAGGATAAGAGATAAATGTGCCACGATGACGACGATAAATATCTGAAAAACGTTGGCAAGCCTCACCAACGGTTGGCGTATAAATGATTGGCATCATTTCGCTTAAATGATTTTCTATCAGGTGATAAAACAGGGTCTCATTGGTGTCCTGAATATTTCTTAAATAAATATGTTTGTTAATCGCATCATTAAAATCACAATATTGTTGATAAGAGCGCTGACTTTGCTCTTCTATTGTTTCAATAACATGCGGAATTAAGCCATACAGATTGAAGTCTTTGCGTTCTTCTTCGGTAAAGGCTGAACCTTTATTCAAAAGGGGAAGCTCAAGTAAAGTATTCCCTGCATAGGGTGTATATAACGGTTTTTTAGCTTTCAAGTTTTCTGCGGTCATATCCCATCTCATTATGTGTAGATTTAGATGTAAATCTAGACAAAAATAGTAGAGTTTCATCTATATCGGGCTATAGATTAGCCCTTTTTTAGGGCTTTGGGGTATTTAGCAAATTTATAATGATATTAAATAGATTTAGACATTTAATAGAGCTTAAAAAACAATAGATCAGCTTATTTCGATGCTTAAGGTGGCGACATATCTACAAATAAAGCGGTTATTTTTTTCACAATTGGTAATATGATCAGTATCATAGGATATGCAACCAACCAAGATAACATCCAAGCAGATAAGAAAATTGAAAATAAATTTTCAGTCCAGCCTAAGTTCTTTACAGTATTTATCAATGAAATGATGCCACTCATTAATCCAGATAAAAATAAAGGTAAAATCCAAGCAGCGTATTTAGCTGGAAGCTTAGGAATATTGCCAACAATCATGGCTGGTTTATGATGCATAATAGACAACGACAGACTTTCATTTTAAAGCACCACACCATAATTGAAACTCAGCTTTTTTAAAAGCTTTTGCGTTATATTGATGCGTTAAACAATTATTGTTTTGGCGATGTTTCAAAAGTATGCTGAGCAGTTTCACACCAATTTGTAGTAGATCTTATCCAAAATTAAAAATTAACGTGGTGGTGCTATCGCAGGGCGACATGGATGTCGCCGTTGGACAAGGGCGGATATCTTGCGAAGCTTAGCTTCTCATGTCCAACAAAGGATTTTTATTACTTTTTATCCTTAAAAAGTAAGGCATCGCCTACGAAAAGAAGTACAAACTTTGTAATATAAATGAGGCTGTACTTGAATATTTTTTTCATTCATTTCAGTATCATCATAATCAGTACACAATTTAGAACACCTCCTTATTTTTTTATATTTTGACCACATCAAACACTTCGCTTAAGCGTACAGACTTCATTCATCAAGTTATTCATCACTCTTTGATGAATCCATACAAATGGTTTTACCTAAAGACGCGGAAATTTGCTATATTCGTTGTTTTTCTGCGACATTTATTTTTCGACTGATTATGAATACGGCAATCCAAGCAGCTCTCGATCATGCGGTACAAGCCCTTCAAGCTGAAGGCGTACTTCCTTCCGACTGGAACAACACAGGTCATTTGACCCGAACTAAAGACCGAAGCCATGGTGACTTTGCGTCAAATATCGCAATGATCAGTTCTAAGGCTGCGGGAATGAAACCTCGTGATCTTGCAGAAAAAATTTTAGCGAACTTACCTGAAGTTGCAGATATCAGCAAAGCTGAAATTGCAGGTCCTGGCTTTATCAATTTCTTTTTAAATGCAGATCAACGTTTTGCAATTCTTGATCGCATTCAAGCTCAAAAAGACCAATTTGGTAAAACCCAAGCAAATGCTGCAAAAAAAATCCAAATCGAATTTGTTTCAGCAAATCCAACATCAAGTCTACATGTGGGTCATGGTCGTGGTGCAGCCTACGGTATGACTGTTGCAAATTTACTTGAGGCAACAGGTGCAACGGTTGACCGTGAATATTATGTCAATGACGCAGGTCGTCAGATGGATATTCTCGCAACTTCAACTTATTTGCGTTACCTTGAGCTGACAGGACAAACCTTGGTTTTCCCTAAAAATGCTTATCAGGGTGACTATGTCAAAGAAATTGCTCAGAGCATTATTGATCAAGATGCTGATGCATATGTACGCCCTGTTGCTGACATTTATCAGGATGTTCCTGAAGATGTGCAATATGCTGAAGAACTTGATGCAGACGGCAACAAAGTTATCCTTTCTGGTGATAAAGAAAAACACATTGATGGCTTAATCCACAATTCACAAAATGCGTTGGGTGAAGGTTATCGTGTTTTCCATCAGGCGGCTTTACATGCCATTTTGGATGACATTAAAGATGACCTTGCCGAGTTTGGTGTCACTTTCGACCAATGGTTCAGTGAAGCATCATTGACTGAAAAAATTGATGAAGCCTTACAAACCCTTGATCAACGTGGCTTCCTCTATGAAAAAGACGGTAACATCTGGTTTAAATCGACTGAATTTGGCGATGAAAAAGACCGTGTGGTTAAACGTCGTAATGGTCAAACCACTTATTTTGCGTCTGACATTGCATATCATTTAAATAAATTACAACGTGGCTATACCGAAATTATTGATATCTGGGGTTCAGACCACCACGGTTATATTTCTCGTGTAAAAGCTGCGATTGATGCAATGGGCTATGACTCGAAAAAACTGACTGTATTGTTAGTACAGTTTGTCAGCTTATGGCGTAGCGGTGAGATGGTGCAAATGTCATCTCGTTCAGGTCAGTTTGTAACTTTACGTGATTTGCGTAAAGAAGTTGGCAATGATGCTGCTCGTTTTTATTACGTCATGCGTAAGTCTGAACAACATATTGACTTTGACTTAGACCTTGCTGTTTCACAAAGCAAAGACAATGCGGTGTATTACATTCAATATGCACATGCACGTATTTGTCGTATGCTAGAAAAAGCGGCTGCAACTGGTATCAATTTTGATACAGTAAATGCACGTCAATTTGCTGCAAAATTAGAACTAGACGCAGAAACAGAAATTTTAGCAAAACTCGCAGCTTATCCAGAAATTGTGATTCGTGCTGCGAACAATTATGAACCACATCAAGTGGGGAATTATTTAAAAGAACTCGCTGCTTTATTCCATGGTTGGTACAACGAACATAAAGTATTAGGTGATGATGCTGAATTAACTCAAGCACGTTTATTACTTTCTCAAAATGTTCAACAAGTTATACATAATGGTTTAGAGCTTCTTGGTGTTTCTGCACCAGAGACAATGTAAAGTAGCCATCTATTTTCAAAATCTATTGAGTATCGTTCACCGTAGCGGTACTCAAAGACGTTGTCACATATAACGTTACTATTTAGTAAGAGGAATTCCACGTGTTTGGAAAAACGCAACGCGGCGTGTCTGAACGACCAAATAAGCCTAAAAAGCCCTTAGTTCCAAAATGGCTAGGGATGCTTGTGGTTATTTTAATCGTGCTCAGTTTTGGTGTAGCACTTATGCTCTGGAAACCGTGGGCTCCTGTAAAAACACGTAGTAATGAAGTCACTTCTGAGCATTATCAAGAAGATACCAATAAAGACTACCGTTTTTATGACCTTTTACCAAATCAACAAGTAACGCCTATTCCCGATCAGGCTGTACCTGAAACTCGTGTTCAAAGTCAAACTGTGATTGTAGAAGCACCTGAAAAACCTGCTACAAATGAGGTGAATACGGGTTTAGATGTATCTGAACAAGCACCTGCACCAACAGCGCCTGAATATATTTTACAAGTACGTAGCTACCCAGACCCAGATAGTGCTGACGCACGTCGTGCTGAAATCATTTTGAATGGCTTATCCGCAGATGTCGTTCAAGCGACTGAAGGAAATCAAACTTGGTATCGTGTTATTTCAGGACCTTATGAATCACAAAATGCTGCCGTGATTGCACAGCAAACCTTGCAACATAGTGGTATTGATTCAATTGTTGTGAAGCGTTAAAAGCACCTCTTTTATGATCAAAAAAATGGATGCTCAAGCATCCATTTTTATCACATATATTTTTATGATAGATCGTTTTAAACTTTCTTTTCTTCAATATTTAAAGCACTAATCGCCAATACTGCTTGGGTACGATTTTGCACGCCCAATTTACGGAAAATTGCAGTGACATGCGCTTTAATGGTTGCTTCAGAAACTTCCAGTTCATACGCAATTTGTTTATTTAACAAACCTTCCGCGACCATCATCAAGACACGGAACTGCTGCGGCGTTAATGACTGAATTCGTTCAGCTAAGGCTGCTTCATCTGCTGCACGTGGATCAAAACTCATATTGGCAGGTAAATTTGGTGGTAACCAAATTTCGCCCTCTAATACTTGACGAATTGCTTCACCAATATGGCTCGGATGCGCTGATTTAGGAATATACCCCATAGCACCATGCGCAATTGCACGTTGAATAATTGAAGTTTCTTCATGTGCTGAAACAACAATGATTGGCAGTAATGGATATTG
This sequence comes from Acinetobacter sichuanensis, assembly GCF_003024515.2. Classification (GTDB taxonomy): domain Bacteria; phylum Pseudomonadota; class Gammaproteobacteria; order Pseudomonadales; family Moraxellaceae; genus Acinetobacter; species Acinetobacter sichuanensis. Next base: position 37,264 of record NZ_PYIX02000024.1, read on the forward strand.
CGCTCGTACATGTACTAGTGCAGAGAACCCAGATGCACCAGGTAAATTTAAATCCAATAAAACTAAATCAGGTTCAGGACCATTTTCTAAACGCTCATAAAATTCATTTACTGCAGCAGTTTCATGAATCTGAGCTTGCGGCAAACTATAACGTACCGCTTGAATTAGAGCATGGCGAAACAGTGGATGATCATCAACGATTAAAATATTCATAAGCGAAGCGAGAGCTCTCTAGCACAGTCTTTCATTCTAACCGCACTCTTGCTGTTAAAGATAATTAAATATAACGAATTTTTAACTGTTTTGTCGTTTTAAACGAAAATTCCCTACAAATTTTATGTTATTTATCATTTTTTGTATTTCATTATCGTTTTTAAATATAAATTAAATACTTAAAGTTGCTTTGCTTATAATCTAAAAAACTATCTATGCATATCAGTCAGTTAATATTTAAAATCTTCGATAAAATGTTTATTTTTTATTATATATAAAATTATGATAAACAATATGTTTTTGCTTATTTTACAGACTTAAACAAAGATTGATTCAATAAGAATTATTCCGAGATTAAAAATTTTAGGTCGTTAAAATGTCATTAAGCCCGCAGAAACCCTTAAATATTGTCGCTGTATCAGGTGGTTTGAATAATCCATCAAAAACAGAAAGTTTAGTCCAAGCAATTTTAAATGAGCTCAGTGAAGCAACGCCTATTAATGTACATTTCATTAAATTTAGTGAAATTGCACATCTACTAGGAGGTGCAATTTACCGTAATCAACTTCCGCAACGGGTACAAGATGATCTTGCTGCCGTTGAAGCCGCTGATGCACTCATTGTTGGTACACCTGTTTATCGAGCTTCTTTCACAGGATTATTTAAGCATTTTTTTGATTTTGTAGAACAAACTGCTTTAGTTGATGTACCTGTTTTATTGGCAGCATCAGGTGGTAGTGACCGTCATGCACTGGTACTTGAACATCAACTACGCCCATTGTTTAGTTTTTTTCAAGCACAAACTTTGCCTATTGGCGTTTATGCCACGGATCGCGACTTTACACCTGAATACACCATTCATAGTGAATTATTACGTGATCGTATCACCTTAGCAATTGCACGTGCCTTACCAATTTTAGAATGGGCACCTGCTAAAGGGCAACGTGCAAATGTCATTAAAGAAAAGTCTCAACAAGCAGCACAAAATCTTGGTATTAATAAACAAATTGAACAAGAGGATGTATTACCATCCGCAGCAGTGCCAAGCCTAGATGCTGCTGAAGCTCGACTTCATCATAAAAAGCCAAAAACACAAGTGGCTTAAATCTATTATTAAAAATTTAAGTATTAAAAATGCGAGGGCAAGCAACATGTCAAAAAATCAAAATATCACGTTTGCTTACTGGGTACCTAATGTAAGTGGCGGTTTAGTGGTCAGTAATATTGAACAACGTACAGATTGGAGCTATGAATACAATGTACGTTTGGCACAAGCCGCTGAAAAAAGTGGTTTTGAATATGCACTCACACAAATTCGTTTTACAGCAGGTTATAACGCTGAAAATCAACATGAGTCTGTCAGCTTTAGTCATGCAATTTTAGCAAAAACAGAAAAACTCAAAGTGATCGCGGCTATTTTACCTGGTCCATGGAAACCTGCGCTTGCCGCTAAACAATTAGCAACGATTGATCATCTCACAAATGGGCGTATTGCCATTAATGTGGTCAGTGGTTGGTTTAGAGGTGAGTTTGATGCCATTGGTGAGCCTTGGCCCGAGCATGATGAGCGCTATGTGCGCTCAGAGGAATTTATTCGTACCTTAAAAGGAATTTGGACAACCAATAATTATAGTTTTGATGGTAAATATTATCAGTTTAAAGACTACACGCTTTCACCAAAACCTGTTCAAAAACCACATATTGAGATTTTTCAAGGCGGAAGTTCTCGTGCTGCGCGAGATATGGCATCTCGTGTATCAGATTGGTATTTTACCAATGGGAATAGTCCTGAAGAACTGAAAAAGCAAATCGATGATATCCGTGAAAAAGCGAAATTAAATGGTCATCATGTCAAAATTGGTGTGAATGCTTTTATTATTGCTCGTGATACAGAAGAAGAAGCTCAAGCTGTTTTACAAGAAATTGTTGATAAAGCAAATGTTGAAGCTGTTCATGCCTTTGGCGATGCAACACGTGAGGCAGGTGCGGCATCTAAAGAAGGTGAAGGAAACTGGGCAAAATCTACTTTTGAAGATTTAGTCCAATACAATGATGGCTTTAAAACCAACTTAATTGGAACTCCGCAACAAATTGCTGAACGTATTCTTGAGCTGAAAAATGTCGGTGTTGATTTAGTGCTTTCAGGTTTTTTACACTTCATTGAAGAAGTTGAATATTTTGGTGAAAAAGTACTACCTTTGGTTCGTGAACTAGAAGCCAATCAACAACAAACGATTACTGCTAAATCTGCATAAAACAGATGATATTCGCCTTAAAAAGTTGATCCACTTTCCCTCTTGACTCGGCTTGAGGGATTTTTTTTTGCATTTTTTGCATATAGCCGAGACCCAAAGCATGACCCTAAACCAGAAATAAAGTGTTAGCGATCCAGTTTTTTCAGTTGGTCAAGTTGCCCAAACACTTTTGCAAATTCTTCTATCGTTAATAAACCTGTTTGTTTAGCTTGAACATCACAATCGACTTTTTTTAATTGTTTCGCAATTAACCACTCTGCTTTAACAATTGCGCCCATCAGCGCAGTATGCCCTTTTTGATCTCGCACACAACGATTTGCACCATGTTCCAATAAAGTCGTGACCGTATTTTGATGCCCATAATATGTTGCCATCATCAAAGCAGTAAAACCTTGCTGATTTTGCACATCAACAGGAAAACCATGCTCTAGAAACTCTTTGATGACTTCATTATTACCTGTACGTGCGGCTGCAAAAAATAAATCAATGAGTTCATTTTGTGCATGCTGTGTGACTTTAGCTTGTTCCTGCTCTATCTCTTGTGCAGAAACTGCACTTATTCCTAAGGTGAGTAATGTCATCATTACAATACTCAACAAAGATAGCATGATCCCTTGTAAATATATTTTCATTTCAAACACTCCTCATCAATATAACCAATGCCTGTAAAACTCCCCTAGGGTTGCAGGAAAGGATTCGAGTTTTACAGGACTTTTCGGAGGTGACATCCTTGATGCCCTAGTCACCAATACGCACAACTAGACCAAATTAATCTTTCAATTTCGCTGCTTTTGCTTGTACTTGTTTAAGATCACCATTTACCGCTTTCGTTAAACGTGTTCCATAATCAGCATCAGCTTTATAGAAATAAGACAGCATGATATGCTTAGTTTCAGCATCTTTAACCTGACCCAAGTCCGCAGCAAGGTTACGAATCAAGTCCGTTTTTTCTAAGGCTGAATATGAACGGTACAACTCACCTGCCTGTTTAAAAGGTTGCTCTTTCTGAATCGCTTGCTGAAGCACTTTGTCACCCAATGGTGTATTGATTGCTTTAGCATGCTCAGTTGCAGGTTTAGGTGATTTCAAGCTTGGTTCATAGTTCACATCTGAATCACGCTCAGATATGTTCATAAAACCTTCTTGGTTGTTGTTATTCACTTTAACCAATGGACGGTTCACTGGAATTTGCTGGTGATTTGCACCTAAACGATACATTTGAGTATCTGAATAAGAGAAAATACGACCTTGTAACAAACGATCTTCTGACGGTTCAATACCTGGTACCAAGTTGCCTGGCGCAAATGCAGATTGCTCAGTTTCATTGAAGAAATTCTTTGGCATACGGTTTAAAGTTAACGTACCCACTTTAGTTTCAGGAATTAAATTACTTGGCCAGATTTTGGTTGCATCGAGTGGATTGAAGTCAAAATTATCTAGATCTTTTGGATCAAGTACCTGAATATACAAGTCCCATTTCGGGAACTTACCTGCATTGATTGTATTGTAAAGATCGTTGGTTAAATGGTTGAAATCCTTCGCTTGCATCGCTTGGGTTTCTTCCATGTTCATGCCTTTTAAACCTTGCTGAGTACGGAAATTAAATTTCACATATTTATACTCACCTTTGGCATTGTACAATTTGAAAGCATGTACCCCGAAACCATCCAAGTTACGATAGCTTGCTGGTGTACCCAAGTTTGAATACACATAAGTCAGCATATTCACTGCCCAAGGCTGACTTTGTAAGAAGTCAAAAACGCGATTGGCATCTTGAACATTAGATACTGGGCTTGGCTTCATTGCGTGGATAAAATCAGGGAATTTAATCGCATCACGGATAAAGAAGACAGGTAAGTTGTTACCTACTAAGTCCCAGTTACCTTCCTGCGTATAAAATTTCAGACCAAAACCATGCGGGTCACGCAATGTTTCAGGTGAACCTTTAGGATGAATGACCGTTGAAAAACGCAAAAATACAGGTGTTTTTGTTCCTGCTTTAAACAATGACGCAATGGTTAAATCAGATAAATCTTTCGTTGCAACAAACTCACCGTATGCCCCTGTACCACGTGCATGTACAACACGCTCAGGAATACGCTCACGTCCGAAACGTTGTAATTTTTGAACTAACTGTACATCTTGTAAAAGAACTGAACCATACTCACCTGCTGTAATTGAGTTTTGGTTATCGCCCACTGGCGCACCGTTGTCTTTTGTTAGCGGTGCTGCTTGAACTACTGCTGTTGCTGCTGCGAGCATGGCAACAAGTAATGAACGCTTAAACATGTTAATCTCTCAAATATCTACCTTTCCTGCTATACTTAAATTACACATTTATCGTTAATTGATAAAACCGCTTATTATTATAAAAATAATCGGATAAATAGATTAATAAATCTACTTTCTATAATTCTCATATTTTTCAATACATTATATTTTTTCAGTCATTTCAATTATCTAAGCTCTAAATTTGATAAAATTCATATGGTTAAAAAATATCAGTCATGGTTCAAATATGCGCGCGTTATTACAACGAGTTTTAGAAGCAAAAGTAGTTGTTGATGGTCAAATCACAGGTGAAATCCAAACGGGTATCTTGGTTTTTTTAGGTCTAGGCAAAGATGATAATTTTGAAAAAGGCAAAAAGCTGATTGATAAAATTTTGAAATATCGTTTTTTTGATGATGAACAAGGCAAAATGGGCTGGAATGTTAGTCAAGCTGGTGGTGGTATTTTACTGGTTTCACAATTTACCCTCATGGCACAGACTCAAAAAGGTCTACGTCCTGATTTTGGTCCTGCGATGCCGCCAAGTGAGGCTGAAGCACTCTATAATCAACTGGTTGAGTATGCCAAAACACAATTTGAACATGTACAAACGGGTATTTTCGCTGCCGATATGAAAGTTCAGTTGGTCAATGATGGACCCGTGACCTTTAATTTAGAAGTTGAGTAACTCATATTATTTCGATTGCATAGAAAAATTACCTGAAGCCATCACCTCCAATGTTGGGTCAATTTCCAGTTGAAGTTGACCTACTGTGCCCTTTTCAATCACAAAGTCCATATGCGTTCGATGCGCCTGTCCTTGTTGATCTATCACATCAATCATGAGGTCGGTGTCTTGTGAACTTGGTAAATACTGATGCAGTGTCGAAAATGCAGGTAACTGTTTAAAGCACAACTGACCTTGTTTATAAGTCACTTTGACTTCAACAACTCGTGTTACGGTTTTATTCAAAATATAGAGATCAATAAAAGTTGTGGCAGGTGTTGGTTTTAACTGAGTACATCCGTTGAATAAGCTACTCACCAATAAACTTAAAATCAGTATTTTTATATTTTTTATTTTCATTCTTTTATATAGCAAGAAACTGATGCGTTTTATTCATCAGTCTCTATACTTCAAGCAAAATTAGCGACCTGTCTTTTCTTTAAGAAACTGACGTGCCAATGCAATTTTCTCTTTGACAGGTTTTGGCACTTTAGGTGGAATCAATTTAGCCACTTGGTTAAACCAAACCAATAAGCTGAAATCACCTTCCATTTTAATTGTGCCGTTTTGCATGCCTGTCATAAATGCACTTGGATCGCCTTTCATTAAAGTTTTTACACCTTGCTCACTATCAGCAAATTGTAAAATGAAATCAGCCTTTTCCTCAGCACCTGAAACCGTATCAATTTGACCATTATTTACAAGGATTTGACGTGCAACTCCTAAATCTGTCCCTATTTGAATACGGAATTGACGATCATGGGTCAACTCAATAAATTTTGGACTCGTACGTGCCAATTGCTTCATACGAAGTGCTAAACCTAATACGAGTAGATCGAGTGGATCTGTACTTGCATCTACGATTGGTAACTTCACAACTGGAATTGAAGAAAGTTTCATGACATTTAAGCCTGTTGTTTTAATATAAAAAAATCTATTCACCATCCTAGCATAACTTGTTATTTGCAATACAAGACTTCTAACAAAACTATACTCAGAAAAAGGTATATCATTCACTATACCTTTGAAATGTCTTTTTTCATTATTTTATTGAACTCTAAAGTCAGTCATTTAGTTTTGCTAATCCTCTTCATATACTGGGGTATGTTCAATATATTGACGATTTTGCAAAGTTTTTTGTGCCAAACGATCTGCTCTTAACAGCAAAACAATCAATGCACTCATGGCAATAATAATTGCGGTTAAATAACTATAGGGAACCGATAAATCAAAAAAATTCTGTACGTTAAACCGTATCGTCTCCAATATGCCCCAGAAGACCATTCCAGCAAACATAAATCCCAACCAATGACGATAAGGAGAAAAAAACACAGTAGCCAACGCTACGGCAATTAGACTAAATCCAATCAATGTTGCCCATGTCGCTGATACCATAGAAACCTCCATCAAAATGATACGTGAACCTCATAGAGGCGTTTACACAACCACTTTTATCAAGCCAATATTTTTTCTTTGCAATTTTACCAAAGCTTATATGCTGCATTATGGCGTATTTTTTTTAGAAGAAAATACCTGTTTTTAGGTAAGACGACACACTTTGTCGTCATAGTATTTTGTCATTACACTTTTCACCATGATTATTTTCAGCGACTCTAATCAAACTCAGCTTTTGCGTGTCATTACAAAAAAATCAAGTGACTTTTTGTACAAATGAGGTTTTTTTTCAACTGTACAATTTAAAACCAAATAAAGTGTGATGTAATTCACATATGTAAATATATTTTATCAATAAAAAAGAGCAACTTAGCGTTACTCTTCTTTTAAAAAATAGCAATTTTGTTGTGTGCTTAAGCTCGGTTTAAATCTTTATCATGTACACCAAGTAAATATAAAACACCATCTAAACCAACACTAGAAATCGCCTGATTTGCATTTTGACGAACTAAGGGTTTTGCACGGAAAGCAACGCCTAAACCTGCTATTGAAAGCATTGGCAAATCATTTGCACCATCCCCAACTGCAATTGCTTGCTCTAGAGAAATGCCCATTTTTTCAGCCAATTCAGTCAATAACAATGCTTTACGTGCACCATCAACAATATGACCTTTTACTTCACCTGTCACAATGCCATCTTGCACATCCAAAATATTGGCATGTACTTCATCAATACCAAGTTTTGCTTGTAAATATTCAGCAAAATACTGGAAGCCACCTGATAAAATTGCTGTTTTATAACCCAATGATTTTAAGGTTTTAATTAAACGTTCTGCGCCTTCTGTAACAGTCAGGCGTTCTGCAATTTTAGGCAGAACAGAAGCATCTAGACCTTTTAATAACGCAACACGCGCACGGAAGCTTTGTTGAAAGTCCAATTCACCTTGCATGGCACGCTCAGTAATTTCAGCGACTTGCGCGCCAACACCTGCTTCTATTGCCAGTTCATCAATGACTTCTTGTTCAATTAAAGTGGAGTCCATATCAAAACAAACCAAACGACGATTACGGCGATAAGCATTGTCTTCTTGTACAGCAACATCAATGCTTGACTCGGCTGAAAGTCGAAGACATGCCGCACGCATGGCAGCAGCGTCTAACATTTGCCCACTTAAGCCAAATTGTACACATGAACGTTTTGGCTCATGGTCTTGTGCTTCTCTTTCAGGACGTCCCGAAAGACGAGTAACAGTTTCAATATTAAAACCTTGACTCGACACAATATTTGTTACTGCTTGTAAATGAGCAGCCGTAAGCTCAGGTGCTAAAGCCGTTACAATATAACGTGTTCTGCCACCTTCACTTACCCATTGATCATATTCCGCACCTGTAATTGGTTTAAATCGAACAGTGAGTCCAATATCGTGTGCTAAAATAAGGATATCTTTCATGGCTAAAGCCGTGGCGGTTTGGTCATCTGACGAAACTACAATCCCTAAAGTCAACTGGTTATGAATGACTGCCTGCCCTACATCTAATATTTGCAAAGAATGTACGGACAACACTTGCATTAATCGAGTAAACTGATTGGGTTGGTCAGGTCCTAAAAATGATATAAGAATGATTTCTCGCATGAATTGACTCGGGTCTGAGCTACAACTATTGTTAGAATCATAATCGAAATCGAATATTTTTTCTTTGGAAGTTTAAGTTGAATGCGCCAAGACAAGGGCTATTTGCTAGCCTACTGATTATAAGTTTTGCTTTACACACTTTTTTGATGGTAATTGCAACAACTCATCAACTCAATGCAAACCGCGCAAACCAAGGTCAACTCATGACCAGCCAGTTGGTTGCAGATAGTCTTTCTGAGCTTGAACCTGCCAATACAGTATCTTTAGCCCTGTTGGCAAATCGTTATGCGACTAATCCTAGCGTCGCTTCGATTCGCATTTTAGATGCACAGAAACAAGTGCTCGCAACCAGTGGCTTAGCAAAAACACGTCAAGGCGAAGTTTTTGTACGTGATGCATTACAAAATGAGAAAAAAGTTGGCAGCATCGAAATTACTTTAATTAAACCAAGTATTGGTGAAATTTTACGTACCCAATGGTTGGCGATTTTAATTTCACTCATCATTCATAGTTTAATTTGGCTAGCATATCGCGCCATTGCACGTCCTACACGTAGTGAATTTTTGGCACGTTTAAACAAAGAAGCGCGTTTAAAACATGAAATTCAACAACTAATGGAAGCATTAGAAGCAGAAAAAGCCGATAAAATGTTGGCAATTGCGCAAGCAAAACAACAAGCAAAACCAAAACCAATGAAAGTTGAGAAACCTGTTGAGTTTGATAAAAATCAATCAGCGATAGCGCTTAACATTCAATATTATGACCCTAAACAATTGATGAATACAGTCAATCAATCTGTTTCTGTTCCTTATTTTAATTTATGTCAAATTTTCTTAAATAAGAGTATTGAATTATCAGCACAACATTTCAAACTCAACTCGAAAGATTTCACAGTACATCAAGAGTTTAGCCAACAAGGGGCAACAATTACTGTTCCTACAGAAAAACCCAATGCTTTACCTTGTATTTTAATGATTGGTTCTGTTTTTCAATTATTATCTGAAGTTCTGTATAAACGTTACCGTGAAGACAAACGCTTTGTTTTACAAACACGCTGTGCTGTAACAACTGAGGTTGAAGCAATGCAGCTTGATGCCTTACAAGCGGCAGAACGCTTATCCAATCATTTAATTGCTAAAGAAATGGCTTTATACCTCAGCAATGAGCTGCTTAAACAAATTGGTGAGAACTATCAATTAGTTGCTATGCCAAATCCAACAAGTTTACTCACGCGTCATGCATTTATGATCAACGGAATGAATGCTGAATCTGCAGAATTAGCTCAAACTATTCGTACTGAAATTTTAAAAGGTAAAAAGAAAGAAGTAATTTCAGCAGATTAAAATATCCCATCCATCCCAATATTTTAAAAGCACTTTTTTTAAAGTGCTTTTTTTATAAAAATCATATTTTTTGAATATGTATTATAAAATCAAGCTAAGCAAATGTGGAAATATTAAGCGAATTCTACCGAAAAATGACAGATCTAGCTTTTCATTTACCTTAGAGCTTGTGTATAACTATGTTTCTCAATGGAATGTGATAAGCATAGGCAAACTGCCACAAAACACGGTAGACTATGTCACAATGAATTAAATGAAAATGTCATACGACAGAACAAAAAGGTGAAGCTTGATGCCGATCAATACAGTTGAAGAGCTTGTAGCAGATATCCGTGCAGGGAAAATGGTTATCCTGATGGATGATGAAGATCGTGAAAATGAAGGCGATTTAGTCATTGCTGCAACCCACGTACGCCCTGAAGACATCAACTTTATGATTACTCATGCGCGTGGCTTAGTATGTTTAACCTTAAGTCGTGATCGTTGTAAACAACTCGATCTGCCGCTGATGGTTGACGCCAATGGCGCACAGCATGGTACGAACTTCACCTTATCTATCGAAGCTGCTGAAGGGATTACCACAGGTATTTCAGCGGCTGAACGTGCGCATACCATTCAAACAGCGGTTGCTGCACACGCTAAACCGACTGATATTGTACAACCTGGGCATATTTTCCCACTTATGGCACAGCCAGGTGGCGTACTGCACCGTGCTGGACATACTGAAGCTGGTTGTGATTTATCACGTTTGGCTGGCTTAGAACCTGCTTCTGTGATTTGTGAAATCATTAATGAAGATGGCACGATGGCACGCCGCCCAGACCTTGAAGTTTTTGCTGAAAAGCATGGCTTAAAAATGGGTACCATTGCAGACCTGATTCATTATCGTATGACCAATGAACAGACTGTTGAACGTCTAGATCAACAAAGTATTAACACTGAATATGGTACGTTTGAACTTTATCGTTATCGTGAAATTGGTAATCCAGATATTCACTTAGCTTTAGTCAAAGGTGAACCGAAAGAAGGTGTTACCACTGTTCGTGTACATGGTTTTAATCCAACTCGCGATCTACTCAAGTTAAACAAACAAGAGGGTGAAGCAGCTTGGAACTTAGATAAAGCACTTAAAACGATTGCCAATAGTGATCGTGGTGTTTTAGTCTGGATTGGTCAACGTCATTTATCTGACTTGGGTCCTGCTTTAGAAGCTTTAGCTAAACCAAAACCAACTAAATCAAACGCAGCATTGTCACAACAATACCAAACCATTGGTGTAGGTGCACAAATTTTACGTGATTTAGGTGTTGAAAAAATGAAGCTGCTTAGCTCTCCATTACGTTTCAATGCATTGTCTGGTTTTCACTTGGAAGTGGTTGAATACATCACTGCTGATCAAGTTTAAGTTATTATTTTCAAACAAATAAATTATCTGTTAAATCATCGAGGTTGCTATGGCGATTCGCCGAATTGAAGGTTTATTACATCTCGCGAGCGAAGACCGTTACGCGATTTTAGTTGGTCGTTTTAACAGCTTTGTTGTTGAACATTTACTTGAAGGTGCAATTGATACGTTGCATCGTCATGGTGTTAGCGACGATAATATCACTGTCGTTCATGCACCGGGCGCATGGGAACTTCCTGTTGTTGCTAAAAAACTCGCAAATTCAGGTAAGTTTGATGCAGTCATTGCACTTGGCGCAGTTATTCGTGGTAGTACACCACATTTTGACTTCGTTGCAGGTGAATGTGCCAAAGGTTTAGGTGTGGTTGGTTTAGATACTGGCTTACCTGTAATTAATGGTGTATTGACTACGGACAGTATTGAACAGGCGATTGAACGCTCTGGTACAAAAGCAGGTAATAAAGGTGGTGAAGCTGCCCTTACTGCTATTGAAATGGTTAACCTGTTAAAGGCAATTTAAAGCATGTCGCAAACACTCCAAGCTACTTATGCAGCAAAACGCAAAGCACGTCGTTTTGCTGTACAAGGGATTTATGAATGGCAAATGAGCCACAACCCTGTGCATGAAATTGAAGCACGTACGCGTGCAGATAACGCTATGCATAAAGTGGATCTCGGCTATTACCATGAGTTGCTCACAGAAGTGATCGCAAACCATGAAGCATTGGATGCTTTACTTATTCCAGTACTTGACCGTGAAATTGAAGCTTTGGATGGTGTCGAGCTTGCGACGTTACGTTTAGGCGCATACGAGCTTAAAGATCATCTTGAGATCCCATATCGCGTCGTACTAGATGAAGCCATTGAATTGGCAAAACACTTTGGTGGTGCAGACAGCCATAAATACATCAATGGTGTATTAGATCGTCTTGCAACAACCTTACGTGCAGCAGAAAAACAACAAGCGAAATAAGTTGTTTGATTATGGCTGAGTTCTCAATTATCCAAACCTATTTCAACCGTCAACAAGATGATGTTGACTTAGGTGTGGGTGATGACTCAGCTCTGCTCACTCCCCCACCTGATCACCAACTGGTGATTTGTGCAGACACTTTAGTTGCGGGTCGACATTTTCCTTTAGATACTTCTCCTCATGCGATTGGTTGGAAATGTGTTGCGGTCAACCTTTCTGATATTGCTGCAATGGGTGCAAAGCCCCATAGTATTTTACTTGCATTGAGCCTACCCCAAATTGATCATGACTGGTTAAAAGATTTTAGTCAGGGTTTATATGATTGTTGCGATCAATTTGGTGTACGTTTAATCGGTGGTGATACCACACAGAGCCCACATTTGACACTCTCTGTCACAGCTCTGGGTTGGATTGAAAAAGGTAAAGCCATTGCACGCTCTGGCGCACAACCTGATGATCTGATCGTGGTCAGTGGTACTGTCGGTGATGCAGCTTTTGCACTCGAGCATTTAGGGCATCCCTTACAACAACGCTTGGACTATCCAACACCGCGTTGTGAACTGGGTCAAATGCTAAAAGACTTAGCATCCAGCATGATTGATATCTCTGATGGATTAGCACAAGATTTAGGACATATTTTAAAAGCATCACAAGTAGGCGCTGTCATAAGTCTCAATAACTTACCAATAAACACAACAATTCACACTTTAAAACCTGAAAAACAATGGCAATATGCGCTTTCAGGTGGCGATGATTATGAGTTATGCTTTACAATAAGCACGCAAAACTATCAAAAACTTTTGCAATTACAACCCAATGTACAAACTACAATCATCGGGAAAATTAAGGCACAACACGGACTAACTTTTGAAAAAGATGGCTTAGATCATCCTCTTCACTTTCACGGATATCAACATTTTGCATAACCCCCCTATTATCTTTAAAGAGATGACTTGGTCTGAACGCTTTATTGTGTTCTGCGGTGTTGGTTTTGGCTCAGGTTTAGCACCTAAAGCACCGGGTACTTTCGGTTCAGCCTTTGCTTTATTATTCATTCCCATTTGGCTAATGCTTGGCTTTTATGCTTCATTGGCTGCAATCATCGTTATGTCACTCGTTGGAATTTATATTTGTGGTCAAACCGCAAAGATTATTCATGTACATGATGATGGACGCATTGTTTGGGATGAATTTGCAGGTCAATCCATCACTTTTCTACCTCTGATTTATTTAGGAGCTATGGATTGGTTATGGGCATTGATCGGCTTTGCTTTATTCCGTTTGTTTGATGTTTGGAAACCTTGGCCTATTCGTGTCATTGACCGTCGAGTTGATGGCGGCTTCGGTATCATGTTTGACGATATCATTGCTGGAATTTGGGCTGCGTTGTGTATTGTGATTTATTTTTATTTTATGTGATTTAAATTTATTATCAGGTGTTATATGTCAACGACTGTAATCATTCTTGCTGCTGGTAAAGGAACACGTATGCGTTCTAGCCTGCCTAAAGTGTTACAACCTTTAGCAGGACGTCCTTTACTGGGTCATGTGATTGAAACAGCGAAACAATTACAAGCAAAAAATATAATTACAATTTTTGGACATGGCGGTAACTTAGTCCAAAATGCGTTTGCTGACGAAAATGTACAATGGGTTGAACAAACTGAACAACTCGGTACAGGACATGCGGTAAAAGTAACTTTACCCGTACTTCCTACAGAAGGTATGTCTTTAATTTTGTCAGGTGATGTACCTTGCGTACAACAAAGTACTTTGCAACGTCTTATTGATGCTTCTGCTATATCTGGCATTGGTTTAGTGACACTGACTTTAGCAGACTCTACAGGTTATGGTCGTATTGTTCGCCAAGATGGAAAAATCCAAGCCATTGTTGAACATAAAGATGCTTCTGACGAACAACGCCAAATCAAAGAAATTAACACAGGAATTTACTGTGTAAGCAATGCTAAATTGCATGAATGGTTACCAAAACTTAGCAATGAAAATGCTCAAGGTGAATACTATCTCACTGATATTGTTGCTATGGCTTTGGCAGATGGCATGGAAATCGCCTCAATTCAACCAGAACTCGCTTTTGAAGTTGAAGGTGTAAATGACCGTCTACAACTTGCTGCATTAGAACGTGAATTCCAAAATCACCAAGCAAAATTATTGATGCAACAAGGCGTGCATATTATTGATCCACAGCGTTTTGACCTTCGTGGAAAACTCAAAACAGGCAATGATGTTCGTATTGATATCAATGTCATTATCGAAGGTGACTGTGAATTTGGTGACAATGTAGAAATTGGTGCGGGCTGTATCATTAAAAATACTAAAATTGCTGCTGGCACGAAAGTTCAACCGTATAGCATTTTCGACAATGCCATTGTTGGAGAACACGTTCAAATTGGACCATTTGCACGTTTACGCCCAGGTGCAAAATTGGCAAATGAAGTGCATATTGGTAACTTTGTTGAAGTAAAAAATACGTCTATTGGTTTTGCATCTAAAGCAAATCATTTTGCTTATCTTGGTGATGCTGAAATTGGTGCTGAATCGAATATTGGTGCAGGTACAATTACTTGTAACTATGATGGTGCCAATAAACATAAAACCATTATTGGTAATCATGCCTTTGTGGGTACAAATAACTCATTGGTTGCACCTGTAACGATTGGCAATGGTGCAACGACAGGTGCAGGTTCAGTCATTACACATGATGTAGCAGACAACAGCCTTGCCTTTGAGCGTGCAAAACAAATTTCTAAAGAAAATTATCAACGTCCCCAAAAGACTACGAAATAAGAGGATATAACTATGTGCGGAATTGTTGGCGGCGTTGCAGAACGTAGTATTACAAATATTTTAATCGAAGGTCTAAAACGCCTCGAATATCGTGGTTATGACTCTGCGGGTGTCGCACTCGTTGATCACGGTCAAATTTTACGTGAACGTCGTGTTGGTAAAGTTGCTAATCTTGAACAAGCAGTTAATGAGTCTAATATTTTAGGTTCCCTTGGTATTGCTCATACACGTTGGGCAACACATGGCAAACCAACTGAAAATAATGCGCATCCGCATATTTCTGGTGATGTAGCAGTCGTTCACAATGGTATTATTGAAAATTATCAAGAACTTAAAAACGACTTAGAAGCTTTAGGTTATGTATTTACCTCACAAACAGATACTGAAGTTGTTGCTCATTTAGTCCATGAAGCACTCAAAACAATTCCAGATTTATTAAAAGCTGTAGAGAGCATCGTACCTCAACTGAAAGGTGCTTATGCCTTAGGTATTGTACATACTGCACATCCTGATGAATTGATCACAGTTCGTGAAGGTTCACCACTTGTGATTGGTGTCGGTATTGGTGAGAACTTTATTAGCTCTGATCAATTGGCATTACTTCCGATTACCAATCGCTTTATGTACCTTGAAGAAGGTGATATTGCACGTTTAACACGCAATAGCATTGAAGTATTTGTAAATGGACAGTTGGTTGACCGCCCAGTTAAAGAACTAGATGCAACTGTCAGCAATGCATCAAAAGGTGAATACAAACACTACATGCTCAAAGAAATTTATGAGCAACCTGAAGCGATTCAGCAAACCATTTCTCAAGCACTTAATGGTAATGCACTGCGTGATGACTTCCTAAAAAATGCAGAAGTTGATTTCAACAATATTCAACAAATTCAAATCATTGCTTGTGGTACGAGTTACCATGCAGGCATGATTGCTAAATATTGGTTTGAGCAAATTATTGATTTACCTTGCCAAGTTGAAATTGCAAGCGAATTCCGCTATCGCTCACCTGTCATTGTAGGCAATACACTATATGTATGTATTTCTCAATCAGGCGAAACAGCAGATACTTTAGCTGCATTACGTGATACTCAAAAACGTGCAGCAGCAAAAAATCTATCAATTTCAACCATGACGATTTGTAACGTTGCAACATCATCGATGGTACGTGAAACTAATCACCATTTACTTACACTTGCTGGTCCTGAAATCGGGGTTGCTTCAACAAAAGCATTTACCACTCAGCTTGCTGCGTTAATGTTGTTGATCTTAAAAATTGGGCAAGTAAAACAGAGCATTTCTGCTGAAAACATAGCAGAAATTACAGCAGCTTTATGGCATACACCAAAAGTTATTTTAGATACTTTACAAGGTGATAAAGCAATTTTACGCTTGTCAGAACTCTTTAAAGAAAAACAACATTGTTTATTCTTAGGTCGTGGTACTCAGTTCCCAATTGCACTTGAAGGTGCTTTAAAGCTCAAAGAGATTTCATATATTCATGCTGAAGGTTATGCTGCGGGCGAACTTAAACATGGTCCACTTGCTTTAGTGGATAATGATATGCCTGTGGTTATTCTCGCTCCAAATGATGATATGTTAGATAAGTTAAAATCTAATATGGAAGAAGTTCAAGCGCGTGGTGGTGAACTCTTTGTCTTTGCAGATGAAAACAGTGGTATTGTAGAAAAAGAGCGCCAACATGTTGTTCATATTCCAACAACAAATCATTGGTTAGCCCCTATTGTTTATAGTATTCCAGTGCAGCTTTTATCTTATCATGTTGCAGTATTACGTGGTACTGATGTAGATCAACCTCGTAACTTGGCAAAATCTGTCACTGTAGAATAATATAGAAAATACTTAGAAAGGGCTGGATTAACCAGCCCTTTTCTTTCTAAACGAGAGAAGATATGAGCCAACTCACTTGCTTTAAAGCTTATGATATCCGTGGAAAACTCGGCACAGAACTCAATAATGATATTGCATATAAAATCGGTCGTGCTTATGGGCAAATTTATCAACCAAAAACTGTAGTCGTCGGTTGTGATGTTCGCTTAACCAGTGAAGAACTCAAACAAGCCACCATCCGTGGTTTAAATGATGCAGGTGTTGATGTCCTTGACTTAGGTATGACAGGTACGGAAGAGGTTTATTTTGGTGCTTTTCATTTAGATGTTCAGGGTGGGATTGAAATCACAGCAAGTCATAATCCAATGGATTATAATGGCATGAAATTGGTGCGTGAAAATGCACGACCAATCAGTGCAGATACTGGTTTAAAAGACATTCAAGCCTTAGCTGAAACAGAACAGTTTAAAGATGTTGCTCAAAAAGGTAAAACTCAACAATACAATATTTTACCTGAGTTCATTGAGCATTTAATCACCTATATTGATCCAAGTAAAATTCGCCCATTAAAATTAGTCATGAATGCAGGCAACGGTGCAGCAGGTCATGTGGTTGATGCCATTGAAGCACAATTCAAACAACTCAATATTCCTGTTGAATTCATTAAAATTCACAATGATGCAGATGGTCACTTTCCTAACGGGATTCCCAACCCAATTTTAGTGGAAAACCGCGATAGTACCCGTAATGCTGTAATTGAACATCAAGCAGATATGGGGATCGCATGGGATGGTGATTTTGATCGTTGCTTCCTTTTTGATGAAAAAGGTCAATTTATCGAAGGCTATTACATTGTAGGTTTACTTGCTCAAGCATTTTTACTGAAACAGTCAGGCGAAAAAATTGTGCACGATCCTCGTTTAGTTTGGAATACGTTTGATATTGTTGAAAAATATCAAGGAACAGCTATTCAATCTAAATCAGGGCATGCTTTTATTAAAGATGTTATGCGTGAACATAATGCGGTTTATGGTGGAGAAATGAGTGCACACCATTATTTCCGCGATTTTTCATATTGTGATAGCGGTATGATTCCTTGGTTATTGGCAATTTCAGTAGTTTCAGAAACCAATCAATCTTTATCCACACTGGTTGAAGATATGATTGAAAAATTCCCTTGTAGTGGTGAAATCAACTTTAAAGTCGCTGATACTCAACAGACGATTCAAAAAATATTTGACTATTTTACGGATCAAAATCCAAAAATTGATCAAACTGACGGTGTGAGTTTAGATTTTGGCGCTTGGCGTTTAAATGTTCGCGCTTCAAATACAGAGCCTTTATTACGACTAAACATTGAAAGTCGTAAAGATAAAAATCCAAAACCAATGCAAGCTTATGTAGATGAATTAACAGCTTTAATTCAGGGCTAATCTGATTTTCATCAAAAATTTTACTAAAAAATGGGAGCGATCAGCTCCCATTTTTAAATACTTAAAAATTATTTTTTATATCCCTCAGGATTTTGCTTTTGCCAATTCCAACTATCTACAAGCATATCTTCTAAACTATATTTTGCAATCCAACCAAGTTCCGTTTGAGCTCGTGTACTATCTGCATAAAAACTCGCCAAATCACCAAAACGTCTTTCAACAAATTCAAAAGGAATTTTTCTGTCATTCACTTTTTCAAAAGTATTTTTCATTTGTAATACAGAAATAGGCTGCCCAGTACCAATATTCCAAGCTCTACAACCTTTTGACTTTAACCGATGATCAAGTGCTAATAAATGTGCCTTAGCTAAATCTACGACATGAATATAATCACGCTCACACGTTCCATCTTGGGTTGCATAATCTTGACCAAAAATTGAAAGCTTTTCGCGACGACCTACAGCAACTTGGGTAATAAATGGCATCAAATTATTAGGAATCCCTTGCGGATCTTCACCAATACGACCACTTTTATGTGCACCAATAGGATTAAAATAACGCAATAATGCAATTGACCAACGCTCATCTGCTAAAGATAATTTTTCTAGCATTTGTTCAACGATAAGCTTTGTATAGCCATAGTTATTTGTAGGCATACCCAGTGGCATATTTTCTTGATAAGGCGAAGGATTACTTTCACCATAGACGGTGGCAGATGAACTGAAGACTAAATGAAAGACTTCAGCACGTTCCATAGCTTGCACCAAGCTAATTGAACCCGCAATATTATTATCAAAATAAGTCAATGGAATTTGCTGACTCTCGCCAACAGCTTTTAAACCTGCAAAATGGATCACCGCATCAATTTGATGTGCTGCAAACACTTGATCTAAAGCAGATGCATCCCGAATATCCCCCTCAACAAAAGTTAAACTTTTTGCTGTGAGTTCTTGTACTCGTAACAAAGCTTCTTCAGAGCTATTAGATAAATTATCCAGTACAATAACAGAGTGTCCTGCATTTAAAATTTCTAAACAAGTATGTGAACCGATATAGCCTGCGCCGCCTGTCACTAAAATGTTTGCCATAATAAAACTCTGTTATTTTTGAAGAAGGATTTTGATTAAACCTTGTGTCGAAGCATCTAAGGCTGATAAGTCATGTTGTTGTTGATTTAAAATAGGCAATAGTTGATTAGCTATTTCCTTACCTTTTTCAACGCCCCACTGATCAAAAGGATTAATATTCCATATTACAGATTGCACAAAAACTTTATGTTCATATAAAGCAATTAACATTCCCAAACTATAAGGACTTAATTCTTTCATTAACAATGTAGTACTTGGCTGATTGCCTTCGTATTGCTTATATTTAGGTAAATCAGGCAATTCATTTTGATCAAGTGCTTGATTTCCAAATGCCAATAAGCGTGATTGTGCTAAACAATTTGAAAGTGCTAAATGATGCTGCTCAATTAAGGCTTCTGCATTTTCAGCATAAGTAAATTGATTCGCATTATAACGATTGATAGGTGCAATAAAATCACAACTAACCGAATGCGTACCTTGATGCAGTAATTGATAAAATGCATGTTGTGCATTTGGACCCACTTCTCCCCAAAGAATCGGGCAAGTGTCATACTCTACTTTTTCATTATTACGCTGAATGGATTTACCATTCGATTCCATTTCTAATTGTTGTAAATAAGCTGCAAAATATTTTAAACGCCCATCATAAGGAAGTACTGCATGTGTTTGAATATTTAAAAAATTATTATTCCAAACACCTAACATTCCCATCAGTACAGGTAAATTTTGTGCAAACTCTGCCTGTTGAAAATGCTCATCAATCGTATAAGCACCTGCAAGTAATTGTTTAAAACCATCTATACCTATTGTCAATGCAATCGGCAAACCAATACATGACCACAGCGAATAACGACCACCGACCCAATCCCACAGCAATAATTGATTTTCAGGTGCAATTCCCCACTCAGTCATTTTCTCAGGTTTGGTCGAAATACCAATAAAATGATTTTTTAAAACTCCTTCACTCTGCCCTAAGGACTTTTCTAACCATTGGCGTACCGTTTGTGCATTCGATAATGTATCGATCGTACCAAAAGACTTGGAAGAAATAATAAAGAGCGTCGTTTCTGGGCGTAACTGATGTAACAACTCTGAAAGCTGACTGCCATCCATGGTTGAAACAAAATGTACATTTAAAGGTTTTGCAGTATGAACTTTATAATCAGATAAAGCATGTGTGACCATCAAAGGACCTAAATCCGAGCCACCCACACCAATGTTGACCACATTTTGAATGACTTCGCCTGTCACACCACGATATTGTCCTGCATGAATCTTTTCAACAATACGATACATACGCTCTAACTGTTCATGTACAGCTTGTACAATTTTTTTATTTTTTTTATTTTCAATGGGTTGACGTAGAACCCAATGCATTGCTGCACGTTGTTCAGTATAGTTAATCTGTTCTTCTGAAAATAAGCGTTGAATCCATTGTGCTAAATGTTTTGATTCAGCAAATTGCATTAAGTTTTTAAAAATAGTTTGATCAATACGATGCTTACTAAAATCAAAAGTAAGATCCTGATATTGCACAGAATAGCTTTCAAAACGGTGGATTTCTTTTGCAAATAATTCATTTAAATGGACATTTTTTTGAACTTCAGCCAATAGGCTCAACTGTTGCCGAATATCTACTTGCACAGGAAATTTCTCGATATTGCTCATGAACGACCCACTCCTTGATATGCAAAGCCTTGGGATTTCACATACTTAGGATCATAAATATTACGACCGTCCAAAATCAAAGGATGTTTCATTTTTTGCTTCAATTGTGCGTAATCAGGACTCCAATATTGTGCCCAAGCGGTCATTAAACACAGTGCATCAGCATTTTCAACAGCCTGATATTGATCCTCACACAAAATTAAATCAGCACGAACTCCATACATTTTTTTAATTTCTTTTAACGCTTGCGGATCATGTAATTGCACCGTAATTCCTTGTGCCCATAAAGCTTGCAACATAACATGAATAGGTGCATTTTGAATGCTTGAGGTATTCTCTTTAAAGGAAGCACCCCAAATTGCAACTGTTTTACCTTTTAAATGGCTATGATAATAATTCCATAACTTTCTAAATAAAACTTCTTTTTGTTGCTCATTAATCGCCCATACTTGTTCCAGTAAATGACTATGGGCCCCCATATCAGCCACAGTATTGGATAAAGTTAAAATATCATGTGAAAAATTTTCACCACCAAAACCTGCACCAGGAGATAAGTAGGTTGCCCCAATACGTGTATCGGCTGCTAAACCTTGACGAACATTACTAATATCTATTCCTAATTTTTCAGACACTGAAGCTAAGTCATTCATATAACTAATACGTGTCGCTAACATGCCAGAAATGCTGAGTTTGGTAAATTCTGCATCCAAAATCGGCATAAACAAAAATTGTTGTTTAAACTGAAAGATAGGACGTAATAATTCAGACATCAAGTTTTGAGTTTCTTCTTGCTCTACACCAACGATGACTTGTTTAAGCTGCGTAAAACTCTGAATTGCATTTCCCTCTTGAATTACATCAGGTAAATATGCCCAATAATCATGAGACAAAATACTTTTTAATTGTTGAGTGCCATGCAAACCAAAGGTTGAACCATTGATCATCAACTTTGGATGAATAATTGCCGAAAGGCTAATCTTTTTTGCAATATTTAGAGCAATATCAACCTCTGTTGGTGTAAATGAAAATAAATAAATATCTTGATCTAAATGCAACTGATCGGCGTCAATAATACTTATAAAACCGAGTTTTATTTGGCTTTCGATTAATTGATTGACTTTTTCATCTTGATATTTTAGTGTTTTGAGTGAGTTTAAACACCACGAAACTTGATGACCAAACTCAGCCATCAAACCTGCCAGTACGCCCGCCTGTAAGGTCGTACCAAAAACACTAATTTTCATTTATCACCTAGTTTTGAGTCTTTACAGCTCTAATTTTTGAATTAGTTTTTTAAACTCTACACCCAGTTTTGGATGCTCAATCCCATAGTATAGCACTGCTTTTAAATAACCAAGCTTACTACCACAATCAAAGGTTTGTCCTTTCATACGGTACGCTTCAACCGTTGCGGTATTTTGTAATGCAGCAATCGCATCGGTAAGCTGTATCTCATTGCCCGCACCTTTTGGCGTATTTTCTAAAAGTTGCATAATTTCAGCAGGTAAAACATAACGTCCGACAACTGATAAATTTGAAGGCGCAGTACCCACAGCAGGCTTTTCTACAATCCCTTGCATAACAATGCTTTCACCTTCATTCGGTGATTGAGCAACATCTACAATACCATATTGATCAACTAAATGATCAGGCACAGCTTCAACCATAATCTGTGAAGCATTTGAGATTTCAAAACGTTGGATCATTAATGATAAATCATTTTGGGTATCATTATCTTTTACTAAAACATCGGGTAATAAAACTGCAAAAGGCTCATTTCCAATGATATCTTTAGCACAAAGTACAGCATGACCTAAACCCAAAGGCTGAGGTTGACGTACACTAACAACACTGACATTTTTAGGTAAAATATCTGTAATCTCTTTGAGCAAGTCAAATTTCTTTTTATTTTCTAAGGTGGTTTCTAACTCAAAGTTGTGATCAAAATAATTTTCAATAGAAGCTTTAGAGGAATGAGTCACTAAAATAATTTGCTCAATACCTGCCGCAACGGCTTCTTTAACGACATATTCAATAGCTGGGCGATCTACCACTGTCACCATTTCTTTCGGAATAGACTTACTTGCAGGTAAGAAACGTGTACCTAAGCCTGCGACAGGAAGAATTGCTTTTTTAATCATAACTTACTTTACTAGCACTTTAAAATTTATTGGTGAGAATGCGGTTTTGTTGTTGATACACTATTACTGCTAGAAAATCTTTCCGCACCAACTTCTTGATCTGGTGCATTAATTCCTTCCTTTTTCACCATGACTTCAACCGTTTTAAACATAATTTTAAAATCAAATAAAGTTGACTGTTTTTCTACATATTCCACATCTAAATCAAATTTTTCTTCCCAAGATAAATTATTTCGACCACTCACTTGTGCCAAACCTGTCATTCCAGGCTTAACCTCATGCCGACGCATTTGATGCGGAGTATAATGATCTAAAAATTCTTTCATTTGAGGGCGTGGTCCTACAATACTCATATCGCCTTTGAGTACATTAATGAGCTGTGGCATTTCATCTAAACTGGTAGAACGTAACTTTTGCCCAAATGGGGTAATACGTTGATCATCGGGTAATGGGTTACCGTCTTTATCAACAGCATCTTTCATAGAACGAAATTTAATCATTTTAAATAATTTTCCATCTTTCCCTGGGCGCTCTTGATAGAAAAAAATTGGAGAACCTAAATTTTTACGGACTTTGTTTGCAACAATTAGAAAAATTGGTGAAAGAAGCAATAATGCTATAGATGCAATCAACACATCAATCAACCTTTTCATAAAAACCCAACCTATTCGTATTTAATCAAAAATTAAAACAATCAGATAAACTTATAAAGCACATATTTTGAAAAATATGCATAACTATTGTATTCCTTTAAACTCATCACTTCGCTAGAAAGCTTAAAATTTCATTTGCTAGTTGACTATAATCAAATTTTTCTATTGCAAATTTTTTACCGTTTTCACCTAAAATTTTTCTTTGATCTTCAGTCATGTGATATAGCTCCAAGATTCCTGCGAAAATTGCATCTGGATTCTCTGCATGAACAGTAACACCTGATTTAGAAATTTTCACTGGATCGCCATAACCAGAAAAGGCATGAATAATCGGCTTACCAGAATATAAATATTCTGGTAATTTATTTGGAGCAATACCAAATTGATATAGTGGATTATTGTGCCATCCTATATAGCATGTATCAAATAAAGCCAATATAGATTGTATTTGTTTTTTAGGTATTCCATCAATAAAAGTTATGTTATCTAATCCTAATTCTACTACTTTAGCAACTAACTCTTCTTTTTCTTTACCATTACCTACTAAAATAAAATGTATATCTTTATATTCTTTCGCCAAATTTGCCGCATTAATTAAATCATCTAATGCATTAGCAACACCTATTGTTCCTGTATAACCAATTATAAATTTATTTTTAGGAATTTTTACAACTACGTCTTCATCTAATGGATCTTTTGATATAACTTCAGATAAAGAAAACCCATTAGGGATCCAACGAAATTTTGAAGTTTCCATTCCTCGGTTTTGCATATGCTCCACTGCATTTGCTAAGTTTGAAACTACAAAATCAGAATTTTTATAAGCAGTATCTTCAATATATTGCATAAATTTTATAAAAGGATGTTTTCTTGAATATCCGCCCAACTCAAGTAGAGTCAAGGGCCAAATATCTCTAACTTCAAATACAAATGGACAATTATAAGAATTTGCTAATGATTTAGCCCCCATATAACCAAAAGGTGAAGGTGAAGAGTATAAAATTAAATCAGGTTTATATAACGATAAATTTTTTAGTTTTTTTATCTTCCATGCAAAATTAAACCAATTAAATACCCTTTGTTTACTATGAGCCTCTGAATAATGAGGAAGCTTGATCCAAACAAAATTAAAGTTATCATTGATTTTTTCAATTTCGACATCTTTGCTCATAATGGGAGGATGACGCAATAAGTGTGTATAAGCAGCTGCTATTACATATACTTTATAACCCTTTTTAGCTAACTCCTCAGCTAAATAATAATGCCTCCCCCCCATCCCTGTTTCAGGAGTAGAGGCATATTGGTTAATTAACCAAATTGTTTTCATAATTTATATTTCACTTAAAATATCTACTATATTCTTTGAAGCTTGACCACCACCATATAAGTTAGAAGGATCTTCGATCAACCTACCTAACATGGCTTGTGTTAACTCAATAATTTTCTGTGTATCAGCACCTGCCAATACATTCGCACTATTTTCAATAAGCTAAACCCATTCTATTTGATCTATCATTGTAATACATGGGTTTTTAAAGAAAAAGGCTTCTTTTTGCACACCACCACTATCTGAAACTACAGCACTACAATGTTTCAACAACCAAATCATTTCCAAATATCCAACAGGTTCTAACACAAGCATTTCTAAAGTTAGACCTAAAGACTTAACAACCTTTTGAGTACGTGGGTGTAATGGTAAAACAACTGGTAAAATATTTTTATGAATATAGTTTAAAGCATCTACAATTGCCTTTAAACGCACAGGATCATCTGTATTTTCTGCTCGATGTAGCGTTGCTACAATAAAATTAATAGCAGGTACGTGATTTAATGCTTCACCTTTGACTGCTCGTTCAGCAAAAAACATTGATGAATTTTGCATCACATCACCAACATTCAATACTTGTACTGGTTTATTTGCAAAGCCTTCATTATTTAAATTTTTTACTGCTGTATCTGTTGGGCAAAATAAGATATCACTGACTTGATCCGTTAAAATACGGTTAATTTCCTCAGGCATTCGCATATTAAAACTACATAATTCTGCCTCAATATGTGCAACAGGAATATGACGTTTTGAAGCGGTCAGCGCACCTGCTAAAGTTGAATTGGTATCACCATATATCATTAAACGATTAGGTTGTTCAGTTAGGCAAATTTTTTCAATTTCTTCTAACAAACGTCCAGTCATTGAACCATGGCTGCCACTATTAATATCTAATTGCATGACTGCCACTATTAATATCTAATTGATAGTGTGGTTTTGGAATACCTAATTGATCAAAGAAAATATTAGACATATTCGCATCAAAATGCTGACCTGTATGAGTAATTTTTTCTTCTAAATTTGAGCTTTTTTCAATAGCTGCAGATATAACACTCGCCTTAATAAATTGTGGGTGTGCACCAACTACTGTTAATATTGTCACGATAATTTATCCTTTACTACATGTTTCTAAAGTATGTTTATATAAATCTTTCATTTTTACAGCACATGCATTCCAAGAAAAGTTTTGACTTACAAATTTTTCTGCATTATAAGCCATTTCTTCACGTAACTTTGAATCTAATATTAATTTTATAATTGCCTCAGCAGCAGCCTCTGGATTTTCAGGCTCAACCACAAAACCCGTTTCTTCATGCTTTACTACTTCTGGTAAACCACCAACATTTGAAACCACAACAGGTTTTGCCATTGCTTGAGCTTCAATCACAGCGACACCAAAGCTTTCTTGACGACTTAATGCAATATAAATATCTAAATTTTCAAGCTCTACAGGTACTAAATCATGCTGTACAGCACCAGTAAATACAACATTTTTATCGATTCCTAACTGTTGTGCTAAAAGTTGTAATTTGTTCAAATCTGGTCCCCCTCCTACAATTCTAAATTGTAGATGAGTTGCAAATTGGGGGTGTTGATCTGCTATTTTTTGCTGAACAATTGCTAAAGCTCTAAGTAATATATCGATTCCATATACTTTTTTTAATGTTTTAACAGTACCTATCGTAATCTGATCTAGTCTTTCTGATCTTTTATAAGATGATGTAAATTTACTTAGATCTACACCAAAAGGAATAACATCTATCTTTTTTGTTCTATCTATAAACTGATAAGTTTGTTTTAACATGCTATTACTAGTGGATACTAATATATCTGGAGCTTTTAAGTTAGAACTCAATAAATATTTATGTATGAATGAACGGTAAGGAAATTCAAATACATCACTACCCCACACTGAAAGTATATATGGATGAAAGTTTACTAATCTTGCAGTGGTACCATAACCACTTGCATAATGTGCATGCAATATATCTGGTTGAACCTCCTGAATGATTTTTTTTAAAGCAAAAACATTTAAGAAATAACCCATCTGTCCTTTATATGGTAAATAATATACAGGTATATCAGAAGGGAAGCTGATATCCGCCTTTTGTTGTGAAACAACAATAACTTCTTCACCTAATTTTTTAAGATTAACTGCCCACTGAGCCGTATGGATACTATTAGCAGAAGATAATAAAATTAATTTCATTATTTACTCTTTTATTAAGTTTCTATTGTTTAAATAAGCATAAAACATACCAATAGATATTCCTGCATAAGGCCAAAAGATAGGTTTTGTTGCTGTACATAAGATACCAACATAAATAGATATAAATAAAAATGGATATATATCATATTTATTTTTATCTTTAAAAAAATAAAACACAGCCATTATTAGTGGTATATATATTAACAATACATAAAATAAAAAACCTAGAAAACCAAATTGTTGCCATGCAGATAAAGCATTATGAATATATGTTCCATCCCCAAGCTCTCTATGAGAAGCATAATCTCCTAAAATTGGACTATTAAATATTTTATTAATATTCTGATGATATAAATACTCTCTCTCCTGCCAAGAACTACTATTTTCCACATCAAAAATTTGGCTATGTCTTGAGTTTTCAAATAAAAATGAATATTTATTAAAAAAATAAAAAAATAAACTTCCACAACTAAAAACAGAAAATATTAAAAAAACAACTCTATTAGTAATATTATTGCTTGATATAAAAAAATAAAAGCATAAACATAAAATCCCAGACACTACAAAGCCTACAAGCTCTGAACGTCCTCCTGAAAATAGTAAAAAGATCAACATAGAAACGATTAAAAAAAATTTATAAAAAAAGTTATTTCTTTTAAAGAAAAACAAAAACCAAGTCATTAACATAAAAAAAGAAACTAACTGATAATTAATATGACCTTCACTTCCACCCGCAATATTATCTAAAGAAAAAGGAATAATATTTTTAAAATCCAACTCAATAAAAAATATTAAAAATATTAAAAAATATATTACCTCAAAAACTAAAATTGGAATTTTAAAATAAAATAAGAAACAAAACATTAAGGATAAAAAATAAATTATAAAGATAAAGCTTTCATTAAATGCACCAAAATCTCCTTTATAATTAAAATACATAAGATTTAACAATGAAAATAAGAAACAATAAATTAAAAATGGAATAAAAATAAAATTAAAAGTTTTAAATTTACTTAAAGTTTTGTATTTTAACAAAAATAATGGAAATAGAAGTAAAAAAAGAAGATGACCAAATATAGGATACCCAACACCTGATATTTTAGGCATAAAGCTTTTAACTAAAAAATAGTTATACAAAAAATTAAATTGAAAGCAAATCAATAAAAACAAAGTAACAAATAGGACTATTAACTTATCTTTACTTACATTCATTAATACAGTATCCCTTTAAAGCCTAAAAACTGCTCTTCCCTAGTATATTTTTGCAATTCAACACTCTTAATTGATAAATGCATTGTATTAAAATCAAATAAAAATTTACCAAACTCTTTGTAAAAGTTTTTATTCTTATCTAATAATGAATAAAATGGCATTGATAGTCCTATATAATCAAATATTTTTGTTCCATACTCAATTTCTTCATCCCTTAAGATCAATAATCCAACATCGCAACTTCTTGTCAAAGAAATTGCCTCAGCATAAGGCAATCTACCATAGAATATAACATTTTTTTCAAGACCACACTCTTTTACTATTGTACTATTTTTTTCTTCATCAGACCCAATAAAAATAATTTTAAAATCAATTTTTATATTATTTTTTATACTTAAAAGAATATTTCTTGCTTTGCTATCATCATATTCAGCAAATTTACCAACACAAACAAAAGAAAATTTACCAACATCTAACTTAACAGAACTATCTTGATTAAAATCAAATCCATTTTTTATTAGAACAATTTTTTTATTAGAGAAAAACTGCTTACTATATTCATCATACATTCCCTTTGTACATACAATAAAATTACTACAAAAAAAATAAATTAAATTTTCTAAAAAAACACAAAATCTATATTTAATAGTTTTTTTAGATTTAGAGTTTCCGTAGTTTGTTAAAATATTTAATGACCATGGATCTCTAAAATCCACAACAGATTTTTTATTAAAAATTTTCGCTAAAAAAACACAAAAAACTACATACACAAATGGCCCACAGCTAAAGTATAACTTACGTTCAGAGCCAAAAATAATATTATATATAATATTAAAATACCATTTAAGTTTTGAATTTTCACAAGATATAACATTTACAAGAATATTTTTTTCTTTTAAAAATTTAATCAATGATTTACTACGTAAAGCCGAAACACCAAACTCAGTATTAAATGAAACTATTGTAACTTTTTCCATTTCAACAACCCTAAGACCACCAACAAATAAATCAAATAAAATATAAAGCCTGAAACAACATAGTAGTAAATTATATAATTTAAATTTAAATAAAAAATCAACAATAAACCAACAACACGCAATATAAAGCCTAGAATTTGCAATAATAAAGCAACTTTCTGTTTATTAATTAAATGCAAACTCATTGATACAGGTGAAACCAATATTTGCATAAAAAACCAAGGAATCATATATAAAATATATGTCCCTAAGTTTTCCCATTTTTCACCAAACACCCATGTAAAAACAAATGGGCTAGCTAGAGCTAGTAAAATAAATGGTATAGTCACTATTTTTAATACTTTATAGACTATTTCTTTTGTATATTTATATAACTCTCCATTACTCAAATATTGATTAGCATTTGCTAAGTAAACTTGAGAAATAGCAGAGCCTATTAAACCCATTGGTATAGCCAAAACTTTCATTGCCATCATTAAATAACCTACTTCAGGTCCTATAACAAATGATGCAATAATAATTAAAGGTAACTGTATAGCACTTGTATTTGCTAATGCTTCAAAAGTTGAATACTTAGGGAAATTACTATACTTAGAAAAAGTATCTTTTAAGGGACTACTTTTAACTAGACTTAAATCCTTTTTAGCACTTATTGCTAATTTAATGAGTCCACCAGAGAAATTTAAAATTTGTCCTAATATTAATCCCCAAAATCCTCCCCATATAGCTCCTGTAGCCAGACTTGTACCATTACCAAAAACTGCCTGAGTCATACGTGTCCGAGCAATATCCTTAAATCTTTTATGACGAGTAGCCCAATATTGTAATGCTGAATATAAACCTGAAATATAGACACCAAATGGAACTAACCAAATCCAATATGATAACTGTTTTATAATTTTAAAATCTTGAATAAAAGGATGAATTAACAATAAAGCAAAATATAACACAATAAAAAAGATAGTATTACTTAAGAGTGCTAATAATAATAAAGCTTTTCCTTCATCTTCTTGCTGAGGAATAGGAATAGCAATATCAAATCTTAAGCAAGAAATAACTGACAAGATAGAAACCATTGCAATATAAACACCAAGAATAGAATAATCCTCTGGTGAATATAGCCTAGTTAAAAATGGCAAACACAAAAAGCCAATTAACTGAGCAAAAGCTGTTCCTCCAACTAAAACAGAAACAGCTTTTAAAAAGCCTCCCTGAGCATTTAATTTGGCATTAACTTTTTCAAGAAGGCTTTTCACATTACTTACTCAATGCTGCCACAATTTTTTCTTGTGCTTCAAGTGTCAAATAAGGATGCATTGGCAAACTCATTACACGCTCAGCAATTGCATCGCCTACAGGTAAAACAGCATCATTTGCTACCGCAGGCTGCTTATTCAATGGAATTGGATAATGTACAGCCGTCGGAATACCTTGTGCTTTTAGCTTTTCCTGAACTTCATCACGATTTTCCACTTGAATGGTATATTGCGCCCATGCACTTTGATTGTGTTCTTCAATATATGGAGTGGTTGAGATTCCCGCTTCATTGAAAAGTCGTGTATATGTTTCAGCAACACGTTGACGTGCTTGCATTTCATCATCCAAAATTTCAAGTTTTGGCAGTAAAATTGCAGCTTGTAACGTATCTAAACGACTGTTCATACCCACACGAATATGATGGTAACGACGATCTTGACCATGACGTGCAATTTGACGAATGACTTTTGCAAGCTCATCATCATTGGTAAAAATAGCACCACCATCTCCATAGCAACCCAAAGGTTTACTTGGGAAAAAGCTTGTACATGCTACTGTACTTAAATTACAACTCTTACGACCTTTATATGTTGCACCAAAACTTTGCGCAGCATCTTCAATCACAGGTAGATTATACTTTTCAGCAATTGCATTAATAGCATCAAAATCAGCACATTGCCCATATAAACTTACAGGAATAATGGCTTTAGTACGCGGAGTAATCGCCGCTTCCAACTTTTCAATATCTAAATTATATGTTTTTGGATTAACATCAACATATACAGGCGTTGCACCCAATACTGCAACTGTTTCCGCTGTCGCAATATAAGTAAACCCAGGTGTGATTACTTCATCACCAGGACCAATACCAAATGCCATTTGCACGATCTGTAAAGCATCGGTACCATTTGCACAAGTAATGCAATATTTTGCACCGACATAAGCTGCAAGCTTCTCTTCCAACTCTTTTACTTCAGGTCCAAGAATATATTGACCATGTGTTAATACATTTTGAATACCCGCTTCAATTTTATCTTTTAGACGAGTTTGTTGTGCTTTTAAATCAATAAATTCAATCATTTTAAACCTGCTGCTTGGTCACAACCTGACCATCCAAACGGTAAATTGCACCAGTATGTGAGCATACTACTTCTGCCTGACCTGTGATTGGCAATGCCAATTGCTCACCAAATTCACTCATCCAGCCAATTTGTTTTGCAGGCACACCCACCATTAATGCATATGCAGGTACATCTTTATTAATGACAGCACCAGCGCCTACAAAAGAATATTCACCGATAGTGACACCACACACGATCGTACAATTTGCACCTAAAGTCGCGCCTTTTTTCACTAAAGTATTGCGATATTGATCTTTGCGCTCAATAAGAGAACGAGGGTTATATACATTTGTGAATACCATACTTGGTCCACAAAAAACGCCTTCTTCCAAAGTCACATTGTCATAAACTGAAACATTGTTTTGAACTTTACAATGATCACCAATAACAACTTTGTTTCCTACAAATACGTTTTGCCCTAAAGACACGCCTTGCCCAATTTTGGCACCGCCACATACGTGAACAAAATGCCAAACCCGAGAATCATTTCCAATTTGCGCGCCTTCATCAACAATCGCACTTTCATGTTGATAAAAACTCATAATAGAATCCCTGATTATTTTTTTACTTTCGCTAATAATGGGTGTGGGTTTGTAGGATTTTCTACTAATGGTGCCACACGGATCACTTCAACTGTTTCGATTGCAGCACGGTTTTCTTCAACACCATAGCCTTTGCCTTCTAAAATACGTTGATAGCTTTGTGTATGAAGATCAGTGAAACCACCTGAGAACTCAAGCTCTTCATTTTCAATGGTAATGCTGCGATAAGTTAATTTTTCACCTTGAACAGCATTTTCAGGTAAGTTATTTGCATCGATAGACAAGAACCAACGTACACGAGCACGTTCATATTCTAAATAACCAGAAGCTGTTTTTTCATCACGGTGATGGACTTCATTCTTCACAATTTTGCCAAAAATAAAGTGCAACATATCATAGAAATGCACACCGATATTGGTTGCAACACCACCTGATTTATTATCAACGCCTTTCCATGATTTTAAGTACCATTTACCACGCGAAGTTAAATACGTTAAGTCAACATCAAAAATTTTACCTTCGGGCGCTGACTGTACTTTATCACGTAAAGCAATAATCGAAGGATGTAAGCGTAACTGTAAAATTGAGTTTACTTTTGCACCATATTGTTTTTCGTATTCAGATAATAAGTTTAAATCTTCTGAACTTAATACCAATGGTTTTTCACAGATGACATCTATGCCATTTTTCAAGGCATATTTCATGTGAGGTGCATGCAAATAGTTTGGTGAACAAATTGCAACGTAATCGAGCTTTTCACCTTTTAATTTTTGGTCTTCCACATATGCTTCAAATTCTTCAAACTCTGTAAAGAACTCTGCTTCAGGGAAATGGCTGTCCATAATTCCAACCGAATCGTTAATATCCATTGCAACAGCTAAAGTGTTACCTGTTTCTTTAATCGCTTTAAGATGGCGAGGTGCGATATATCCTGCTGCACCGATAAGAGCAAACTTTTTCATTCTATATACTTCTTTCTTTCGATCATTAAAATTAAAGGCGGAAAACAGTAAAACCTTGTGCGACCATTTCATCACGATCAAACAAACTTTTCACATCAGACAAAACAGGTTTTTCTGTACGTACTAAACGACGTAACTGCTCAGCTGTCAATGTGCGGAATTCATTATGTCCAACAGCTACAATCAAGCTATCTACAGGATTGTTTTCATCAATAACCTGAAGATCAACACCATATTCATGTTTTACTTCTTCAGCATCAGCCCATGGATCAGCAACAACAACTTGTGCCCCCCAAAGTTCTAATTCTTTGACTAAATCAGACACTTTACTATTACGAATATCTGGACAATTTTCTTTAAAAGTTATGCCCAAAACACCTACTTTTGCACGAGGCACATCAATACCATTTTGCAGCATATGTTTGATGGTATTACGAGCAACATAACGTGCCATATTATCGTTAATACGACGACCTGCAAGAATGACTTGTGGGTGATATCCAACTTCTTCTGCTTTATGTGTTAAATAGTACGGATCTACACCAATACAGTGACCACCCACTAAACCAGGACGGAAAGGTAGAAAATTCCACTTACTTCCTGCTGCTTCTAATACATCGACAGTATCAATACCGATACGATCAAAAATAACAGACAATTCATTAACCAAAGCAATATTTAAATCACGTTGTGTATTTTCAATCACTTTAGCTGCTTCAGCTACTTTAATACTTGATGCTTTATGTGTTCCAGCAGTAATAATACTTTGATATACAGTATCTACAAAGTCTGCAACTTCTGGTGTACTACCACTAGTAATTTTCTTAATTTTAGTTAGTGTATTAACTTTATCACCTGGGTTAATACGTTCTGGGCTATAGCCCACAAAAAAATCTTCGTTAAATTTTAAACCTGAAAATTTTTCTAGAACTGGAACACAAACTTCTTCTGTTGCGCCTGGATATACAGTTGATTCATAAACAACAATATCACCCTTGGAAATCACTTTGCCAAGTGTTTCACTTGCTTTTTGCAGTGGTGTTAAATCTGGACGATTTACATGGTCAATTGGTGTTGGAACGGTGACAATATAAAAATTTGCGCTTTTTAAGTCTTCTAAATCAGCACTATAAAAAAGATGTTGTGCTGTTTTTAGTTCTTCTGGGCTGACTTCTAAAGTATGATCTTGACCACTTTTCAACTCATCAATACGTTTTTGATAAATATCAAAACCAATCACAGAGGTTTTTTTCCCGAACTCTACTGCTAATGGTAAACCGACATAGCCTAATCCAATTATTGCTATCTTTAGTTGTTCAAGTTGAAGCATGCTTTTTAAATCCTGAGGCTGGTTCTAATCCAGTTAGTTATATAAAACAAAAACGATATTCTAAAGGAAATTACATTAAATATTAACTGAAATTACATGTTTTTAACTAAAATCACTCAGTTTTATGTATTA
>NZ_PYIX02000025.1 GCF_003024515.2 Acinetobacter sichuanensis
GGGGGAAGGAAAGATAGTTTTAGTCTTACTTATATAAAAATAGTAAAGCATCTTCATGATACTTTGATATTTTTTAATATAAAGGTTTTAAGTAATTTCATATTTGATTATAATTAATTTAAATAAAATCTGTTTTTTAGATTATAGAGATGAGTATGATTGATATAAACCTTAAACAAACAGAACAGTTGAAAATGTTAATTAGTGATACATTTCAAGAGTTTTATTATCATTATAAAAGTAGTGGTATATATGCATTCGTTGTAGAGCTTAATAAAAATTTTGATATAGAATCATTTTTAATTTCAACACAATCTAGTATTTTTGATCATACTGAAAATAAGCAACAATATCTTTTGGAAGATGATAAGTGGAATATAAATAAATGGAAATTTAAAAAAGAAATTTATTATGATTTACAGTTTAATTCTTCTATAAATAATATTTATCAAAATAGTTTAATGAGTCAAATTTATGATACGGCTTTTTATGAACAAGATTTAGATGAAAAAAAAGAATGGATTATTACGGTTTTTCAACAAGCTATTGTATTTTTGATGAATGTCTATAATTTAAAAGAAGATTCTATCATTTTTCTACTTAAGTCTACTGTAGATAATCATTTATTAACTGAGCAAGCTGTTCATTTAAATCAAGCTTCTTCTTTATTATTTGAATGTATTGCGAATATTAAAATAGCTGAAAGAAATGAAGTAATTCAGACCGCTAAATTATCACAATTAGATAAAGACTTATTGATTGATCTGGCTCAAGTCGTCAAAAATATAGAACCTTATGATTCTTTATCGGTTGCTTATCAAGCATATTTATTCACTTTAGAAGGTAGTTTTCAGGATTTAAGCCCTCACATTCAAAATTTAGTGAATCATATTGCAGCACTTGAAGGACAAGAATTTGCATTAGATCGCAAAGAAATTTTAGATCGAATTAATCAATTTTATCGTATATAACTTGATTTAATATCAAATTATTTTAATGTTATATTATTCAACTAAATACTTAATTTTATAAATGATTCATGATCAGCATTTTAATCTTTATTTTTGATATAAAGATATTCTAAGGCACTGAATTTTTTATAGAACAAAGATCATAATTTTGTCATTTTAATGTTGTAATGTTCTTTTTGTTGGTGTTTTTTTGTTCTATTGCGTTGCGTTTTAATATTTATAGCTGAACAGGCTTTACGCCCTTCATTTTTTTTACGACAATATACGGCAGTTTTGAATTTTTATTCATTCTCTTATTTTTTTATATTTATTGGACTTTGATCTATGACAACCCCGCTGAATGAACGTCGTATTGCCAATGCAATTCGTGTACTCGCAATGGATGCTGTGCAAAAAGCAAACTCTGGACATCCAGGTGCGCCAATGGGGATGGCGGATATCGCAGATGTGGTGTGGCGTGAGTTTTTAAATCACAACCCAACAAATCCACAATGGGCGAACCGTGACCGCTTTGTACTTTCAAATGGTCATGGCTCAATGCTTCAATATGCATTATTACATTTGACAGGTTATGATCTTTCAATCGAAGATTTGAAAGCATTCCGCCAATTGCATTCAAAAACACCTGGTCACCCAGAGCTAGGTTATGCGCCTGGAATTGAAACCACGACAGGTCCTTTAGGTCAGGGTATTGCCAATGCGGTTGGCTTTGCGCTTGCTGAAAAAACGCTTGCTGCACAGTTCAACAAAGAAGACATTAAAGTTGTTGATCACTTCACTTATTGTTTCCTGGGTGATGGTTGCTTAATGGAAGGTATTTCCCATGAAGTATGTTCATTGGCAGGTACTTTAGGTTTAGGCAAACTCATTACTTATTATGATGACAATGGTATCTCAATTGATGGTGAAGTCGAAGGTTGGTTCTCTGACGATACAGAGCAACGTTTCTTGGCTTATGGTTGGCAAGTGCTTCGTGTAGATGGTCATGACGCTGCCGCAATCCGTGCTGCAACTGTTGAAGCACAGGCAGAAACTGCAAAACCGACTTTGATTATCTGTAAAACCATTATTGGTTTAGGTTCACCAAACAAACAAGGTAAAGAAGATTGCCACGGTGCGCCACTCGGTAATGATGAAATTGCATTAACTCGTGAAGCTTTAGGTTGGACAGAAGGTCCATTTGAAATTCCTGCTGATGTTTATACAGCTTGGGATGCTAAAGCCAAAGGCACTGCATCTGAATCTGCATGGGATGAAGTTTTTGCAGCTTATGCAGCAAAATACCCAACTGAAGCGGCTGAATTAAAACGTCGTTTAAATGGTGATTTACCTGCGGACTTTGTTGCTCAAGCAGATGCTTATATCGCTGAAGTGAATGCAAAAGCTGAAACCATTGCTACACGTAAAGCAAGCCAAAATGCAATTCAAGCATTTGCTCCACAACTTCCTGAAATTTTGGGCGGTTCTGCTGACTTAGCAGGTTCTAACCTGACGCTTTGGAAAGGTGCTAAAGGCGTAGAGTCTGATGCAGCGGGTAACTATGTGCATTATGGTGTACGTGAGTTTGGTATGACAGCCATTGCCAATGGTGTAGCACTACATGGCGGTTTCATTCCTTATGTTGCGACATTCCTGATGTTTATGGAATATGCACGTAATGCAGTACGTATGTCTGCATTGATGAAACAGCGTGTAATTCATGTCTATACACACGACTCAATCGGTTTAGGTGAAGATGGTCCTACACATCAGCCAATCGAACAAATTGCATCTTTACGCGGTACACCAAACTTAAACACTTGGCGTCCATGTGACACTGTAGAAGCTTCTATTTCATGGAAATCTGCATTGTTACGTAGCGAAGGTCCTACAGCACTTATTTTCTCTCGTCAAAACTTACCATTCCAAACCCGTACAGCAGAACAAATTGCTGATGTGGCTAAAGGTGGTTATGTGTTGGCGAAAGAAAAAGGTGAATTGAAAGCGATTATCATTGCAACAGGTTCAGAAGTTTCATTGGCAATGGAAGCATATGCACAACTTGAAGGTGTGCGTGTAGTGTCTATGCCATGTGCTGAAGAATTTGTGAAACAAGATGCGGCATACCGTGAAGCTGTTCTTCCTGCAAACATTCGTGCACGTGTAGCAGTTGAAGCTGCGCATGTAGACTACTGGTGGAAATTTGTTGGCTTGGACGGTAAAGTGATCGGTATGACCACTTATGGTGAGTCTGCACCTGCTAAAGAATTATTCCAACACTTTGGTATTACCACTGAAGCCGTTGTAAATGCAGTTAAAGAATTAACAGCTTAATGTTTTAATTGAACTGTTTAAAGACGCTCCAATAGGAGCGTTTTTTATTTTATAAATTGTTTGTAAATTGATCAGATTTTACTGGTAGTTTTTATTAAAAGGTATATAGTGTCCTGCGTCATTTCGTTTTCATGAGATATGGTGATCTAAATACCATAAGTGAGGAAAATATGAGTCTTTATGAACAAATTAGCGATGAAATTGTGCTAATGGATGCGGGTGAGCAAAAATGGATTGGTCAAGATTTACCGCTTGAATCAATGGTTGCTGTAGAATTGTTATTGCAAGATTTAGCAGATGACAAGCAAATCAAAATCCGTCGCAAAAACCATGAAAAGCAAACAGGTTTAAAGCAAATCGATCGAATTTTGGTTGAAAAGTTGTAAGTTGAAATTGGTAAATATAAAGCTCCGAAATGGGGCTTTAGTTTTTTTCCGATATAGATTCGGAACAGTTTAAATTAAAATTTTTAAAATAGTATTTTAGAGAATGAACGACTTAAATTGGTTTCTAAGCGTATTAGAAAGATTAAATTTAGATAAAAATAGCTGTAACTTCAAGGCACTAGAATTTTTATTTCATTTGAAAGATAAAGTTGCATATATCAATCCCTGTATTTTTTAAAATGAATCTCCATTGCACCCAAGCCGAGTGCAATGAAATATTCATCTTTAAGAGGAAAAATGTTAATCGTGATTTACAATATGATTTTGCTGAAATATGGCTTGTAGATCGGAGCCTGAAGGGGCTTGATAAATTTTCAAACCAAACTCAGGTAAGATTGCCATCAGATGATCAAAAATATCAGATTGAATCATCTCGTAATCTCCCCAAATTGTGGTATTGGCAAAAGCGTAAATTTCCAATGGTAAACCTTCGCTGGTTGGTTGCATTTGTCTGACCATAACTGTTTGAGTTTGAGAAATACCCGAATGCTGCTTTAAATAAGCGGTAACATAAGCACGAAAAGTTCCTATATTCGTTAAGCGACGTTGGTTGAATGTTGCATCATTTAAAAACTGTTGATTAAACTCTTTTAATTCGCTCTGTTTTTCATCTAAATAGGTATTTAATAATAAAAAAGCATTTAGTTTTTTCTGCTCCTGCGCACTTAGGAAATGCACACTATTTTGATCTATAAAAATAGAGCGTTTAATACGCCTAGCACCTAACTGTTTCATTCCACGCCAATTTTTAAAAGTATCAGTGACGAGTTTGTTGGTTGGAATAGTGGTAAATGTTTTATCAAAATTTTGTACAGTAATCGTATGTAATGACATATCAATGACATCACCATCTGCATTGAGAGAAGGCATTTCAATCCAATCGCCAATACGTACCATATCATAAGAAGAAATTTGTACCGATGCGACAACTGACAAAATCGTATTTTGAAAAACGAGCATAAGTACAGCCGCCATTGCACCAAAGCCTGCAAGTAAACTAAAGACATCTTTCTTTAAAAATGTACCTAAAATTAATAAACCGCAAACAATATAAATAATTAATTTAACAAGTTGTAAATAACCTTTGATGGGTTTATTACGTGATTTAGGAGTATTTTGATAAAATAAATTAAAAATACTGAGACATTCACTAATTGCTAATGCGATTGTCAGAAAAATAAATGCTTGAGAAAGCATTTGAATAACAGTAATAACTTTAACAGATAAATGAGGAACAGTTAGAATTCCATTAATAATAATAATCGCAGGAACAATATTTGCGATACGGCGAATGACACTATGTTCTGATAGAATTTCACTATGAGCAAATTTTAATTTAGAAATCAGTTGACGAATACCTCGTACAACGATTTGTTTCGCAATAAAATTAGCAAGTAATGCAAACAAGATCAGAATACTCAAGGATGTCAACATTTCTAACCAAGGATATTGATCTGACCAATCTTGGATGTTTTGGATAAAAGTAAACTTTTCCAAAATTAAAACCTCTATTAAATTGCGAGTGAAATATTCTATTGATTTATAATGACAATATGTTTTTGGGTAACGATTTAGCTACATTTAAGATAAAGTTTTTCACCACAAACAAACGATTTATATTGTTGATGATTATTTTTTTATTTTATTTAGCCTAAAAATTTTTAATTTAAATCATGCAATATATAAGCTTGGAAAAATAGAATAAAGATTTATACCTACAGTATCTTATGTTAACTTAAACTGAATTGATTTATGTTTTAATGAAATGAAAAAATGAATAAAAAAGGTTCTTCTATTACCAGAGTGCTTGATATTCTTGAAGCAATTTCGACTGCGAAACATCCACCTACGCCTTTAGACTTAGCGGTTGAATTGGATATTCCTAAACCGAGTATTCATCGTTTATTACAAACCTTAGAAAGCCAAGGTTTTGTGAAATATGATGCTTATGGCGGCTATGTGATTGGTGATCGCACTTATAAATTGCTGATCAGCTCATGGGAGCAAGAACCACGTAAAATGGAACGCATGGCAATTTTACAGAAACTTTCTGATCAAATTGGAGAAACATGCGGTATTGCAATTTTAAATGATAACCAAATGCTTTATACCGACCGAGTACAAACCAATTGGCCCTTACAAGTTTATTTACCTGTAGGTTCAACTGTGCCGTTATGGTGTACTTCAAGTGGTAAACTATTTTTAAGTTTTTTAGCTGTTGAGCGACAAAAGAAAATTTTAGAACTTTTGCCGATTTGCTCACTTACAAAAAATACCATTGTTGAGTCTCATTTACTCGCACAAAATTTAAAACAAATTTTTGAGCAGCAATTGGGAACAGATGATGAGGAATTTATTGCAGGAATGGTGGCTTGTTCAGTGCCTATTTTAAAAGATGATGCAATTATTGCCTGTTTGTATACGCATGCGCCGACTATACGTAAATCACTACAGGATTTATTAAACTTCGAACCTTTATTGCGTCAAGCAGCACAGGATTTGGAGCAATTGATCAACATCAAATAAACTATCAGATTTAACAAGAAAAACCGCAATGGTTATTGCGGTTTTTTTCATCGTAAAAGAGATTAAATTTAGTTTAAAGTTGGCATGGCAAATTGTGCACCTTCACGGACATTTGCTGTTGGCCAACGCTGAGTAATGGTTTTGCGGCGTGTATAAAAACGTGCACCATCTGGACCATACGCAGATAAATCACCAAATAATGAACGTTTCCAACCGCCAAAACTATGATAAGCCACTGGCACTGGTAGTGGAATGTTAATACCAACCATACCTACTTTGATATGATCGCTAAAATAGCGTGCTGCTTCACCATCACGGGTATAAATACAGGTGCCATTACCATATTCATGCGCATTGATTAAATCCATTGCCTCTTGCATGCTATTTACACGTACCACTTGTAATACAGGACCAAAAATTTCTTCTTTATAGCTGGTCATTTCAGGTTGAACTTGATCAATGAGTGTTGCACCCACATAAAAACCATTTTCATAGCCAGCAGGAGCAGCTTTTCGACCATCAACGACAATCTTGGCACCTTGCTGTTCTGCACTATCAATATAACCAACGACTTTGGTTTTATGTTGTGCTGTAATGACTGCACCAAAATCATTATTTTTATCTGAAAAATGCCCATATTTCAGGGATTGCATTGCTTCAGATAATTTTTCAATCATTTCATCAGCGATTTGATCACCGACAGCAACAGCGACAGAGAGCGCCATACAGCGTTCACCTGATGAGCCAAAGGCAGCACCAAGAAGTGAGCTAACAACGTTATCTAAATCTGCATCTGGCATGACAATGGCATGATTTTTTGCCCCGCCCAAAGCTTGGCAACGCTTACCTTGGGCAGTTGCTGTACTATAAATATATTCAGCAATTGGCGTTGAACCAACAAAGCTGACAGCTTCGATACGTGGGTCATGGAGTAAAGTATCAACAGCTTCTTTATCGCCATTCACAACATTTAATACACCATCGGGTAAGCCTGCTTCTTTTAAAAGTTGTGCAATAAATAAGGTTGATGAAGGATCACGTTCTGAAGGTTTTAACACAAAAGTATTGCCACAGACGATTGCCATAGGGAACATCCAGAGAGGCACCATCACAGGGAAATTAAATGGCGTAATTCCTGCAACGACACCGAGTGGTTGGAATTCACTCCAAGAATCAATAGAAGGTCCAACATTTTTACTAAATTCGCCTTTTAAAAACTCGGGTGCACCACAAGCATATTCGACATTTTCAATGCCTCGTTGTAATTCACCTGCGGCATCATGCACAATTTTACCGTGTTCTTCACCTAT
The DNA here is from genome assembly GCF_003024515.2 of Acinetobacter sichuanensis. Taxonomy (GTDB): domain Bacteria; phylum Pseudomonadota; class Gammaproteobacteria; order Pseudomonadales; family Moraxellaceae; genus Acinetobacter; species Acinetobacter sichuanensis. The sequence continues at coordinate 7,567 of NZ_PYIX02000025.1, forward strand.
GAGCTGGCAAATTTTATCAGCATTTTTTTCAAGTAATTCTTTGAATTTAAACATAACACGTGCACGTTTAATGACGGGTGTATTACGCCATTCAGGAAAAGCAGCTTCTGCGGCAGCAATCGCTTGTTCAACCGTGACTTTACTTGCAATTGCAACTTCTTTGCCCTGTATCCCTTCTGATGGATGATAAACTGCTTGAGTGCGTGTATGGTCGTAATTGATAGCACCATTGATAAAATGTCCGATCATATCCATGATAAATTTCCTCTGAAAAAACTGTTAAATCATTGAGTTGTTATAAAAGTGTGGTGTATTTAATGCATTTAAAAAGTTTAGTTATGACCAAAGTTGTTGGTATAACTGCACCATTTCACTGACGCTTGGAACACGTGGATTGTTGTTTGGAGAACCTGAAGCTAAAGCTTGTTCAGCCATTGTTTGCACAACTTGATCAAAATCAGCTTTTTGTACACCAAACTCAGCCAATGTGGGAACTTGCAAATCGCGATTAATTTCGATTAAAGCTTGAACCAATTTTTCATTAGCACTGTCATGTGAGTCATCAATATGCGCAACACCCATTGCTTTAGCACAATCTGCATAACGTTCAGGCGCTGCTTGAATTGAATAAGCTGTAATACTCGGTAAAAGCATAGCGTTTGAAAGCCCGTGTGGAACGTGGAAAAACGCGCCAATTGGACGACTCATCCCATGTACCAACGCTACAGAAGCATTGGAAAATGCAATGCCTGCAAGGGTAGAGCCAAGCATCATTTTTTCACGAACTTGCTCATTATCAGGTTGGTGATACGCTTTTTGTAAATTTGCAGCGATGAGCTTCATCGCTGCAAGTGCTTGGGCATCACTATATAAGCTGGCTTTTTTGCTCACATAAGCTTCAATCGCATGTGTTAAAGCATCTATACCGGTATCTGCCGTAGTACGTGCAGGCAATGACATGGTCAGCTCATAGTCCACAATGGCTGCGACAGGTAAAAATCCAATTCCTGCGCACAGCATTTTTTCACTTGTGGCATCATCAGTAATAATGGTGAAACGAGTGCATTCAGACCCTGTACCTGCTGTCGTTGGTATGGCAATGATCGGTAAACCTGTTTCATTGACTTGGCGTGGAAATTTATAGTCACGAATATTGCCACCAAATTTTCCTAAGATACTGATCGCTTTTGCACTATCAATCGGACTACCGCCACCAACAGCAATAATGGCATCATATTGATGTGTTTTGACATGTTCAACGCCTGCTTCAATAGAACTCGAAGTCGGTTCTGGAATGGTTTGGTCAAAGTAATCAGAATCAATACCAGCATTATTCAAAATCTCTTGAATTTTAGTGATATAACCTAAAGACACCATCACTTTATCAGTAATAATTAAGGGCTTTTTACAACCTAGTGCAGCCAGAATATCAGGCAGTTTGCTGCGTGAATTTTTACCAATTTCCATCATACGAGGGAGTTGAATACTATGTGACATAAAATTTCCTTGTCATTTATCATTTTTAAATTATTGAGTTAAAAAGAACCAAACATTGTGCCAAGCGTAATTACGCCTATTAATGCGATTAATGGAATAATCACAGCAATAATGAACATGTCATAGTAAGATTGTTTATGTGTTAAACCACATAAAGCGATGATCGTAATAACAGCACCATTATGAGGAAGTGAGTCGAGTGCACCTGATGCCATAGAAGCGACCCGATGCATGAGCTCTGGAGAAATGGAAAATTGTTGCGCTAAATTCATATAAGTTTCACCCATTGTATTGAGTGCAATACTTAAACCACCAGAAGCCGAGCCTGTGATACCAGCCAGTACGTTAATGACAATCGCTTCGGAAATAAGCGGGTTATTGGGTGCAAGTCCGACTAAAAAATCACGTAAAATAATAAATCCTGCTAATGAAGCAATGACAGAACCATAACCAACTTCAGAGGCAGTATTGAAAATCGGCAAAAATGATGAAGACACGCCTTGTTGTAAAGAATCTTTTAAATTTGCAATGTATTTCCAATTTAAAACAATGATCGTGAGGCAAGCAAGAATCAGTGCGCAAATGATTGCCCATAAACCAACAACAGAACTGAGAGAAGTATTCCCAAATTTATCCGTTGCTAAATAAGCAGTATCTAGATTTGGTAAAATAAGTTTAGTTAAAACAAGGTTGATAATGATAACGACAAAAATCGGAGTCATAGCAATCATTAAACTCGGACTTTCACTTTGCGTTAATTCCTTTGAATAATGATGACTTTCAACATGTTGACCATAACCTTCTTGGTTCAAATGTGCTGAATTAACACGTTTATTGAGCCACCACATACCTGAAAATAAAATAAAAATAGAGGCCAGAATTCCTAAACCTGGTGCTGCATATAAGTCTGTATTAAAAAATGGCATTGGAATCGCATTTTGAATAGCAGGTGTACCAGGAAGTGCTGTCATGGTAAATGTAAGAGCACCTAATACAATGGCTGCTGGAATCAGACGTTTTGGAATACCTAACTCTTTAAATAATGCAGCTGCGATCGGAAATACTGCAAAACCAACTACAAATAATGACACACCGCCATAAGTTAAGATTGCACAAGATAATACAATCGATAACATGGCACGTTTATGCCCTAATTTTTCAACAAAAAAATTCGCAATTGTTTTTGCTGAACCTGAGTCATCCATTAATTTACCAAATACTGCTCCCAACAAAAATAAAGGGAAATATTTGATGATGTAACCGCCTAGACCTGTCATAAAAATTTGAGAATAAAAACCTAATACTTCGTGACTGAGTCCACTCCAAAGTACAGCAAAAAGTGCCAATAGTGGTGCAAGTATGATGACACTGTAGCCTCGATACGCTAAATACATCAGCAATATCAAAGACAGGATTATTCCGATAAGCCCGATCATTGTTTTACGTCCTGTTTTTATAATATCCATATAATGATACATTTCGTATCATTATTAATTTATATAGCGTAATTTTACATAAGTCAACAGCAACGATTGACAACACTTCTAGGTATTAAAAAAATATCCAAAAATTATGTTAAGAAAGAACATATAACAGCGATTGAAATGTGTAATTAGTATATATTATATTGAAAAATATGAATTAATTTGTATTTTAAAGATTGGGTATGATGTACTTAATCAGTTGAATCTTGTTGAATATTTTTCTTAAAATGAACACTTTTGATTGTTTTGAAGCATAAGAGAGGAAAATAATCTCAAACTATATTTTTTGGATGATAAAAAAACCGAGTGCTTAGACTCGGTTTTTATATTGAAACAATAATTATTTTTCTACAAATGCGCGTTCGATCACATAGTCACCTAACACACCCATTTTTGGTGATTCTTTAAGACCATGTTGGTCAAGTAAAGCTGCAACATCGTCAAGGAAAGCAGGGCTACCACATAACATTGCACGGTCAGTTTCAGGGTTGAAACGTGGTAAACCAATTTTTTCAAATAGTTGACCTGATTCAATTGCAGTAGTTACACGACCTTGCGTATGGAAGTCTTCACGTGTCACAGTTGGGTAATACACTAATTTTTCACGAATACCTAATTCTTGGAAAAACTCGTGATTTGGAAGTTCATCTAAGATTAGATCTTGATAAGCTAGTTCTGAAATAAAACGTGTGCCGTGAACAACAATGATTTTTTCAAAGCGTTCATAAGTTTCAGGGTCACGAATCGTTGACAAAAACGGTGCAAGACCTGTGCCTGAAGAAAGAAGATATAAATTTTTACCCGGATTTAAATCATCAAGAACTAATGTTCCTGTTGGTTTTTTTGAAATAAGGATATCATCGCCGACTTTTACTTTTTGTAAAATTGAAGTTAAAGGACCATCTGGTACTTTAATAGAGAAAAACTCTAACTCTTCTTCGTAGTTAGCACTTGCAATAGAATAAGCACGCATTAAAGGCTTACCATTGACTTCAAGTCCAATCATCACAAATTGACCATTTTTAAAACGTAAAGTGGTATCACGTGTTGTTTTAAAACTGAATAATGTGTCATTCCAGTGGTGTACGTGAGTAATCTTTTCGACGTTGAAAGCAGCCATTAAAGGTCTCAATAAATTATCAAATTAGAACAGCTTACTATTCTAATCTAAAATCATTCTCGATAAACTGAATATATTTAATTGAGCTTATCAGAAAAAGTGATTATGACTGAGTTGACTTTGCCTATTATTGGTTATATGCATTCTCCTTACAAGGAAAAATTTGGTATTCCACGCCAACCAAATTTGGTACAAGTTGAATCTTATATCGAGATGCTTGCACCTTATAATGATCTTTTAGCCTTTGAAGGAATTGAAGAATTTAGTCATTTATGGCTGGTTTGGCAATTTCATGAAAATAAGAATATAGAAGAAAATCAAAAATTTAGACCACAAGTTCGTCCGCCACGTTTAGGGGGGAACAAAAAAATAGGCGTGTTTGCAACACGCAGTATGTATCGTCCTGCACCTATAGGTTTGTCGGTCGTACAACTTAAAAAAGTGGAAAAAGTAGGAAAATCGGTGCGTATTTATTTAACAGGAAGTGACCTATTAGAAGGCACACCGATCATTGATATCAAGCCTTATATTCAATATTCAGATGCTCTGATGAATGCGACGAGTGGTTATGCACAACAAGAGCCGATCAGAAAAAAAGTTGTTTGGTCTGAAAATGTACAATTAACTTTAGAAAACTTATTGAAAACTCAGAAAATTACAGCACAAACGCAATATGAACTTGAACAAGTGCTGTCTTTAGACCCACGTCCAGCCTATCAAGAAGATGAATCACGTGTGTATAAAATGAAATTTTCTAATTTAGATGTGAGCTTTAAGGTCAGCCAAGTAGATGTTGAAATTATTGAGGTGCAAGTCTTAGCCTGATTTTTTTACACAAGATTTCATTAGAAACTTATAGAAATAAAATATTGAGATCTTGTGTAAATGGTTGCATGTCTAAGCTACCAATCGCACCTAGATCTAAACAATATAAAGTCAAATCATTTTCGATATTGGAAATGAAATATCCCTGATCACCTTCTTGTCCAATCATTAAATAATGAGGCTCATGAACTTGGATTTGGTAGGTTTTATTACGTTCAATGAGGTCAAAAGCATTATAAAAACAAATAAAAACATCTTCTTCATTCTCTTTACATTCAACTTCAAAAATAGCTTGGTCTTGAATAATATGAATTAGAACTTTTTGATAATATAAGGGGAGCGTATATTTCCAATAATCTTCAATTTTTTTAATATGACTTAATATAGCATGATGCATATTTAACCTTCAGTGTTTGTGTGATTTAACCGATGATCTCATGATTTAAAACATTTATTGGATTATGAACCAAAAACTGCCAATAGATTGAAGCTCTATTTAATTATCAAATATTTTAGGCTTCTTTCTAGATGACTTAATTCAAAGAAGCCTTTTAGCATTAAATTATTTTAAAACTTCAAAGTCGGCATATTCATAAATTTTTTCAGCATTTATTTCATAAATTGCATCTAGAAATGCCACATTAAAACTGCCTACAGATTGCGTTTTTTCAAAAGCGAGTTTACCTGCAATAGCAAAATGGATATGTGCTGCTAATGCTGCTAATGTGGGCGTTGTAACAGCACCATAGGCTGCAATTAAGGCACCTAAAGCACAACCTGTTGCAGTCACTTTGGGTTGTAAATAACTGCCACCATTGACTTTAATGGTGATGTCTAATTCTTTTGATAAAATAAAATCAGACTCGCCTGAGATTGCAACACATTCGGTACATTCTAAAAGTGTTAAGGCGGTTTGATAAACATCATCACTTGCAAGCGTACTATCTACACCTTTGGATTGTACTTGATTTCCTGCTAGCGTACTGATTTCTGAAGCATTACCGCGAATAATCGTGGGTTTTAATAAAACAAGTTGATCGACCATTTCGCTACGCCACTTTAAAAATGTACCATAACCGACAGGGTCAAGTACCCAAGGCATTGCTTTGATTTGAGCAGTTTGAGCAGCAATTTTCATTGCTTGCATTTGTTCTGTTGTTGGCGTACCAAGATTTATACTTAGGGCTGAGGCAATATTTGCAAAACTTTCAGCTTCAAAAGGGTTGTCAATCATGGCAGGAGAAGCTCCTGCGGCAAGTAGAACATTTGCAACATAATTAGCTGCAACACTATTGGTAATACAGTGAACCAAGGGTTGTTGTGTATGTAGTAATGTCCAAGCTTCGATCACTTTCTCAAGTAAAGTTTCTGTTTGAATGGATTGTGCAGAAATATTTTCAAGCTGATTCATATTCAGTCCTTACTGAGTAAAGTAATGGTCTTGGTGTTTACAACGATTACAAAATGTCGAAATTGAGTTGTTGGCATCATATTCGATACTTAATTCTGTAGAGCCACAGTGCATACAATTAAATTTTGAAAAAAACTCCATACGCGGTTTGATATTATGCCAAATATGCTGAATCGTTTGAGCAATATAATTTTCATCTAATTTAATAAATTGGAATAAAAATATTTCACTCATACGACTGAATTTTAAATCGAATGGACGAGGTAAGGTTGAAATTTCAAATTTTCTTTCAATCGATGTTCGACGATATTCTTCAAGGGTTTTACGGAGTTTGTTGGTATTATTAAAATCTGTATTTTGAAGATCAAGCGCATTATTTTGTTGGTGTAAATAATCTAATGCAGTTTGAATCATATAATAAATTTGACCTAAGGATAAATAGTTTAATAAATAATCGCAATAATCCTTAAATTTTTTATTTCCTGAAAATTTAACACCTAATCTTTTACAATAATATTGAGTAAATTCAACAATTTCATTATAAAAAATAATGAATAGCGTATTTTTTACTTCTTCAGCTTGTTGAAATGGTGCACCATATTTAAAATCTTCAAAAAACCATTGTCTTAATCTTTGATAAATTGTATATAGTGATGGTTCTAAAAAGCGGTCAACTCGAACATCAAGATAATAGCTATTGTCATCATCTTTTAAAGTGACCATTCTTCTTTTACTAATCACATGATATTTTTCAAGCCGATAGAGAATTGTACTTTGTAGAGAATAAGTCGAGGCTAATTTTTCCCATTTTAATTTTTCAAAATTAATAAACTCATGCTCAAAATAATCATTATGCATAGTTTTTTCTAAAACAGAGAGCAAAAATAATTTATCAATTAAATATAAACTTGAAAGTGGACGTATATTTAAAACCTTTTTATGGTTTGGACTAGCTTCATCTTTAGATGAAAGCAAATTTTGCGAACAGTTTTGACAGGTACACTGCATCGCATCTGATTCAGATATTTTATGTTCACAATGTGTGCACTCAAAATATTCTAAAGGAACATCATTGAGTTCAGCTGAAACGAGAAACATAGAGGCTTTACAAAGAGGACAAAAACTACTTTCATCATGTTCTTTTTGTAGAATTAGGAGCGCCATAATTAATCTAAATGCTAAAGTTGACATGAGTATAAAATTTTATGTCATAGAATGCTAATTTTCACTTTGAGTATGGAGAAGTGTTGAATGATCAAAAAAATCAAAAACTATTTTTTATAATATGGGTTTTAGAAAGCGGGTTAGAAACGTTAAAAAATGCGTGTTATGTTCATTGATGATAAGTGATTTTTATTGCTATTTTTAGTTGAAAAATCACATTTACAACTGAATAAGTATCAACTAAAAGCCTCACGTTGATATAAGGCTTTTAATTGATTTAAACTTATTTTGCAGCTTCTTCAGTTGCTACAACTGCACTAGCAGAAGCTTCTGAAACAACGACAGTTTCTTGAGCAACAGCTTCAGTCGCAGCAGGTGTTTCTGCTTGATTTTCAGCAGCAATAGCAATTGCACATTGTGTAGAAATGAGAGCAGCAAGACAAAGCTTAGATACAGTTTTCATGTATAATCCTTAAAAAAATAAGTTTAAAACGAGATTCCGAACTTTAAAGAAGAAAATATGTTTAATGTGTTGTGATATGTGATTTTTATGTAAGTAAAATACGTGAAAATTAACATAATATTTGATGTTTAATGCATTTTTAAAAATTTATGTGATATGTGTAAAGTATAAGCAAAGTGTACCAGAGTAAACAGTTATAAATTGACAATGTGTAAATGGCTTAAAATAAACAGCAATCACAGACTGTTGAGCACTTATTGAAAGTTATTAAATAAAAGTGACATAAAGCACAATGGTTTATTCACTTTTTAGTCATGAAAATGAAATATATCTGAAATAAACTGAGTGCTATTAAATCACCCGTTGTGGAAAAATGTGATGAAATTAAATCTTGCACTTGCTGTACTTCTTATCGCTCCTTTAACTTTAGTTGCTTGTTCAAAACAAGAAAAAGCACCTGCTGCTGAGCAAGGTTCAAGTTCTGCCGCGGTTGCACCTGAAGCGACTTCAGAAAAAGTAACGCCAGAACAACAAGCAGCGATTGATGCATTGGATCAACCTGTATTAGATGAAAAAAATACAGATGTTCCTGCTGAGAAAGCCAATGCACCAGCAGATGCGGCAACACCTGAAGCAGCTGAAGAACCTGCAAAAGCTCAATAATTTAAATCGCTTTGTTGTTATTTGTTAAAAGTCCCTGCATTTGCAGGGCTTTTTTTTGAAATAGTCAATATTGTTGCTGAATTGAAACAAATCACAGGGTAGAATATGCCACATTACCTGGGAGGATATTATGGCTCTTATTTCATTGCGCCAGCTCTTGGATCATGCCGGTGAACACAATTACGGCGTTCCAGCGTTTAACGTAAACAACTTAGAACAAATGCGTGCAATCATGTTAGCCGCAGATGAAACAAATTCACCTGTAATCGTGCAAGCTTCGGCAGGTGCGCGTAAATATGCAGGTGCTCCATTCTTACGTCACCTTATTTTGGCAGCGATTGAAGAATGGCCACATATTCCAGTGGTAATGCATCAAGATCATGGTACAGACCCTGATGTATGTCAACGTTCAATCCAATTAGGCTTTTCATCAGTGATGATGGATGGTTCTTTGGGTGCAGATGGTAAAACACCAACATCTTATGAATATAATGTTGATGTCACTCGTCGTACAGTTCAAATGGCACATGCATGTGGTGTTTCTGTTGAGGGTGAAATTGGTTGTTTGGGTAGCCTTGAAACAGGTATGGCGGGTGAAGAAGATGGCGTAGGCGCAGAAGGCGTACTTGACCATTCACAACTTCTCACTTCTGTTGAAGAAGCTCGTAGCTTTGTTGCAGATACTAATGTTGATGCGCTTGCAATTGCAGTAGGTACTTCACACGGTGCGTACAAATTTACACGTCCACCTACAGGCGACATTTTGGCAATTGACCGTATTAAAGAAATTCATGCGGCACTTCCAAATACACACCTTGTAATGCACGGTTCAAGCTCTGTGCCACAAGAATGGTTGGCTGTGATTAATCAATACGGCGGCGACATCAAAGAAACTTATGGTGTTCCTGTTGAACAATTGGTTGAAGCAATCAAACACGGTGTACGTAAAATCAACATCGATACAGATTTACGTTTAGCATCTACAGGCGCAATGCGTCGCATGATGGCTGAACAACCAAGTGAATTTGATCCACGTAAATTCTTTGCAAAAACTGTAGATGCGATGAAACAAATCTGTGTAGATCGTTATACAGCATTTGGTACAGCGGGTAATGCAGATAAGATTCGTCCAATTTCTTTAGAGAAAATGGTTGAACGTTATAAATAATTATTATTAGATTATTTATAAAATAAAAGCCCACATTTTGTGGGCTTTTTCTTGAACTAAAAATGGAATAAAAGGATCGTAATGGAGCTTATTTTTTCAGCAGCCTTGTGTAGTGTACTGGTTTCGATCCTGCTTAAAATTGCAAAAAACAAAGGTTATGATACCTTGCAAATGATTGCATGGAATTATGTAATAGCCAGTATTTTAAGTTATTTTTGGTTTAAACCTGATCTTGCTCATATTTCAATTTTGAATACACCATGGTGGCTGATTATTGTTTTAGGCGTGGTTTTACCCAGTATTTTTTTATGTCTAGCAAAATCTTTGCAAACAGCAGGTATTCTCAAAACTGAACTTGCTCAGCGTTTATCCGTAGTTTTGTCTTTATTAGCAGCTTATTTTTTATTTCAAGAACAGTTTAATCCCTTGAAAATGGTGGGTACGATTTTAGGAGTAGTTGCAGTACTTTTTATTGTTCTTTCACAAAAACAATCAGTTGAGCATACCGTTGAACAAAAAGGCGTTTTCTTTTTATTGAGTGTGTGGATTGGTTATGCGCTGGTTGATATTTTATTAAAATATACAACGAGTTTGGGATTACAATTTGCTGTGACATTAAACTTAATGTTTATTGCAGCGTTTATTTTTACAATTTTTTATTTAGTACTTAAAAAAACACAATGGCAAAGTAAAAATGTGGTGGCTGGTGTTGCTTTAGGGCTATTAAATTTTGCCAATATTACACTGTATGTTAAGGCACATATGTTGTTAAAGGATTCCCCAGCTATTGTTTTTGCAGGTATGAATATTTTGGTGGTGCTATTGGGTGTTGCTGCTGGACTGATTGTTTTTAAAGAAAAATTGAAATTATTCAATTTAGTAGGATTATTTTTGGGATTAATTGGCGTGATATGTTTGGCTTTGGCGATCTAAGCTTTATGTTTTTGAAAAGTCGATTCAAATATTAATTTGGTTATTAAAGTCATTAAAACATCATATTTTGATCATAAAAGTTTAAAAAATAGAGTGGAAAATAGGCGAGAGCTTTCTTTGTAGTGGTGTATGTGCCATGAATCAAGACCTATTTTCTACGCTATCTGCTTCACTTTATCAAAACCAAGTACAACTTATTGCTATGCGTGAAGAACATGAACCAGACTTGATGAAAGTCTGTCAAGATGGTCGTTTATGGGAATTACATTATACGTCTGTGCCTCATTATTTAGAAATGGGAATATATATTCGTAAAGCTTTAGCGCAAAAATCTGAAGGTACACGTATTCCTTTTGTGGTCATGGATCAACATACAGGGCAGATTGTGGGTACAACCAGTTTTCGAGATTTTGATTGGGATGTGCGCCGAGTAGAAATAGGTTATACGTGGTATGCACAATCTGTGCAACGTAGCCATATTAATACGCAGTGCAAATTTCTTTTGTTGCAACATGCTTTTGAAGTTTTACAACTCAATTCAGTTATTTTACGTACAGATATTTTGAACCTAAAAAGCCAAAAAGCGATTGAACGAATTGGAGCAAAACGTGATGGGGTTTTACGTCAGGATGCTTTAAGAAAAGATGGTTCAATTCGAGATACGGTGATGTTTAGTATCGTGAGTGATGAGTGGAGTGAGATAAAAAGGCATTTAAATAAATTACTTATCACGATATAAGTGGAAATAAAAAAGATATTCAATAATCAGCAACTATCTAAATGCAAACGATGTTTACCACAGTGAATACATTGAAACAGATAAGCACTGAAATCGCTGTCCGTAGTGAGATGATGTTGTACCCATTCTAATGACATACCTGAATATTCAATATCCTCAAGTATTTCATGCAAAATGGGGTGTAATAATTCACTGGTGGCATAATTGATAAACTTACACGGTTCATTACAGTGAATTAACCAAACCTGCTGCTGCCAACTGACATAACTTGGTGTGCGATAACAGATCTGATCGACAAATTCATCAGAAATGGGATATAAAACATTCACGATTTCATCTTCATCAATAAACTCAACATTTTCAATGCTCATATCATTATTGAATGAACCCTGATAAAGCTTCGCAGCTGCGCCATTTTCAATACACCATGGGCAAATATAATCTGGTTCATTTAAACTGTAGAAGGAACAACTGTATTTTAAATCACATTTTTGGTTGCAAATCGAGCAAACTCCATCTTCTTTTTCAAAAATATTTAGTGCGTAGGCATTAGGGTGATATTTAAAGTACGGATAATTCATTATTTTAATTGACCTAATTTATTTATATTCTGAGTATTCAACAATAAAACGCTTCTCTAAAACTTTCAATCAACTCAGGCGGTACGCGAGTTGTTTGAGCATTAGTACGCATAAAAAGTTCACCTTTATAATAAAGTGGTCGATCAGCTTTATTACATTTAAACACTAAAATGGTTTTTCCATGAATTTGAATATCTTCAAGTGTCGAATAAATATTGGAAATTTTGTGACTTTCATGCGCGAGTTTGTCAATCAAACTACGTTTCATCAAGTCTAACGAATTATTAAAAAAATCTTGCATTTCTTGTTCTATTCCCACGATTTTTAAATCATCAGAAACCCCAATAAATACATAACCATTTCGTGTATTCATAAAGGCAAAACAAGCTTTTGCCCATTTATCAGACTTGCGGTTAGTTAATAAGTCTGTAGTACGTTCCTTAAATTCAACGCGTTGATTTTCTCCAAGATGAATTAAGTTGAGATAATAATCAATATGGGGCTTTTGCTGATAATGTTGCAAGGTCGTTTTAATCTTTTCTAAGGATGTATAAGCGACTACGGTTTCAAGATTGTGAATATTTTGCCATTGGTAAATCAGTTTGATTTTATGCTCGATAGAAACATCTGAGTCTGCTAAAAAATCAAAACTCTGATTTAAAACCTTTAAAATTTCACTATAAATTTCATGGCTATGGATCGGGATTGAGATTTTATTAAAAGTTTCTTTTATTCGTATAATTTTTTTTTGAAACTCAAAAGGCTCTTGATAAAAACTTAAATATTTAAACTCATTTAAAATATGTTCATAGGGGCGATGGAAAGAAGCAGGAAAAAGTTGTTTAGGAGGAGTGTCGATATATTTTTCTATTTTTTGAAAATAATGTTTCAGTGTGGAATATTTTAAAGATTGATAAATATTAATTTCAAATTTTTCAGAAAGCTCTTTGGTGGTATAGGACTGAAAAAATAATAAAGTTTGGATTTCTTTATAGCTATTGGGGTAGTCATGCCAATGGGTTTCTAAAAACTCATTAAAGTTCTTAAATTTATTGGTGATATATGTGTTTAAATCCATCACACACCTTTTCCTTGACTGTATGGTATTTTGTATTTTCAACAAATATGTCAACAGACTATTTATATCACCTTATGTATAAGTGATTTATATTTAGAAATAAAGATACGGTGTTATTTTGTGCGCTAAAATTGTTAGAAAATATACCAAATATTTCAGTTTGGTGAATTAAAAATACAAGAGATTAAAGTCAGGTGATAATCAATCATATAAACGATAAACCCCACTAAAACGTTCACAACCTTTTTGCTCTGTTTTAATCGTTAAAATAGCTTTTTGAAAATCAAGTCGATATTTACAATCATGTTCATTATCTAGAATCTCATTTTTTTTATCAGGCGTGGTATAAGATAATAAAGAAATAATCTGTTTATCTTTGTGATTATTTGGGTTTCGATAAGCCAAGCCTTCAATTTTAATACGATCTTTGGTGAGTTGATGTACTTGAATGTGAACAGGTTGTTTGGATATTTCCCCTTGTTCATATTTGATAAAGTGTTGCGTTAAACTTTGATTCATCGAGGTATAAAAATTTAAATCTTCTAAACGAATATCAAATTGTTGTTGAAAGCATTCACTTGATTTACATTGTTGTAAACGATTTAACCAAAGGCGGTTACTATCATAAAGTAAGCGAATAGGCGCATCAGTGACAAGGTATGCTGTTAAATATTTTTCATTTAATTCTGTGCGTAAAATTTCAAATTGACTTGAGCATATTTTCTTTAATACAGTAGTGTTTTGCTGTTGACAGTCAATAGGCAAAGCGTGCGCCACTGAAGTAAGGGCACAGCTTAAAATAAAACCAGATAAAAGGTTTTGAATAGGATTAAATTCTGTATTCAACAGCATGATCGCTTATACTTTCACAATGTTTGCATCCGTACTATAGCGAATTCGAAAGTACGAATACAAGATTTTTAAAAATTAAACATAGCATAAAGGAACTGAAAATGATCATACCGATTCGTATTGGGCAAGGAATGGATGTACATGCCTTTGAAGAAGGTGATTTTGTGACTTTAGCAGGGATTCAAATTCCGCATACGCAAGGGTTAAAAGCACATTCTGATGGGGATGTTGTTCTGCATGCGCTCAGTGATGCATTACTTGGTGCTTTAGCCTTAGGAGATATCGGTCAGCATTTTCCAGATACAGATCCAGAGTTTAAAGGTGCGGATAGTCGTAAACTCTTAAAACATGTGTATCAACTTATTTTAGATCGTGGTTATGTACTCAATAATGCTGATATTACTGTGGCATGCGAGCGTCCAAAATTAGCAAAACATAATTTAGCAATGCGTCAAAGTATTGCAGATGTATTGGATGTTGATGTTACTCAGATTAGCATTAAAGCAACAACGACTGAAAAGTTAGGTTTTACAGGTCGTCAGGAAGGAATTTTATCGACTGCGACAGTGTTGATTAGTCATCACAGTAAATAATATTAAAAATTGCTGAAATAGAGATTTATGCTTTATTTCAGCAAAATGTGCAGATTAATGTTGCCAAAAACCCGCAATGATTTGATGCGTGTGTTGATGTTGAAATAAATATAATGCGCCATAAGCAAAAATATATGAACCTTGTAAGGTTGAATCTAAATAATAGTCTTCATCGATTTGCAAATAAAACTGATAATCTTGTTGGAGATGCTCAAAATAACAGGCAGTATCTTGGATTAATTTTGGCTGTTCTGAATAAGTAATAAAGTTAAATTTGGACTGATGAACATGTTGAAAAGGGCTTAAATAGCTTTTACATAGATCAGGAAGGCAGAAAGCAACGGCATTTCCTTCAGGTGAGGCATCATGTTCAAAAACTTCAATAGCAATATCAGGGAAAATTTGCTGATCAATACGAGTATTAAAATCGTTATGTACAAAGATACTTAAATATTTTTCAGGATTTTCTTTTTTCTGAATGGTTAAATAGAAACGATAATCTTCAAAGGTAGATAATTTGTCGGTCAGAATTGCTGGAGGAAAACCACCAATCCAACCGATTGCATCAGTTGGATGGTCATTGTAAATTTTTGAGATGAAATTCATTAAGCAAAATGGTCAGCATTCATCAAAGAATGTTGCAAATCCAAAGTCGATTTACGACCTTGCAATTGTAAGCTGACAGCATGAATTAATCCTGTCCAAGTTTCATTGGGTTCCCAAATTTTATGCATCAACTCTTGAGCTGTAGGCATGTCCATATCCATAAAATATTGACGATATAAATATATTAAGCTGCTGACACGCATATTTTTAGCACAATGTACCCAAACCATTTTTTCTTGTACAAGGTGTGCAAGCATGTCTAAAATAAATAAGCATTGATCATCGGCTGGCGTATCCCAAGAGATCGGAATTTGAATATAATTTAACCCAAGTTCAGCACAAATTTTATCTTCATGTTCGAGATGTGGATTTGCATCTGTAAATGCCAGATTAATAATTGTATCAACGCCGTATTCTTTAATCTGTTTCAACTGTTCAGCAGTAGGTTGTCCTGAAGTGAGTAGGTGTTCATGGACAAACTGAAAGTCTGCGATTTGACTGAGTTCTTGTTCAAGTTCGTTCATAGCATTCTTACAGGTATACAAAAAAATATAATGACATCATAAACAAAAAACGCCATCTATGTAGATGACGTTTTTAGATTAATTAACGATTTGGCAATATTTCTTTTAAAGCCGCATCCATTTCAAGTAAGGTTTTTTCTGTTGTTTCCCAGTCAATACAACCGTCTGTGACAGATTTACCGTATTCAAGATCACATAGATTTGCAGGAATATCTTGACGTCCACCTTTAAGATGACTTTCAACCATAATACCTACAATTGACTTATTACCATCTAAAATTTGCTCTGTGATATTTTTCAATACCAAAGGCTGTAAGTATGGGTCTTTATTTGAGTTAGCATGACTGGCATCAATCATGATTTTGTTGCTCACTTTTGCTTTAGCAAGCGCATTTTCAGCTTCCACAACAGAACCAGCATCATAGTTTGGTTTACCATTACCACCACGTAATACAACGTGTGCATAAGGGTTACCTTTAGTGCGAATAACAGAAACTTGTCCTTCGTTATTTAAACCTAAGAAACTATGACCATGTTTTACAGATTGCATTGCATTGGTTGCAACGGTTAATCCGCCATCTGTACCATTTTTAAAGCCAACTGGTGAAGATAAACCAGATGACATTTCACGGTGGGTTTGGCTTTCAGTAGTACGCGCACCAATTGCAGACCAAGAAATCAGGTCTTGATAATATTGTGGTGAGTTTGGATCAAGTGCTTCAGTTGCACAAGGCAAACCTTTTTCGTTGAGCTCAACTAAAAGCTGACGACCTAGACGTAAACCTTTTTCAATATTGAATGAATCATTCATATCAGGGTCGTTAATTAGACCTTTCCAACCTACAGTCGTACGTGGTTTTTCAAAATAAACTCGCATAATAATATAGAGTGTATCTTTGACTTTTTCACTCAGTACTTTTAAGCGATCAGCATATTCATGAGCTGCTTTTGTATCATGAATTGAACATGGACCAATGACGACAAATAGACGTTTATCATTGCCATCTAAAATATTGCGAACAGTTTCACGACCATGAAGTACAGTTTGATAGGCAGTTGCTGTTAATGGTAATTCTGCTTTTAATTCTGCTGGAGTAACAAGTGTTTGAATGCTTTGGACATTCACATCATCAATATCTGATTGAGTAATAGGATTAGACTGTTGTGTATTCATTGCCGTCACTGGGTATTAGATCATACAAAAAGTATTTTTAGTAATTTGAATATAACATGAATTGATTCAAGTTTTGTTCAAATAAATCATTAAAACTTTAGCATCAATACATAATTATTAGTTATGTATAAGTGGATAATATTAAACTTGATATCGTTGGTCAATCTGAATCAACATTGCAGTTTGTGGTTTTTCTACAGGTTTGCTTTTTACAGGATTGATAATAAAGTTGACACCAAGCGCAAATAAGGTGATTCCTAAAATTTTACGAATGAGTTTTTCAGGCATACGAGAACTGATCAGTGTACCCACAATAATCGCTGGAATTGAACCCACTAGTAACCATCCAAGTAAATGGAAATCGACATTACCTGAAGTCATATGTGCAAAGCCTGCAACAGACGTTAATAACACTGCATGTACAACGTCAGAACCAATTATTCGGATCATGGGTAGATTTGGAAACATTAAAATTAATGCCATAATGCCAAATGCGCCTGCACCTACAGATGACAAGGTAACAAAGACACCCAGTACAACTCCCATGATGATCACATAGAGCTTTTTACCTTCAATATTAAAAGCTTGCTCTGATAAATTCCCTTTTTTTTCTACACGTATTTTGTCAAAAAAGCGCTCAATCTGTGCTCTAAACATAATTGAAAGCCCAGTGAGTGTGAGCATAAAGCCCAAAACCATTGTTAACACTGTTTTATAATGTGTAGAGTTACTTAGATAGTTATCTAAAACCCAATGTGTAATAAATGATGCAGGAATACTACCAAGTGCTAACCATAAAACAATGGGCCAGACGATATTGAGTTTTTTGGCATGCACCAAAGAACCACAAAATTTTGAAATCGCGGCATAAAGCAGGTCTGTTCCAATGGCAATGTGAGGTTCAATTCTAAATAGACTAATAAGAATAGGGGTCATTAATGAGCCACCACCCACACCAGTAATACCAACACAAAAACCAACGAGTACGCCAGCTAAAATAAACTCAACAGGACCAACCATGACTGAATTGCCAAATATCAAAAAACTGGCATATCTTATGACTTTTTAATATAAGTCGTTGTCTTGATTGTTGATTTACTTATTCTAAAAAATGCTAAAGTAAAAACGAACTATGAGATTAATCAACAATATTAGAATTCTGTTCAATCACACTTGTTAAATTTGCTAATATAAAACGTGATTGGCTTTATATTTTATTTCAATAAGGATTTTATCTTGCAAAATCGAAAACTTAAAATTGGAATCGTGGTGGGTGAGGTATCAGGCGATACGCTTGGGGCTAAGCTTATTCGGAGTTTTCGTGAGCAAGGCATCGATGTTGAGTTTGAGGGGATTGGCGGTCCTCAAATGATTGCAGAAGGCTTTAATAGTTATTATCCAATGGATATTTTGTCTGTGATGGGCATTGTTGAAGTTTTAAAAGATATTAAAAAATTATTTGCTGTACGTGATGGATTAGTAGAAAAGTGGAGTGAAAATCCTGTTGATATTTTTATTGGCGTCGATGCGCCAGACTTTAATTTACGTCTTTCAAAAAGTTTAAAGCAAAAAAATCTACCGATTAAAACGGTTCAGTATGTCAGTCCTTCGGTATGGGCATGGCGACAGAGTCGTGTTTATGGCATTAAAGCGAGCATCGATTTGGTGTTATGCCTATTTCCATTTGAAAAAACATTTTTTAAGAAATTTGATGTCCCTGCGGCTTTTGTTGGTCATCCTTTAGCGAGTGAATTGCCTTTACAAAATCCAATTTTAGACGCAAAGCAAGAGCTTGGTTTAGACCTAAGCGAAAAACATATTGCGTTACTACCTGGTAGTCGTCGTGGTGAAATCGAGCGCTTAGGTCCTTTGGTTTTAGATGCGGCAAAAATCATTCATGTTAAATATCCAGAATATCAATTTGTGATTCCTGCCATCAATGATTTACGTAAGCAACAAATTGAAGAACTGTTAAAAAGCTACCCAAAATCACTTACAGATCAAATTCATTTACTTGAAAATAAAGATAAAGAATCCAAAATAGGTCGACAAGTCATGAATGCCGCCAATATTGTTGCATTGGCTTCAGGTACAGCAACTTTGGAAGCTTTACTTTTACATCGTCCAATGGTGACGTTTTATAAGTTAAATTGGTTGACTTATTTTATTGCTAAATTAATGGTAAAAATTCAGTATTATTCATTGCCAAATATTATTGCAGGAAAAAAAGTGATTCAGGAATTAATCCAATCTGATGCGACACCTGAAAATTTGGCGGCTGAAATTGAAAAATTAATGAATCAGGAAACAGCGCAGATTCAAGCGATGCAGTTGATTACCATGCATAAACAGCTTTTATCTGATAATAGTGAAGATCCTGTGCAGGCGGTTTTGGGGCTTATATCGTGAGGTTTTATTTAGTGTGAGGGGAAACTTCAGAAATTTAAATAGGGTTATGTTTTTAATCTAAATCTAATTTTTTGAGTGATTAATAGCCATATGTTTTAATTGGATTTTAAATAAGTGTTTAAATTCAATGTAATATTTTTTCGAAGTGTTAAGATGTTTTAAATTTTTATACGCTACTAATCATGTTTCAGCTTTTACATTTTATTGCAATTACTGTTATTTTACTTTTTATGGTCTATTTTTTATATTTGGATCATAAAAATCAAAAAGCAAATCTTAGTTATCCAAGTCTATTGATTACAATCGGAATTGGTTTTACCTTTTTTGGTGTCGCTTTAGGCTTAATGGATTTCAATACGGATGATCCAACAGCAAGTCTAGCAACTTTGGTGAATGGGATTAAAACGGCATTTTGGGGATCCTTTACAGGAGTTTTTGCATCGATTATTTTGAAATTTCATGCATTACTCTTTTTGAAGGAAAATGATGCTGAATTAAAAGGGGATGAGCAATTAAAAATTTTTTATCAAGAACATACAACATTGGTAAATCAAACAAAGCTATTCGATAAGATTTATGAAAGTATTAATCAAAATAATAATAATTTAATTCAGGCAATTCAGGATTTTGGGGTTAATTTAGATCAAAAAAATAAAATGAATATGGCTGAAATGTTAACCTCAATTAATAGTAGCTTAAATGGTATTGAGCAAATTCAGCGTAGTACACAAGGGCATATTGCAGGTGAAATTTCAGAATTGCGAAGTGAATTTGTCATGTTCGCACAAAAACAAGCGGAAATGAACACTGATATTTTTATTCAAGCATTAGAAACGGCAATTCAACGTTTCAATGATAATTTAACAGATAGTTTAGGTGAAAATTTTAGACAACTAAATCAATCAGTTAACCGTTTGGTTGAATGGCAAGATAAATATGCAAATCAAATTGAACAACAAACAGATAAATATCATGCCATCGCTGAGCAAGTTGAACAAGTTAAAAATGCATTTTCAGACATTTTACGTAATACAGATATATTTAACTCAGCGATTCAACAAATGGAAATAGCCCTTGAATCTATTGATTATAAAAATGCTGAATTTAACCAACGTATTGAGAGTTTTTATGGTGGGTTGGATGCTAAAATTATTGATATTGAAAATACTCGACAATTAATGGAAAAAGGTTTTAATAGTCTTGAACTTCAGCTGAATCAGTCAAAGCAACTCAGTGAACAAATTTTTTCAGAAATTAATAGCTTTCTTACAGACAGTCATAATAATGCATTAAATAGTCAAAAGCAGTCATTACAACATGCCCAACAAATGCGTGAACATATGAACGTGACATTTAATCAAACACAAAAACAATTAAGCGATGGTTTATCAACAATTGAAACAAAGCTTCAGCAAACTTTAAATCAATCATTGATTACGCTTGCTCAGCAATTGGGTTCACTCTCAACTAAATTTGCACAGGATTATGAGCCAATTACTGTGAATTTAAAGCGTGTGATAGACTCGATTGATCGAGGCGTTCGATAAAATGCCTCCATTTATTCGTCAAAAAAACTCAGCAACGGATCATTGGATTAGCCTCAGTGATATCATGACGGCATTGATGATGGTCTTTTTATTGATAAGCATTATTTATATGATTCGGGTCAAAGAGTCAGTGGATATTCCTCGAATTTTTAAAGCGGATGAACAGCAACTCTATACACAGTTAGATAAAAAACTGAATGTTACATTGAAGCGTTGGGGGGCGACGCTTAGTCCTGATTTAACTGTACGTTTTTCAAATGAAGATATTTTATTTAAAGCAGGCTCTGCGGAGATGAGTACACAATTTAAGCAAGCTTTAAATGAATATTTCCCAGCTTATTTACGTTCAATTATGCAAGATAAGTATATTGAAAATATTAAAGAAATTCGAATAGAAGGGCATACTTCTAGTTTTTGGGCACAAGGTACCAATGATGAAGTTGCTTATTTGAATAATATGCAATTGTCCCAGCAACGCGCTCAGAATACATTAATTTATCTGTTACAAAGCTCGCTTTTAACTGCCTCTGAAAAACAATGGCTGAAGAAAAAATTCCGCGCAATTGGATATTCATCTGCATTGACTTTGGGCAAAAATGGACAGCCTTCTTCCACGAGTAATCCTGAAAGTCCAAGTGCTTCACAACGTGTCGAATTTAGAGTTGTCACGACTGCAGAAGATAAAATTCGGGCAGTGGCTTATGGTGTTAAACATGGAACTGATTGATTTTTTGAAGGTAGATTATTTTAATCAGCTCAGAGAAAAAATGAATGCTCCATTGCTTGATATTTCAGATTTACCATTCAGAAACGGCATTAGCTACGCAGACCTCTATGATTTACAGGATGGTGTTGAGGTTACAATTGATGATATTGAAATTGGCTCTTCAGGCTTGCTGTATTACAAAGGGGTATTGGTTACTTTAAATATTAAAGATGTACTGCAACGTCGAGAGGGACAGGCTTCTTTGCCTAAACTTCATCTTTGTGATTGTCAGAAAATTAAAGACATGAAAAATGCAGGTCGAATCCAGCGATATATCAGTTCAAATTTAAATCACCGTCAACGTGAAATTAGATTTGTATCGAATTATAGCCACAGTTCAAAAACAGAATTACATCAATTAGATGTGTGTAAATATTGTTTAGCTCAATTGCAATGGAAAGGTTACCATTCGGGAATGAGTATGAATGAGAAAAACTATATTGCTCAAAATGTAGATTTGGTTGAGTTCTATCAGGAGTTTGAACCCCAGTTTTATAAGGAACTGATAGGATTATTATTTAATCAAAATGATCAGATCGCTGTAAACCAATATCAAAAAGATTGGAAATTTATTTCATACCAATATCGAAAATCTAAAAACTGGCATTGTGAGTCTTGTGGGAAAAATTTCCAGAAAAATCATGCGGATTTACATACTCATCATATCAATGGTAATAAAGCTGATAATTCACTGAAAAATTTAAGTGCGTTATGTTATGACTGTCATGCAAATCAACCTATGCATGAACATATGAAAAATAAGACTCGGCATAATCACTTTTAAAAACAACCGCCGAAAATAGGCGGTTGTTTTTATTGATATTTAAAGTAAGTGACTATTCCGCCCGAACTTTAACCTCATAACCCGTGTATTTACGAATATTGATCACACCTGTGTCCATAATCAGATATTGACCTTTAATGCCTTGAAGCTTGCCGCGGATAATCGGAGTTTTATCCAGATTATGTGATTTAATCTTTTCAGGATATAGATCTACAGGGTAGACAAATTCACGTGGTAATTCATTGTCCAACAATTCAATGCCTTCATTAAACTCAAGATTTTGTGCAAATTCATCACGAATAGTTTGAATTTTTGGTGCAAATTCTTCAATCAATTCATTTTTAATTTCTATCAGATTAATTGGATCAGCTTCACCTTTGAGTAACTTGCGCCAATCTGTTTTATCTGCAACCTGAGTTCCAAACATCACTTCAAGTTGCCCCGACAGACGACGTGAACCTACTTTCATGATTGGTAAGGCTTGAGTCGCACCTTGATCGAGCCAGCGTGTTGGCATTTGCCCAAGACGAGTGATTCCGACTTTTAAGGCACTCGAATTTGCTAAATAAACAATGTGTGGCTGAAAACAAACTTCATGGGCAAAACTGTCTTCACGACATGTTCCCAAGTGATAATGACAAGTTTCTGGCTTCATGATACACATATCACAAGATGCTTTAGTCTTCATGCATTTAAAGCAATGTCCTTGAGAATAAGACTTCGGCGTTTTAGATCCACAAGAAACACAGTAAATATTACCTGTTGCTTCGATTTCTATCTCTTGCCCTAAAACAAAAGGGAGATCAATTTCTGTGCGATCTAATATAAATTTATATTCAACATTTGCCTTATGTGTTTGCTGATCAGTTACACTAAGGTCTTTAAGACCTGCATGCATTTTATGGCAAATGCCTTGTAGTTCCATGTTTCGTTACTCACTTCAATAAAGGTGCAGTTATGGCTCAGCAAAATGTCATTACTTCTATGCTAGACGATTTATCGCATGAACAGCCTATTCAAACTGCAGTGTGTATTGGGCAAAATTTAGCGCAATACAATACAAATCATTCAATTCAATGGACGTATTTTAACGTATCTGATTTTTTAAATCTGCCTTTTACACAGCGATATGATTTAGGTTTTG
Source organism: Acinetobacter sichuanensis (assembly GCF_003024515.2). GTDB lineage: Bacteria > Pseudomonadota > Gammaproteobacteria > Pseudomonadales > Moraxellaceae > Acinetobacter > Acinetobacter sichuanensis. The sequence goes on from NZ_PYIX02000025.1 coordinate 31,092, forward strand.
TATTCTTTGATACAGATCAAATGCTAGATGTATCAGATCAACATAAATCACAATTATTAGTGAAGTTACGTGATTTGTTAGCAAAGCGCATCGTTGTTGCTTGTAAACTTAAAGATGAACAATTATTAAGAGCTTTAGGTTTTACTCAGCTGATTGATAAAACTGCTCATGAAAATGACTTTGCGTTGTGGCAATTTAATATTCTGACTTATAAACATGTACCAGACTGGTTTAATTCTAAGTTTTGGGCAAATCCTGAAAACTGGAATAAATTTCGTTGGTAATTTAAAAAAATTATAAAAGTATGATCAAATATGAAAGCTGAACTTTGTATTTGGTCATTATTTTCAACTTGGTTTTAATCTTAATATTCTAAATCCAATCATTTTATCTTTAAAACCATCATGATTAAAAAATGAAAATGGCAATCCATGCCATGCAGAAAGTCATTCTAAAAATCTTGCAAAAACATAACAATTGTTTTTTGGCAATTCACAAAAAGCACAGTATTCTAAATTAGACTTCATAATAGTAATTAGGAAAAATGATGACTAATTTAAGCAATATTGTAGAAATTTTAGCAAAACAAGCATTGGGTGGTGGGCAGCAGCAATCTCAACAAGGGGGACTTGGTGGGATTTTAGGTTCAGTACTTGGCAGTTTAGGTGGACAGCAACAACAGCAGTCTCAACAAAGCGGCTTAGGAGGCGTTCTAGGTTCAGTTTTAGGTGGGTTAACAGGTGGGCAGCAACAAGCGCCACAAACTCAGCAGAGTGGTTTTAATGCACAATCTTTATTAATTGCAGTTGTACCATTGGTATTGGCGTGGATTCAAAAAAATGGTGGTTTACAAGGTGCTTTAGATCAACTTAAAGGACAAGGTTTAACGAGCCAAGTTGACGATTGGGTTTCGACGAGTGAAGGTGCAAATGCAAGTGTAAACCAACAGCAAGTACAAAATTTATTTGATCAAAATGATGTAGAACAGGTTGCGCAACAAGCACAAGTACCTACACAAGATGTATATAGTGCAATTTCTTCTGTATTGCCTGAAATTATTGATTCACTGACACCACAAGCAGGTCAAACTGATCATAATGAAGCCAATAATGATATTCAAAATGTTCTAAATCTAGTTTCAGGATTCTTAAAATAATTTATATAAAGCTATATTTTTAAGCTAAATCAAAGTGTTATTTTTTTGTTTTAACACTTTGATTTTAAATAAAAAGGTGTAATGTGTAGCTTGAAAATGGAATGACACACAATATTTATAAATGAAAAATATAAAATTTATAGGAGGTATTTATCAATAAAACCTTAAGTTTTTACACACTTTTCAACGATTCCTAAGTCAAAAGTATTTCTTAAAAATCGGCAACATAGTACTGCATCTCATCGTACACGTTTGACTGTAAACGTGAATTATTTTTAGATCATTGGTTTATTGAAACTCGATTTATAGCTTAAGAAATATCAAGTCACACAACATCAGAAGTAAGACAGTCAAAACTCAAATACAGGGCTACATTTTATCCATACCGTATAGAGGACATCTATATGCAAAATAAGGAAATCCTATGAGTGATACACATGTTTACCATCCCCATGAAAAACGAAATCGTGTTATGTCGATTGTGGGGGCGGCATCAGGTAATCTCGTTGAATGGTTTGATTTTTATATCTATGCCGCATTTGCTGTTTATTTTACCCATGCTTTAACTGCACCAGACATGAGCGATTCTGCAAAAGCAATCTATGTCTGGGGTGTCTTTGCTGCCAGTTTTTTTATGCGTCCTATAGGAAGTTGGTTGTTTGGTCGCATTGGAGATAAATATGGACGTAAAAAATCTATGGTCATTTCCATCACCTTAATGGCGATTAGTTCATTTTTATTTGCGTGTTTACCAAGTTATGACCAAGTGGGCATGGTAGCGCCATTTTTATTGTTGGCTGTACGTTTGTTGCAAGGTTTATCTGTAGGTGGCGAATATGGCACAGTTGCTACTTATATGAGTGAAGTTGCACTGAAAGGGCAACGTGGTTTTTATTCTTCTTTTCAATATGTCACTTTAGCAGGTGGGCAATTATTGGCAAGTTTACTGGGAGTCATTATGTTGGCATTAATGACCAAAGAAGAACTTATGAACGGTGGTTGGCGTATTCCTTTTGTGATTGGTGGTGTGGTTGCGATTTTATCCTTTTTTGCTCGTCGTCATTTAAAAGAGACATTGTCGAAAGATGACAGTCAAAGAGAGGGTTCTGGTACATTAGCAGAATTGTTGAAAAATAATTTAAGAACCTTCTTATTGGTGGTTGGCTATACTTCGGCAGGCTCGTTAAGTTTTTATGTAATTACAGTTTATTCAAAAACTTATATTACGAGTCTTGGTTTTGAGGACAGAATTGTTGGTTATATGATGACCATTGCATTGTTTGTCTTTATGTGTGCTCAGCCATTTTTTGGCATGTTGGCAGACCGTATAGGACGACGTGCTTCCATGATGATTTTTAGCGTGAGTTGTGCGGTATTTATCTATCCTGTCATGGTGATCTTAATGCCAAGTTTTAGTGGTTCACCTGTTATGGTGACATTATTGCTGATTTTTTTAATGTTATTACTGAGTTTTTATACGTCAATCAGTGGCTTAGTCAAAGCTGAAATGTTTCCATCGCATATTCGTGCTTTAGGTGTGGGTTTTGCTTATGCTGTCGGAAATGCTATTTTTGGTGGTTCAGCGCCCGCAGTTGCATTGAAGTTTAAAGATTTGGGGCATGAAAATACATTTTTTGTTTATGTAGTTGTCATGCTTATTATCTGTTTATTTTGTAGTATGCAATTACCAAAACAGCCAAAATATCTACATCATGATGTTTAAGTTTAATGATGTTTAAATTTATTTGAATGAGAAAAAACCGAATTCAGTTGTTCGGTTTTTTTATATTTAAAATGATCAAAATGTTTTTAGCATCCAAATTTCACAAGCATGGCTGTGTCCAGTATTTCCTTTCGGTGTAGGTAAATGTTGAAAACCTAATTTTTCGTAGAGTTGGACTGCTTGATGTAGTTGTTTTGTGGTTTCTAAATAACACGCATAAAAACCTTGTTGTTGTGTAAAAGAAAAAGCGTGTTCTAAGATGTTTTTAGCAAAACCAAAACCACGTACTTCAGGAAGAAAATACATTTTTTGGATTTCTAAGATAGATTTATCACCTTTTAAAGGGGCTAAACCACCACCTCCAAAAATCTGCCCAGATTCATTTTCAATGACCCAGTATTGACTATTTGCAGCAGAATAAACTGCAAAAAGCTGATCTAACACTGGATCCGCAACAGCAAAACCTGATTCGGGAGCTAAACCAAACTCTTTGGAAACTTCACGTATAATTTGAGCGAGTTGGGCATTATCTTGAGGTTGTATTTTGCGTAATGAGTACATAATTTTATGAGATAAATAAAATAAAAAGATGGATTTTTATAATACGATCTCTCGTATAAATCCACCTTTTTACACTAGAAAGGTTAGTTTAAAAGAACTATTTCAATTCACTTGATGATTTTCCAAGTTCACGACGAGCAATAATCAATTGTTGAATTTGCTGTGTGCCTTCAAAAATATCTAAAATTTTAGAATCACGTGCCCATTTTTCTAAAAGTTCATCTTCGTTATAACCCACACTTGCAGCAAGTTCGACACATTTTAAGGTGATTTCATTGCCTACACGTCCAGCTTTTGCTTTTGCGATAGAAGCTTCACGTGAATTTGGTTTTTTATTGTCTGCCATCCATGCTGCTTTAAGCATCAGCAAACGAGCTGCTTCCCATTCAGCTTCCATACGATAAATTTGTGCTGCAATATTAGAAGATTGTAAATAAGGTGTCGTATAGTCAGCATCAAGTTGATCTTGAAATATTTCTTTTATACGTTCTAAAGAAGCTTTTGCACAACCAATTGCCATTGCGGCAACGAGAGGGCGCGTATTATCAAAAGTTTCCATCACCCCAGCAAAACCTTTGGCAACATCGATTTCAGCATTACCCAGTAAGTTTGCCGCAGGAACACGACAGTCAATGAAGCTAATGGCTGCTGTGTCAGAGGCTTTGATGCCAAGTTTGTGTTCAAGGCGTTCAACTTTCATACCTGCTGTTCCTTTCGGTACAACAAAAGACTTAATTGCAGCACGACCGAGCTTTTTGTCTAAAGTTGCCCAAACAACGACAGAATCTGCACGTTCACCAGAGGTCACAAAAATTTTTTCACCATTTAAAATATAGTCATCACCATCTTTGGTTGCAGTCGTACGAATGGCAGCAGAGTCAGAACCACAGCCTGGTTCTGTGATCGCCATCGCTGCCCAAGTCCCTTTAAAGCGTTCAAGTTGTTCATCGTTAGCAACAGCCGCAATCGCAGAATTGCCTAAACCTTGACGTGGCATAGATAATAATAAACCTGTATCGCCATAGCACATTTCAATAATGCCTAGAGCAGTGGACATATTGGTACCATTTTTATTGCTATTGTCCTGATCACCACGTTTATTGATGGCTGCACCTGCATTTAAACCATCACCGCCATCATTCATGCCATCAAGTAAAGATGCAAGCATATCTAACTCTTTTGGATAGGCATGTTCTGCTTTATCATATTTACGAGAAATAGGGCGTAAGACGTTCAATGCAGTTTCATGTGCTTGATCAATCAACATTTTAAATTTTTTAGGATTTTGTAAGTTCATGATGATTTTCCTGAGTTATTGTTGATTAAGCATGTAAGCCAGACTGTAAAATTGCGGTAGCACGTAAGTCGCGATACCAACGCTCAACAGGATGCTCTTTGGTAAAACCATGACCACCTAAAATTTGTACACCATTTGTCCCAATTTGCATTGACTTTTCAGCACATAAAAGATGTGCTAAATAAGCTTCACGGTGAAATGGTTTTCCTGCTTCTGCAAGGCTAGCCGCGTTGAGAACCAGCATACGCATTGCATCAATTTCAATCGCCATATCTGCAATCATAAAAGCGACGCTTTGACGGTGTGAAATTGGCTCACCAAAAGCTGTACGTTCATTGGCATATTGCACACAATAGTTTTTCACTGCTTCACACGTGCCGACAGCTAAAGCGCACCACATTAAATTACCCAAATCTAAAAAGGCAGTGTAATTAAAGTCATCATCACCTAAACGTAAGGCAGGAGTTTTATTAAAGTTTAATGTGACGGTTTCAGTGCCTTTCAAACCCATAGCAGGAGTTTTTTTGTAACTTATGCTGGCATCACGTTTAACAATAAAAACATCTGGTTGACCTTTGAAGTCAGCACTCACAATGAAAATTTCAGCAGTTTCGCCCAATAAAACCAGTGTTTTTTCTCCATCAATGGTAAATTGTCCATTTTGAGATATTGCTTTAGTTTTTAAACGATAAGGATTAAAAGCAGGTGTTGCTTCTTGTACTGCAAAAGTTGCTTGAAGAGATGGGTCTTCTGCAAAAGCAGGTAAATAAGTAGATTGAGTTTGTGCTGAACCCCAAAGCGTAATGGCGTTGATTGTACTGAAAGTAGAAAGTAAGCCCGCAGCCAATGAAAAATCACCTTTGGCTAAGCTTTCTGCAATTAACACATTACTTAAAATATTTTGTTCAGTCGCAACACCACCTAAAGCTTCTGGCAAAGCATAATAATTAATCCCCAAGTCAAGGCTGTGTTGCCATAATTCTTGTGGAAATTTTTCATTTTGATCAGCTTGGTGAGCAAGGGGATAAAGGACTTCAGATGCAAACTGTGACATTGCATCGACAGTCATTTGCTGTTCTTCAGTTAAATTTAAGTCAAATAAACTTTTATTTTGTGTAGGTAAGCGCTGTTTATTGACTTCAGGGCTTGATTTAAACGCTTTTTGTGAAGCTGAGAGCGTTTTAAATCCAACTTTAGACCCCTGATACAATGATTTTTCAACAAATTTACGAAGTTTTAATTGGTCTAATAATTCGCTTCCCGCAATTTTTGTAATGAGATTTAAGCCCAAGCCTTGAGCTTTATTTACCATGTTGGTCATTTGAATACCTAGTTTTTTGTGGTGGTATACAAACTATCCTGACATGCCATTTTATAAAAAACTATGTCAAAGCTGACGAAGTAGAGTGAAGTAGATAAGTGGAAATAGATAAAAATATTTTAATTTAAGTGTTTGTATTTTATTGTTATTTTACTTATATAAAAACCAACAAATGTTGGGTATTGACTAAAATGACATTTTTGAAAAATTTGCCATTTTAGTCGTCTAGCCCGATTTTATATAAAAGGAGTGATCATTTTGCGGACATTGGTCTTCGCCTCTATGACTGTCATAAAGGTATAAGCACCAATAAATTTACGGCTAATAAACATAAATTCTTTAGGTGGAACACTGAAATAACGCGATGCCATAGATTTAGAGGCTTGCTGCATTACACGACTATGTAATAAGCTTTTTTTCCAATCATAACGATTATGTTCATCCATAACGCCTTTAGGTAAATCATGATTGTTGATAGGCGAACTAAATGCTTCTGTCGCCAATAAAAATACTTTTGCCATATCTGGTTTAATACTTGCAGGCATGCCATCAAAAAACTCATAACCAGTCATAGCATCAACCATTGCATTTGCATCATGGTTGTAACCTGCTTTGATCAGATTGCGTGCAACTTGCAGAAGTTGAGCATCAAACTGACGAATTGCACCGAAGTCCAGTAAAATAATTTTATCTTTAATATCTTCGCCGTTGCCCAAACGTACTAAATAATTACCAAAATTTGGATCAGTTTGCATTTCACCCCATTCAAAGATTTCACGCACGGCAATTTCTAAAGAAGCTTCACCTAAAGCATTACGACGCTCTTGTGGTAAAGACAACATCACAGGGCTGTTAATTGGTACACCGCGTTCAAAAGTCATACATAAAACGCGGTCTGTGCAGTAGTCATTAATGATTTGAGGTACAGCATAACGTGCATCGTTTTGTAGTCGCTCAGCAAAACGGCGTGTGGTTGCCGCTTCAACATGATAATCAACTTCTCGATGCATCATGTCACGTACTTCATCAAACCATTGATCAAATTCACGAGTTTGCGGCACCATTCGTGTGAGTTTGAGCATGTTTTTAAATAAGCTCATATCTGAATCAATCGCTTCAGCCACACCAGGATATTGGATTTTTAAAACAAGTTCTAAGCCATCAGATTTACGAGTAGCGCGGTGAACTTGTGCTAAAGATGCAGTACCAATCGGTTCATGATCAATAGTTAAGTCATCGAGTTGTGAACCTAGCTGACTCACTAATTGTTCTTTTATTGCAGGCCAAGCCAAAGCAACAGTTTGATTATTTAAGGTATTTAAAGCTTGTGTGATTTCTTCAGGTAGAAAATGTTCACCATATAGGGCCATCATTTGTCCAATTTTGACAATTGAACCTTTAAGCTTGCCTATTTCAGAAACTAAATATTCAGCTTGCTCTTTCATTGCTTTTTTACGTTTCTTTTCTTTTGCTTCTTCACTTGAAAAGATTGAACTTGCACTTGAAGCAGCCCAACGAGATCCTGCTAACAAAGAGGCTTTGGCAATTGATAAGCGTCTGTCCATGGAAGATGTTTTTAACTGTTTAAGCTTATCGTTCTGATCTGACATGAAGATTAAATCCTTAAAGTAAGCGATTGAGCATACAACATAGTGTGCAACATATTACATGCTATCCACGTATTAAAATAGTTTTACCTGACCAATATTGTATGTTTTCAATACAATATATGTGATATTAAACACCGCATGTAAATTCAAACTTTATATTTACATACGATATTGGATTTTGAGTGTTTCATGTTGCATTAAACGTACCTTATTCTCGTGAATATATTGCGTGATCATACTTTGGATGGCACTGTGACTAAAACCTAAAGCATAACCTTTAATGATGATAATGCTCGGTAAACTAAAGAAAAAATATTTTACATCTTCTAGAGTTGGTGCATTAAATACACCATGTTCAGCTAAAATATTCTGTAAAAATAACTTTTCTAATTGGACAGAATCTGTCTCTGTGTCGTTCCAGAAATTCTGACGCATTGCCATTAGGTTATTGTGTTTATAACTCATTTAAACTTGCCAAGCCGATGATTTATATTTATAGATGGAGGAGAAATTGCTAAAAATCAAGTTTAAATTTGAGCCTATTGTCATATAAATGCAAATTATTCGTGTTAAAACAAAGAAAAGTTAAAGGTATTTTCTTGATGAGCGAATTAAATTTAAAAACATTAAATGACATGATTGAAGATTTTAAAAAAGCAGGTAAAAACCCAGATAAATTAGAAATTGGTTATAAAACCTATACTCGTTTAATTGGGCAAGATAAATTTTTTGATCAAGTAACGAAATCTGATGATAGTTTAACGCGTTTTTATCGAGGGATAAAAATTAAGCTAGTCGCTGAAAAACATTTTTTAGCTGTAAAATAGTTTTTATATGTATGATCTTAGACATTCCTATTTCTGATCTATTCTAATTTTGCTTTGCAATTTTTTCCAAGTATTTTAAGATGTGTTTTTTATTCAATAATAAATATTTTAAAATACAGTTCTTTGGGGGCAATGATGAAATTAGCTGTTTGGGGATGGGGCGTTGGTATATTGCTCGGTGCAATGTCTGTGAGTCATGCAATGGGATATAGTGCAGAATATTTGAATTGTATGAGCCAAACACAAGATTCAACCGCACAGGCTGCATTGTGTATGAAGGCGGAACTTAAACAACAAACGAAACGTTATGAATATTTTGCCGATATTCATGTTAAAGCTTTGGCTAAAGAAAAACGTAAAGAACAAGAAAAAGTCAATAAAAACTGGCTCACCTTCCGTGATGAACAATGTTTAATAAACAATGTAAAACTTTCTGTTGGACATGCAAGTAAATATTATTTTTGTGCAATGAAAAAAACACAAGCTCAGGCAGATCTGCTAGAAAAACAAGCATACAAATATCGCTGATTTTTATACATCGCTTGATAAAGCATTATAAATGTAAACAAAACAAGGTATCATTAAGCAGTTTTAATATTTTGACCTTGGAGAGACCTTAAGTGGATCGACCGACTATTAGCGCTGAACATTTACAAGAAGCTGCTGAAAACCTCGTAACAATTCGTGATTTTATTCGTTTTGGGGTGACAGCATTACGTCAATATGATGCACATTTAGGTCAGGGTACAGAAGATTATTTTGCAGAAAGTTCTGCATTGGTTTTACAAACCATGTCGCTAGAGTGGAATGCGGACGCTGAAATTTTAGATGCTAAATTATTGCCAAGCGAAAAGGCTGAATTTTTAAGCTTATTAGAACGTCGTATTAATGAAAAAGTACCGACTTCTTACTTGTTGAATTTAGCTTATTTTGATGGCAAACCTTACTATGTCGATGAGCGTGTACTTATTCCACGTTCACCGATTGCTGAATTGATTCAAAATCGTTTTGCACCATATTATTTGGATGAAAATGGTCAAGCTCGTGAAGGCGTCAACAATTTACCTGAAAATACCAATCCGAAAACGCCACAACGTATTTTAGATATGTGTACAGGTTCAGGTTGTATTGCCATTGCATTGGCGTATGCATTCCCAGACTCAGAAGTTGATGCGACGGATATTTCTAAAGAGGCTTTAGAAGTAGCTTCAATTAATACTGAACATCATAATAAGCAATACCAAGTTGCACTGCTTGAATCAGACTTATTTGCTAAAATTCCTGCTGAAAATCAATATGATTTGATCGTGTCTAATCCGCCTTATGTAGATGCGGAAGATATGGCTGATTTACCTGAAGAGTTTCATCATGAACCAGAACTTGCACTTGCAGCAGGTCAAGATGGTTTAGATTTAGTTCGTAAAATGTTGGCTCAGGCGGCTGATTACTTAACGGAAGATGGTTTGATTGTCATTGAAGTAGGTAACTCTGAATGGGCAATGAAGCAAAACTTTAATACCATTGATTTCTATTGGTTACAGTTCCAAAAAGGCGGTTCAGGTATTTTTGCGTTAACCGCTGAACAATGTCGTACTTTCCGTGATTTATTTATTCAATCCATTCAAGCTTAAGGAGTCATAAGCGTGGCAGGTAATAGTATTGGACAACTTTTCCGTGTAACGACTTGTGGTGAATCTCACGGCGTAGGTTTGATGGCGATTGTAGATGGTGTGCCACCAGGCTTAGAACTTTCTGCTGAAGACTTACAAAAAGATTTAGACCGCCGCAAACCTGGAACGTCTAAGTTTGCGACCCAACGTAAAGAACCTGATGAAGTAGAAATCATTTCAGGGGTTTTTGAAGGTAAAACGACAGGTACACCAATTGGTTTACTCATTCGTAATACTGACCAAAAATCGAAAGACTACGGCAATATTGCTCAAACTTTCCGTCCTGGTCATGCAGATTATACCTATACCCATAAATACGGTTTCCGTGATTATCGTGGTGGTGGTCGTTCAAGCGCGCGTGAAACTGCTATGCGCGTTGCGGCGGGTGCAATTGCCAAGAAATTCCTTGCTGAAAAATTCGGTATTTTGGTTCGTGGGCATGTGACTCAGATTGGAACAGAAGTTGCTGAAAAACTGGATTGGAATGAAGTCCCAAACAACCCATTTTTTTGTGGTGATGTAGATGCTGTGCCACGTTTCGAAGCGTTAGTGACTTCTTTACGTGAACAAGGCACAAGTTGCGGTGCAAAGCTTGAAATCCTTGCTGAAAATGTTCCTGTGGGTTGGGGCGAGCCTGTATTTGATCGTTTAGATGCAGATATTGCGCATGCTATGATGGGAATCAACGCGGTCAAAGGTGTTGAAATCGGCGATGGTTTTGCTGTAGCTGGTCAGTTTGGTCATGAAAGCCGTGATGAATTAACCACAGATGGCTTCCTTGCAAATCATGCAGGTGGGATTTTAGGTGGGATTTCTTCAGGTCAAACGATACGTGTTGCCATTGCTTTAAAACCAACAGCATCAATTACAACATCGGGTAAAACCATTAGTATAGATCGTGAAGATACAGATGTATTGACCAAAGGTCGCCATGATCCTTGTGTGGGTGTACGTGCGACACCAATTGCTGAAGCGATGTTAGCCATTGTTTTGATGGATCACTTCATGCGTCATCGTGCACAAAATGCTGATGTGATCGCACCATTTAAACCGATTGAGCCTAAATGATTTGATCAGTATCTAAGTGTAAAAAAACCAGACTTCGAGTCTGGTTTTTTTATTTCAATCTATAAATAACTTATTGAGGCAGTTGACCTGTATAACCTTTTAAGAACGTTAAATATGCAGAAGATTGCTGACCATCTGCTTTTAATATAGAACGCTCAATATCACCTTGATCTGTAATAAGTTTAAGTGAAATTTCTTTACCATTGCGGAAAGAATTTAAGAAGCTTACAGGAACAATAATCGAGTTTGAAGAAATTTGTTCATTATACTGAGTCGCATTAATTGTTGAATAAGTATAAGGTTGCCCATCCACTAAAAACTCAAATTGTTTAATATCATATTTTGTTGGGTTATTAATTTCAGCGACAATTTTAAAACCATCACGTTTTTCATCATTCCAACGCATTGCAAGTTCAGGGCAAATTTCGCCAGTCTCACAAATTAATGGTCCTTTAGTCACAACTCGTTCAGGATAAGAACCTGCACAACCTGTGAATAATGCAACTGTAGCCACTAAAGCCAATTGAAGTTTCATAAATTTACCCATCTTCATATGATTGTTATATCTCTGTAGAGAATATGTTAAATTTAACGCTTTCATGCTGAAAAGTGAACAATTCTCAGCAAATTTGCCGTTTTAAATTGTATTAAAGTTCGCATATTTGTTATTGAATAAGATTAAGAATTTCTTTTGCAACAAATTCTGTTAATTGTTGCAATTTACTTTCAGGACTTCCATTTATCAGATACTGAAAATGATATTTTTGATTAAAAGCATAAATGCAGATAAAAAAAGTACCAACAGGCTTTGCTATAGACTCACTGCCTCCGTGTTTTAATAGTCCAGTACAACCGATGATGAGATCTGCTTGCTCAAATAAAACTTTACCTTGCACCGCCATTGCGGTGGTAACTTCTATAGATTCTGCACTATATTTTTCGATAAGTAGTGGATCTATATGTAATATTTTAACTTTAATGGAAGGGTCATAACTGACCAAGCCACCCAATAAAATATTTGCACCACGATCTTTATAAATGGAAAACTGTGCAGTTAAATGTCCTGAACTTGCACTTTCAATAAAGGCTATTTTTAGATTTTTGGATTGAAGCTCAGCACAACATTTTGTTAAATACATAAGATTTTACTTTTATTTCAATTATTGAAATATAAAAATAGATGAATGAGAGAACTTTATCATGAATTGGGGACTGTGAGTATCATAATCGAGCTATGAATAAATTGTGAATTTTACAGTGAATGATCATTTTAAAATTTTGAAGCAACTATGTGTAAATGATCATTCGCGGAAATAGTAAACAATTTACGCTATAAAGTCCTTTATTGTTCTTCAAAAGCTGTTATAACTAAAAATAAAGGGCATGAAAATAGGGAGTAGCTTATGAAAACCACCGTTAAATATGTAGTTTTGAAGAGTAAAGATTATCAGCTTGGTACGCCACTATTTGAAGAAAATTTAGAAGCAGGTAGCCAATACTTTGATCAAATTCCGAATATCATTCAATATCAGCATCATGACTTTAAAGTAAAATCTAAAGAGTTAATACGTAAACAAATTTTTGATGATTTTGAAGAAACACAAACGATTCTGGTGAAGGTTATTGCAATCAATTAAGATTTGTATATTTTATATCAGCCAAAAGCCTGCAAAAGCAGGCTTTTATCACAACAAGTTTTTATTCTTTAACAATTAAAACAGGCAATGTTGTTTGTCCTAATACATCTTGAGCAAAACTACCGAGGAAGAATTTTTTAAAGCCTCGACGACCATGTGAACCCATAACAATTAAGTCAATATTCAACTTTTCAGCGGTTTCAATAATTGTTTCCGATGAAACATAACCTTTGACCACTTGGGTTTGAATGCTTATACCTTCTGCTGTTGCAAGTTGTGTGACGTGATCAAGAGCTTTGAGTGCATTTTTATTGGCTTCTTCTAAATATTCTTTCATCATTGACGCATTATAATAAAAATCTGCGCCTGAAAATGGATCTTCTGCGACTAAACTAATAGCAGTGAGTTGGCAATTAAATGCTTTTGCGATAGAAATCGCTTGTTGTGCAGCAGAATAGGAAATTTGAGAACCATCTACTGGAACTAAAATATGTTGGTAAGCCATTTAAATTTCTCCGTTATCGTTATTTCTTGATTTATTAAATAATTAACACATAAATTAAAGCACGCCAATCCTGTATTTACACTTTTAAAAATTAATTTAAAATTAATGTGAAACAGCATGCAAATTTTAAAGTAAAAGAGAAAATATTCTATTGTTTAACGATCAAAACAGGAACAAAACTTTCACCTAATACTTCTTGGGCTACGCTGCCTAAAACAAATTTTTTTAATCCTTTACGCCCATGAGAACCCATAATAATTAAGTCCGCACCAATTTCATTTAAGGTATTTAAAATCCCTGTAGCAGGTGACACCTCACGTACAATTTTAGTGTTAACCTGTTGTATACCATGAACTAAAAGTGTTTCTTTTACTTCATTGATACGCGCTTGTGCATTTTTTTCAGCAGCAAGTACATATTCAGTAATTGAAGGTGCAATTTGATAAAAATCTACACCTATCATAGGATCAAGTGCTAATACGCTAATCACCGTAATTTTAGAGCCAAATTTGAGGGCAATTTCTTCAGCATGTTGTAATGCTGCATAAGAAATAGGGGATTCATCCATTGGGACAAGAATATGTTCATATGACATGGTGACTCTCCTAAAGTATCAGATAAATTTTTCAAAAAATGAGTGAATAATAAATATACTCATCCTAGTTATAGCTTAAAATGAAAGCATATTCACTAGGATTTTTCACAAAAATCAGAATTGATCTTTTGGTTATATTTTACTTTTTATTGATTTATTTTTTTATTCGTATGATGATTTTATTTGTGTGATATATTTGGCATTAATATAAAAATGTATCTTAAAAATAGTGAGGAGAATATGATTTTTGATCGAATTAATAATAAGGCATTTAGAGTAAAGTTTCGTTTAAGTAATCGTTCTTAAATTTGATTCTAAACAAATTTGATTACGACCTTTTTCTTTTGCTTGATATAAAGCATGATCTGCACGATTAATTAATTGTTGAAATGGTAAGGCATAAGGAAGTTTTTCAAAACTTAGGCCAATACTGACACTAATATAAATTTGTTCACCATTATCCAAAGCTGTAGGGGTGGATTGAATAATTTCACGTATTCTTTCTGCGATTATAATACTCTGATTTAAATTGACATTTTTCAATAAAATAGCAAATTCTTCACCACCTAATCGACCAAATAAATCATCTTCTCTTAAAATATTTTTTATTCTTTGTGTAAAGGTTTTAAGTACGATATCACCATTATAATGACCATGTTGATCATTAATCTTTTTAAAATGATCAAGATCTAATAATAAAACCGTAATGGTTTTTTCGGTTTGTATTTTTGTGGTTGAACCAACAACATCTTCACTTTGCTCATAGAAAAATCGTCGATTCATAACTGTTGTTAAACTATCATGATTTGCAAGATATAAAATCTGCTGATAAAGTTTTTGACGGTTTAAACTAATAATTGCCAATGTAAGTGGTCCAAGAGCTAACATAAATAAACCCATTCGGATTGAAATAGAGGTCGCTAAAAAAGCATTAGACGATTGATGAATGTAAAATTCGCTTAAGGTATTATTAAGCAACATGCAAACGACACAATTAATTAATGCAATAAAAAACAAATTATAAGTTAATGATGCCCAAACTAATGCAGCAATGGGGAACATGAGTGCCCCTGGACCGATAAAAAAATGCGTTAAACTGACCGAAATAATGACAGCAATAAGAGGAAGAAAAATCTGAAATGGCAGTCCTTTGAGTTTGATGTTTTGTATCACATCATGGAAGGTTTGTTTGTCAGGTATTGCCAATAAAATAGGTAAAAATGCAATCATATTTAAAATTTCACCTGACCACCACATTCCAAAATCAATCCAGACACGCTCAAGGGTCATAAATGTATTATCGATATAAGGTAATGTGAGTGCAGCAAAAGCAGGGCTAGCGAGGCAACCTCCAATCGAGCATAAAATAAATAAATATAAAAAAGTCAGTCCCTTATTGTATTCTTTATAGTTGAGTTTAAATAAGGTAATTAAGGATAAAGAAACCAAAGGGTTCAATAAATTTGCAATGGTCAGTAACAGAGTAATGAGAAATGTATTGCCAGTGAGTAGATCTGCAAGCATAAAAGCAGTAAATGCGCCTGTCCAACCTCCTAAATTATTCAGCGATTTAAAGCGAAGAAATAAGCCTAAAAGTGCGGCATTTGCAGGCCAGCAAATCGAAAGGAAAAATAAAGGGCGTGCCAAAATACCAAATAAGGCGCAAATGAAGACGATGCTTGCAACAATCAGAAAAGCATTAACTTGTTGTTTGACACTATGTTGAAATGTTTGAGTAAATACAGACAATTCAGGACCCTATAATATCAAAAGTGTATAGCTACACATTTATTTTATGGAATTGTTAAGTTTGAATAAAGTATTTCATAGAAATCTTAATTTTCCTATACATATTCAATATTTTGTTGTAGCAAAACACATTTTTTTTGAGGTTGAACTAAATGAAGAATTTTTTTTAAAAGATTGTTCATATATGGTTATTTTTACATGCATTATTAGCAAAATATGTTAGTTTAAATGTAAATAAATTGTGGTACGCTTTCGGATATGAAGAAAACATTATTATTAATTCCTTTATTGATTTGCACATCAAATTTTACTTTTGCTGAGACGAATTCAACAGCACCTGTTGCCGCAAGTCAAGTGATTACTCCCTTAGCTGCAAATACAATTCGTATTTCAACGCGTCCTGAGATTTTAGGATTATGGGGAATGGAAATTCCAAATAATAAAAAATGTGTAGAGTATTACAATTTTCGTGGTGGCAATGAAGTCGTGGTCAATAGCGGTAAAGAATGGTCAATCGGTTTATTTGATTATCAACCGTCTCCAGATAATACAAAAGAAAAGCTACCTGCTTTAATTATGCAGATTAAATATGAAAATAATCAGGTAGATTGCTCTGGTTATCAAGAAAATCAGGCGGGTGAGGTTTCTCAGTATTTTGTACGTTGGAAAAATGAAAATACCATTAAGTTCTGTGCATCTGAAAAAGAAGATAAATGCTTTGCAACCTTAAATCGTGTTTTACCTTAACAGATAGCAATAAAAAACCTCTTGGATTCAAGAGGTTTTTTATTTACTTACTCAAAAGTTAAGCATCATTTTCATGACCTTGTACTTGTTTAAGTAAATGTTTTTCAAGGTAATGAATGTCCATTGCTTGTTCACAAAACTTTTTATCTTGTAAGATTAAGTCTTTATGTAAAGGAATATTGGTTTTAATTCCAGTCAGAATAATCTCATCAAGTGCTTGTTTCATGCGTGCAATCGCGGTATCACGATCTTTACCATGAGAAATGAGTTTTGCAATCATTGAGTCATAATAAGGTGGAATGTTATATCCTTGATAGATATGAGAATCTAAGCGGATACCTGCACCACCTGGTGCATAGAAGCTTTCAATTTTACCTGGTGATGGTAAAAATGATGAAGGATCTTCTGCATTAATACGACATTCAATAGCATGACCTTGTACATGAATATCTTCTTGTTGAAGATTTAGACCAAGACCTGCTGCAATGCGTAATTGTTGTTCAATAATATCAATGCCTGTCACCATTTCAGAAACAGGATGCTCTACTTGAACACGAGTATTCATTTCAATAAAGAAGAACTCACCATCTTCAAATAAAAACTCGAAAGTACCTGCACCACGATATTGCATAAGTTTACATGCAGTGACACAAGCTTCAAGAATATGAGCACGTGCTTCTTCAGGTAAACCAGGTGCTGGTGCTTCTTCAAGCACTTTTTGATGACGGCGTTGTAAAGAGCAGTCGCGGTCATACAGATGTACAGCGTGACCATTACCATCAGCTAAAATTTGCACTTCAACATGACGTGGCTTTTGTAAAAAGCGTTCCATGTAAACGGTATCGTCACCAAACCACATTTCAGCATCACGCTGAGCAGCTTGAACAGATTCGAGTAGGGTATCTACACGCTCTACAATACGCATACCACGACCACCACCGCCAGATGCTGCTTTTACGATGAGTGGAAAACCAATTTCTTTCGCTTCAGCAAGCGCATTATTTGGTGTCACTGCATGAGCAGAACCTGGTACGGTTGGAACACCTGCTTTACGCATTGCCATAATTGCAGAAACTTTATTCCCCATTAGGCGAATATGTTCGGGACGAGGTCCAATGAAAATGAACCCAGAACTTTCAACGATTTCAGCAAATTCAGCATTTTCAGACAAGAATCCATAACCAGGATGGATCGCATCTGCGCCTGTAATCTCTGCGGCAGTAATAATCGCAGGGATATTTAAGTAGCTTTCACTACTCGCACCTGGACCAATACATACAGCTTCATCTACAAAACGTAAATGCATCAAGTCTTTGTCAGCATCAGAGTAGATACCAACGGTTTTGATTCCTAAAGTTTTACAAGCACGAGTGATGCGAAGCGCAATCTCACCTCGGTTTGCAATTAAAACTTTTTGCAACATATCAACCCCCTAGCGATTACGCGCGGTAGCGGAATAAAGGTTGACCGAATTGGATTACATCACCGTTTTTCACTAAAATTTCTTCAATCACACCACTTTGAGTTGCTTCAATTGGGTTCATGATTTTCATTGCTTCAATGATCCCTAAGGTTTCACCTGCAGAAATCGTTTGACCCACATTAACAAAAGGTGCTTCACCTGGATTTGGTGCAGCATAGAAAACGCCAACCATTGGAGAAGTTTCTACAGCACCACGAGCAGCAGCTTTGACAACTGGTGCATCAATAGTAGGTGCTGCTGCAACAGGCATAACACCACCAGCAACAACAGGATTACGACGCGTCAATGCAATCGATTGATCTCCTTCCTTAACCTCAATAGCTTGAAGGTCAGATTCGATCATCAAATCGATGAGCTTTTTGATTTTGCGAATATCCATGGATTCGTATTCCTAATGTTATGAATGAGTTGAAGATTGAATTTTTTCGATTGCAAAGTCCAAAGCAAAGGAATAGCCTTTTGCTCCAAGACCGCAAATCACGCCAACGGCTTTATCTGATAAATATGAATGATGTCTAAATGCTTCGCGAGCATGAACATTTGATAGGTGGACTTCAATAAAAGGAATTGCGACACCTAATAATGCATCACGTACTGCAACAGAAGTGTGAGTGAGTGCAGCAGGATTAATAATAATAAACTGCACACCTTCTTGCTGCGCTTGATGGATACGATCTACAACCGCACCTTCCCAATTACTTTGGAAAGTATCTAGTGTTATATTGAGCTTTTGTGCTTGAGCAATGAGCTGCTGATTAATATCTTCTAAAGTAAGGTGACCATAGACTTCTGGTTCGCGCTTTCCTAGCAAGTTTAAGTTTGGTCCGTGAATGACCAAAATGGTCGAACTCATTGAGCCTGCTCCAATTTAAAAGTTGCAAAAAATCTTTGCAAGATCGCTGCAAAGTTTGCGTATTATGGCATATTTTTCTACATCTATTTTATAAATTGTTTTAATTGGTGCAGAAGTCACATACCGACTATGCGCTATATATTGAGAATTTTGCTGCTAAATAACAATGTTAAAATATGACAAATTTTCTATTTTTTAAAGTTGATTTAGTTTAAACCGAATTGACCAAAACTGTTGATTTGATTTATGTAACTATAACCTATGGTGATAGTTTTTTTCAAAGTTTTATAGATCAGTTCTGAGTTGTGAAAATTTCATAAAGTTAAACTTTTGATTTATTTTTGAAAAATATAAAAAATTTAATTTATAGAGAGATGAGAAAGTATAAGTTTGAAAAATGTATTTTGTCATCATTTTTAGGTGTTACAGTTTTGTGTATTTATTGGTACTGATTTATTTTTATTTCTCTAAATATTTAATTTTTATTTATTTTGTTTAAATTCGATTTAAAGTTATCTAACGCATATGGCTCATCAAAGTTGAATGAATTGAAAAATAGTCATGATTTGTGAGGAGCATGAAATTTCAATAATTTTGTTGTTGATCTTATTGATTTGAAGAAAATAATAAAATCTAGAATAGGCTGTTTGAAATCAATGACAAAGTATATTGGTACTAGAGCAGGGTTTTTAAAAGTTCATGCTGAAATGCATTGCGTGTAAATTCAGCATGACATTGACCGAATTGCTCAATCTGTGTATGACAAATGAACAGTCAATCAGACCAAGAAAAATTATAGGATTGGCAAAACTTCCATATCATGCAGGATTACATTTCTTTCTATAATAAAAATGTTGAGCAAGATAAAAAGTAAGCCTGTTTTTTGTACTTTATTTGCTGAATAAAATGTCAATAAAATAAAATGATGTAAAGAAATAATAACATTTGGCTAGATTGGGTAACCAAAGTAATTATGTCATTTAAAAGTCATCAACATTTGAAGGGCTTATATTTTAAGCTTTACATTGTCTGAAAATGACACATCTATTGGCTTGTTCAAAGAGAAAAAAGTTTTAAAGTAGATTTTGTCGTTGTTCATACGGCATTCCCCAAATTGCAAAGGAAGATGATGAAAATGGCTAATCAACAAAACCAATCGAACCAACAAAATGATCAACAGCAACAACAATCTAATCAACCGAACCAACAAAATGATCAACAGCAACAACAATCTAATCAACCGAATCAACAAAATGGTCAACAGCAACAACAATCTAATCAGCCAAACCAACAAAATGATCAGCAACGTCAGCAAAATGATCAACAGAAACATAATCAACAGCAATAACTGTTCAATATAGTCGTTAAATGATGCAAAGCCCCGAATGTTCGGGGTTTTGCTATTTTTATTTCATCAAGTTGCATTGTGCATTTAGAATGAAATGCATAAAATTTGAAATCTAACTGAACGATGTAGAATATTTATGTTGCAAGATTTTATTGAAGAACAAAAATTGGTATGTGAAGAATTTGATTCTCGTTATATCAAAGTAAATGAAACAGATGTGATTGCGATTGCCAAACATACTTTAAACCAAGAACCTATTGTAGGTTTGCGTAAAGCACCTGATGAAAATCAAGTGGCATGGTTTATTTATGGTGGAGAATTAGCTGCTGAGCAAGATGATTTTGAACTGGTTACCGTAAAGGAGCTTGAAGAAATATTTCCAGATGCGATTCCATATTTAGCTTTAGAGCAGGGCTTTCGCTTTATGATCGACGCTGATGACTATGAGGATGTATGGAAAGCCGATGCATTTTAAATCTATAAATAGAATAAAATATTGGGGAATGATTTTTTTGTGCTGTGGATTGAGTCATTCAAATCTAAGTTTTGCACAAGATCATCAGAAACTGACACAAGCAGAATATGACGAGCGCATTGCTTATTATACTCAAGAGGTCAATGCTACAAAAAAAATATTAGATGAGTCTGATCAAGCCGATGCAGTGACACAAAAGAAAGCTTTTTGTAGCAGAATGAATGCATATCAACAGATTGCAGACATTTCAAAAAATAATGCACAGTTAAATACAGCGAGCATTATGTTGATGATCTCTAATCAGTTTTTAGAGCGTCAAAAACAGTCACTCACTGACTCAGGGATGACCGAAAAAGTATTTTGTGCTGCTGTAGTACATAAAATGTCAGGAAATGACATAAAAATGGCTGAAAATGATAAGTAGATCAAAGTTTTTTTAGGGATAATAACCGCATTAAAACAAAGCGATAAAGATTTTCCCTGGTCTTGTTGTGCCGTGTTTTAATCATCACTGTTCAAGTTGATGACTTTAAACCCGCCCTTAAAGGCGGGTTTTTTCATGCTACTCTAAAATAAGAAAGGAAGCCGAAACTTCCTTTACGTTATATTTTTATTCAGTAACTTCAACCGTTAAGCCATAAGTATAAATTTCACTTTGTGGTTTTTTACGATTGTCTTCATCTGCTTCTGGATAAGCTGTTGTAATGAGGTAAATGCCTGCTTTTTCAAACTTAATTTCAAACTCACCTTTAGCATTTGTTTTGACATGTGGTTGTTCACGTTGAGCATTTGTTTCATAGCTGCTTGCACCTTTAAAGATGTCAATTTCTTGATTTGCAACAGCTTTACCATTAAATAAAATTTGCCCTTTTAATGCTTCACCTGAAAATAGTTCATTTGGGTGTGTTAATAATTTAACTTCAAAACCTTTGTTTATGACTGTAGGAATTGGTGATGGTTTTCCTTTAGTGACATAACTCTCAGCAATAATATTATTTTTTACTTCTAAAATTTGTGCATTTTCAGGAACTTTATCCGCAGAAATAACGCGAGGAATTTGAACAGATTTTTGTTCTACTGGTGCTTTAGTTTCTGTAGCTGCTGGTTTTTGTTCATTGTTTGGCATTGGGGCACGTACAGGACGAACACGTAACCATCGTCCATCAACCAGTGCATATTTGCCAATATTTCCTTGAGCATCTTGGGTACGAATACGATAAGTACCGTCAGCATTTAAATCAAATTCACCAATATTAAAACGTTTAAGTGAAGCTGCTGCATTGATTTGCGTTTGTTGACCATCTGGTGCAGTTACGACATAGCTGGTTTTAAAGTTATTACTTGGAATAAAAAATTTCTCAACAGTGATTGCACTTTGAAAAGTAATATTTTGCGCAGCTTTGCTATCAAAGAGTTCTGGTAATAAAAATGGGCTAGCAGTGTGAGCAGATGCCATGATTGGTAAAGCAGAAAGAAGTGCAATTTTGAACAAATGTTTCATGGTTTAAGTTCCATAAATTAAATAGTTTGTAAATTTGCACTAATGTACTTGATAACAAATATCATTATCAATATTATTTGTGAAAATATTTTTTGGAGTTTCAGCATGTTGAACATTGCTGCAAAAAGAACCATGACTCAATCTTTGGCATTCAAACTTTCACCATTAGTGATGGCTTTAACGCTGATTTCTCCAATAACAGCACAAGCAAATTCTGATGTTCATTTAGAAAGTCAGTCAGACCAAGTAAATCAGCAACGCCACCAATTTCATCGTGATCATGTTTTAGGTACATCTTTAGATGTTATTGTGATGGGAAGTTCTAAACAAGATGCACAAAAAGCGTTTACAGCAATCGAAAATGAAGTTGCCCGTTTAGATAAAATTTTATCGACATGGCGTGATGATAGTGAGATTAGCCAATTAAATAAAAATAAAAGTATTCAAGCTTCATCTGAATTATTTGAAGTCATTGCAGCTTGTGAGCAAATTCGTCATCAAAGCTGTGGTGCTTTTGATGCTCGTTTAGGACAGCTTATTGCCTTATGGGAAAAAAGTCATGGTGTTGTGGAGCTAGATGCAGCAACCAGAAAACAAGTATTGGCGCAGTTAACTGAACACAGTGTAAAGCTTGATGAAAAAAGTCAGCATATTGAAATTGATGAAAATGTAAAATTTGCTCCTGATGCTTATGCAAAAGGTTATATTATTGACCGCGCTTTAGTGGCTGCACAGCAAGCTGTACCTTCAATACAAGGAATTTTAGTTGATATTGGTGGAGATTTAAGAGTTTGGGGTGAAGCACCACAAAAAGATGCTTGGAATATTGGTGTACAAACAGCTTTTAATCATTTTGATAATACTGCACCTGATCAGTTTCTAAAATTAAATGATCAAGCAGTGGCTTTTAGTGGAAAAGGTTATCGTAATTTAGCAGGACAGTCCCATTTATTAGACCCAAAAACAGGTCTTGCTTTGCAACATGTAGAACAATGTGTTGTGGTTGGAACATGTGCGGCAGACAGTGATGCATTGGCAACAGCTTTGGCAGCAAT
This sequence comes from Acinetobacter sichuanensis, assembly GCF_003024515.2. GTDB lineage: Bacteria > Pseudomonadota > Gammaproteobacteria > Pseudomonadales > Moraxellaceae > Acinetobacter > Acinetobacter sichuanensis. The sequence continues at coordinate 54,273 of NZ_PYIX02000025.1, forward strand.
GTCTCCACAACAAGGCTTAGAACTCATTGAAGCATTGGTCGGTTATGAAGCCCAAGTGGTTGCAGCAAGTGGTCAAATATATCAAAGTAGTGGCTGGGCAAACTTAACTCAAAGTGCTAATAATCAACTTGATTTTGTCAATGTTGCGACAGGTGCAACTGCAAAATGGCCTGCGGGTTATCAAGCTGTGATTGATTTGGTGATTCCTAAACTTGAAGTGGAAAAATATAGAGCACCTTATGTTTCTGTCTGGGTAACAGATGAGAATAAAAAAATTGTGCGTACACTTGCTGTTTGGGGCAAAGATGACAAATGGATTAACTCAAATTATGTATGGTGGCGTCGTTATGGACGTCAAATGACCAATTTAGATGCCGTTGCTAAACCATCACGTCAACCAGGACAGTATAAATTAGCTTGGGATGGTAAAGATGATACTGGACGTGCTGTAGCTGCTGGACAATATCAGATCCATATTGAAACTTCACGTGAACATGGTGAGCATTCATATCAAACTTTTGATTTAGATGTAAAAGCAAAATCAAGTCAACAGACTTTAGCTGCACAAAAAGAAATTGGAGCACTCAAACTCAATTTTCAAAAAGTGAACTAAGCGATATAAGTTATTGATAAAGAGATATTCAACGTGTATCAAAAACGTGATTTTTACCGCCATGCACGCTATGTGCATGGGTGGTTATCAGCATTTGCCTTTTTAGTCTTAATTTTCTTTTCAATTACAGGCATTTTTTTGAATCATCCTGAATGGTTTGAGCCAGCCAAAAAAGAAAATACCAGTACGATTTCATTACCTGATGAGTTATTAGCTGAGATTAAAGCCAAAGAGAACCCAAGTGATTTAATTTTAAACTATATTCGCCAGCAACAAGCGGATGCTTTGATTGGACGTTATCAGAGCAGTGAAGTCTTAGACGGTGAAATTATGATTCATTTGGAAAGCCCCGCAGGTTCATCCGATGTTTGGGTGACTTTGGACACTGCCGAAATGGAAATCAGTAGTAAACCTGCTTCAACCATTTCATTGATCAATGATTTACATCGAGGAAAAAACTCGGGTACTGCGTGGCGTTGGCTCATCGATATTAGTGCTATTTTGATTACTATTTTATCGTTAGCAGGTTTTATTTTATTTTTGAGTATCAAAACACGTTTAATTACACATTTAGTCTTAATTGCTTCAAGTATTGTGTTGTTCATGTGGTTGATTTGGGCTGCAATTTAAGGTTGATAAAATGACACAAGCTGTAGAAGGCGTATTGCTGTGTTTGGCAATTTTGTTGGTTATTGTATTGTTTATAATCGTTTTATTGATTTGGAAAAACAAAAAACAAAAAAACTTTTCTCATCAATCTGATTATCTAATTGTTTATGCGAGTCAATCAGGACATGCTGAAAATTTAGCAAAACAAACACAACAGCAACTGCAACAAGCAGGTTATTCAACTTATTTATTGAATATTCAAGATATCACAGTTTCGGATTTGCAAAAAAGTTCACAATCTTTATGGATTGTCAGTACCTATGGTGAGGGTGATTTACCTGATACAGCACGTCAGTTTTATCGGAAGGTGATGCAATCGGCTGTAGATTTGTCGCAGCATCATTATGCAATTTTGGCTTTGGGAGATCGACACTATAAATATTTTTGTAGATTTGGCACGGTGTTGCAGGACTGGTTGCAACAGCAACAAGCACACGCTTTATTTGAAATGATTTGTGTTAATCAGTTGCAACAGTCAGATTTACAACAATGGCAAATACAGTTGCAAACTTTGTTAAAAACGCAGTTAGCTGATTTAAATATTGAACGTAAATGGTCAACATTAAAGTTGACTTCTCGTCAGTTGTTGAATCAGGGCAGTCAAGGTAATCCACTGTTTAAGTTGGAATTTTCATATACTGAAAATATGTCGTGGCAAGCTGGCGATCTGGTGGAAATTCAATGTCATAATGCTATAGATGTACAAGATTATCCTATCCGTGAGTATTCAATTGCGAGTTTAGTCGAGCAGAATAGACTTGAATTGGTGGTGCGACAGGAAGTTCATGAGCAAGGTTTAGGTTTAGGTTCAGGCTTATTGACACACAGTTTGCAAATAGGGGAGTCTATTTCTGCTTGTATACGGCAAAACTCTGCGTTTCATTTAAACTTAGACTTTCCAGCCGCAATTTTTATTGGAAATGGCTCTGGTATTGCTGGTTTATTAGCCCATATTCGACAACAAGCATTGTTAAATAGACAACATAACTGGTTGATTTATGGTGAGCGTCAAGCACAGTTTGATACGGTTTATGGTGAGCAGATTCAGGCGTGGCAGCAGCAAGGTGTCTTAACTGAAGTGGATCGGGTTTTTTCACGCGATGGGCAAGCACAAAAATATGTGCAAGACTGCCTTTATGCGAAGTCTGAATTACTCAAGCAATGGCTGAATGATGGAGCTGCAATTTATGTATGCGGTAGTATGCAAGGAATGGCACAGCAAGTTGACCAAGCGTTATTAGAGATTTTAGGCAAAGTTGAATACGAAAAGTTATATGAACAAAAACGTTATTTAAGAGATGTTTATTGAGCATTTAATTTTTTATTTAACATCAAGCAAAAACAAAAAACCGATGAATATTCATCGGTTTTTTTATTTATTGTGCGAGTTCGTGTTTGATGGAAAATCTTCAACGAAGAAATTTAAGGATTAAAATTTCTTTTCAACACTAAGCATGACAGATGGAATTGCTTGGTTATTACGTGCTTGATAGATCGCACCTGTATTTTGGTCAGTTAATTTTTCTTTATAATCTGTGCTTAATAGATTTCGTCCTGTGAGTGTGGTTGCCCAACCTTGTTGAAAACGTTTAGTAAGGCTGACATCAACATTAAAGCGTGCATTACTTGTGCGGTCATACGCTTGGTTTTCTAAAGCACGTGTAAACTCAGGAACATAGTTTAGGTTAATACTGCTTGCTAGTTGCCAAGGTTGGTAGTTGTATGAAATGCCTGTGCTTGCAGTATAAGGTGCGACATCACTCACAAGGCGTTCATGGTGTTGTTCATCTTCCACTTTGGCACGTACCGTTGAAAGTTGACCATTGAGCATAAATGAATGCCCTTGCACAGTTTGCTTCAGTGCATATCGTCCTGTAATTTCTACACCATAGGTTGTGGCATTATTTTGGTTGTAAGGACGCTCTACATAACGATCACCTTCCAGTTGAATCGATTTTTCGATGTAGTCATCAATATCACGTTGAAATGCAGTAATATTCACACCGCCAGCAGCCGTGTTATAGCCTAAAGTTGTTTCATAAGCCGTAACTTTTTCAGGTTTTAGATTAGGATTACCGCCACGATCAGGATTATTTAATGAGCCTGCATCAGCATCTGTCGAAAGTGTTACAGTTGGAGTCAGGCGGTTACTGTTTGGACTTCGAAATGCTTGGCTAATATTGGTTTGTAATGACCATTCTTTGGTAAAATCAAAGCGATGGGCTAGAACAGGGCTAAAATGTTGGTCAGTATATTCAACTAAACCTGAACGATCTAACCATTCTTGGCGCGCGCCTAAGGTTAAAGTTTGACGATCTGTAAATTTCCAACTGCCTTCTGCATAAAGTGCATAGCGTTTTTCATCTAAAGTATCTGTCATATTGCTTTCGAGTTCACTTGCGCGTGTGTCTAAACCAAACTTAATTTGTTTTTTAGCATCAAATTTACGTACACCATCGTAGGCAAAACCATATTCATTGATGGTTTCATCAATATAACTGTTATTTTGTAAAGCGCGTGTTGACTCAGTTTCATCTTGTTTTTCAACAGAAAAACGAACTTTATCTGAGTCTCCTTGGTCTTTACGCTCATAACGAGTATTGAAACGTATGCTTTCATTTCCATCATTTTGAATCTGGTCGCCACGTGTGCCATCACTTTCATTTTTACGATAGAAAATTTCGCCAACAACTTTTTGTTTGCTGTCAATCTCATATTCTACGCGTGGAGCAAACAAGGTTGAACGCTGTTCTATAACACGCTTTTGTTCACGTGTTTGATTTGCTGTTTGTGTTTGGGTGACACGTGTTGCATCTGTCCACATTTGATTGGCAGAAAAGCTATATAGCCATGATTGATCACGACCATCCATTTGTAATGAAAGGTTTTTTCTATCTTCATCATTTTGCCCAGCTTTTGCGAGTGAGTAACCCGCACGAACAGTTCCTCCAATAGGCGCATTTTTTAAAGGTTCTTTTAAAATGATATTAATAACTGCGCCTGAAGCGACAGAACCATAAGCCACACTAGGTTGTTTGGTAATTTCTATTTTTTCTATCATGTCGGGTGTAAGTGTATCGACAATCGACATACCACCACGTGGTCCACCTTGTACTGGTTCACCATTGACCAGAAAAATAGGTGCAGCACCACCGCGAAAACGCATACCTGATGCACCACCGCTGCCACGTGGACCTTGACCAGGTGCAGGCATTTGGAAACCTGCGGCGCGACGTAAAGTATCATTGACAGATTGATCCCCATACTTGAGCATTTCTTCACGTGTCACGGTCGTTTTTGCTATTGCGCTAATATCAGGATCTTTAGCTATTGCTTTGGCTTGAAAAGATAAAGTATCTAAAGTTTGAATGGGGTCTGTTGTTGAGGGCTGCTCAGGAGGAGTTGAATCTGCCCAACTTGGAGCACTGATGCATAATAGTGCAAAACTTAAGCTGCTGAGTTTCCATTTTTGTAATGTGCGATATTGTGTGTAAAGCATGAAAACACGTTCCATTTATGTAATTTTGCGTAGCTTAACTTAAAATTATGTAGAAACTTTGTGGGAAAAAGGTTTTTTGAAAATAAATCTATAATAAGCTTTGTGTTTGTTTTTATTGTATTTAATTTCATTGATTTAAAAATACCAGCAAATATGACATTTGCTGGATATCTTGTTATTGAGTGCATTTTAAAAGCTAAAAAATGTTTACCACATTAAGTCATCAGGAATAACATATGCTGCGTATGGATCTTCCTCATCTGTGGTTTGTTCATGATTTTCAGCATTATTCACAAGAATAAAACCTGTCATTTTGTCATTAATACGCTCAGCAAGTACTTTAGGTAAGAAAGCATAACTGGTATTTTCTTTTGCGATGACTAAACTACCTGCAACTAAGGCATTATAAATTTGTTGGTTAATATAGACTTTTTTAATTTTACTTTCATCAATAAATTGATAAGTCATATCACCGTCAGTATCTTTGATTTTATGCTGAGCAATCATTTGTATAATTGCTGCAACTAAAGCTTTTTCATCTAAAATACGTTGTTTTTCTTGGTTTAATGCTTGGTCTTTTGCAATTTTTTCTTGCTTATCTTGTTCAATTTTTGCTTTGATTTGGGCATCATCATTTTGCCCTGTACGATGCTCATGTTGTGCCTGTTTAGACAATTTTTTTGCCTTTTTGTTATCGACTAAGCCCGCTTTTAATAACTGAGCTGCTAAAGCATTTTTAACCATGTGAACAACCTACTATCACTTGACAAGATAATGAATACGAAAATAAATTAACCAATAAATGCAACTTAAGCTAAAACTTAGCAGTGCAGGAATTAGAAAAGTATCTAATTTTAAATAAGGATATGCAGCTGTGGCAATTACTCCTCCAAAGATAAAGCCAAATAAAATCAATAAATGTAAAATGACGCGCTTTTTTTCGACTTGCAGCCCACGGAATAAATAACCTAAGGCAAGCCCTAAATCTGTTAAGACACCAGACAAATGAGTGGTTCGAATAATCGCACCTTGATAATGACTGACCATCGCATTTTGAATCCCCATTGCTGCACATGCCCAAAGTAAGCCATAACGAGGATAATTGGCAATAAAACACCAACTCAATACAATGAACAAAGTCATCAAACTCAGAGGTAAGCCATAACGACGACCTACTTTAAAATGACTATTTCCTAGAATAAACCCACTATAACTAGAGCCAAGTACATAGCTTAAAATAATTAAAATGAGGAAAATAATACTGGAAATATCACCTTTAAAAAGGCTAATGGCAAGCATACTCGCATTTCCAGTCATATGTGAAACAGACTGATGTAACAGCGTAATTAAGCCTATAACATTGATCATACCTGCATTGAGTGCAAGTAAAAAAGCACCAAGTTGCACCCAAAGCGGAAGTTGTTGAAGTGGCATGTCACAAACTGAATCAAATAAAATTTAATTCAGTCAGTATAGAAGGTGATTATTTTTTAGCAAGGTCTACGGCAGCAGTAAATAGGACGTCAGTAGATGAGTTTAACGCAGTTTCAGTTGAATCTTGGAGTACGCTGATGACCATACCAATGGCAACAACTTGCATTGCAACTTCACTTGGAATACCAAACAAGCCACAAGCTACAGGAATTAACAATAAAGAACCACCCGCAACGCCAGAAGCACCACATGCAGTCACCACAGAAACGACTGATAAAATAATCATTGTGGTCATATCCACATGAATATTCAACGTATTTACAGCAGCTAAAGTTAAGACCGTAATCGTCACTGCAGCACCTGCCATATTAATGGTTGCACCCAATGGAATAGCAACGCCTGCGGTCGCCTCATCAACGCCTAAGCGTTTAGCTAAGTCTAAATTTACAGGAATATTCGCAGCAGAACTACGTGTAAAAAATGCAGTAATTCCACTTTCTTTTAGACATTTAAACACTAAAGGATATGGATTACGGCGCATCACCAAAGCGACTAAAATTGGATTAATGACCAAAGCAACAAAAGCCATCGTCGCAACCAATACAATAATTAAATGTGCATAGTTTTCTAGTGTTTCTAAACCTGCTTGTGCAAAAGTTGCAACCACTAAACCAAAAATACCAACTGGAGCGAAACTGATCACAATACGAATAATGGCATTGATGGCATCTGCAACGTCAGTAATCACACGTTTGGTTGTTTCTGAGCTATGGCGTAAAGCAGTACCTAAACCAACAGCCCAAGCCAAAATGCCAATAAAATTTGCTTCATGTAACGCTGTGACTGGATTACTAATAAAACTTAAAAGTAAATTTTTTAAAACTTCCGTAACACTACCCGGAGGTTGTAAAGCGATATCAGTTGCACTGGTAAACATTAAAGTACTTGGAAAGGCGAGGCTAGCAAAAATTGCACTTAATGCTGCGAAGACCATACCTACTACATACATCATTAAAATAGGTCTAAGTTGATGATTGCTTTGACCAACTTTAAAGTTAGCAATAGATGCCATCACCAAAACAAACACTAAAATCGGCGCAACAGATTTTAATGCTTTAATAAAAACATCCCCAAAAATACTGACATAAGCCGCAGTATTTGGGAAAAGATATGCAACAATAAAACCAAGTATTATGGCAATAAGAATACGTGTGACTAAACTTAAACGTGCTAGGGCAGCGAACATATTGAAACCTGAGTTGCCTTAAACTGGGCTAAAATTGATAAACAAGCGGACTATTTTATACCTAAAAGCTCTAACAAAATGAAACATTTTCACATAAAAAATAAGATATTAAAAAATATACGAATTTTTCTAAAATCAAGAATTCCATTTGTGTTAAATTTATCCTGATAATACAATATCATACAGAACAAAAGGTTTGAGCATCAAGTTCATGCATCGCCTGATAGTGTGTTAAGTAAATATTTCCACTTAATTCCTCTAAAAGTTTAGAGCTTTTAAGACGATCCATGACAGGACCTTTGATTTCTGAAAAGTGTAATTGAATTTTCAATTTAGACAGTTCAGCATTAATGTCTTCTAAAGCCTCTAAAGCACTGAGGTCAATATTACTTACACTTGAGCAGTTCATGACAACATGATGTAAATGTTCATTTTTACTGACCTCAGCAATCACAAATTCTTTTAAAGTATTGGCATTTAAGAAGCTTAAATTTTCATCAATTCGAATAGAAATGATATTGGCACTGGTTAATACATCATGCCGAGAAATATTTCTAAAATGCTGTGTGCCTTCAACTAAACCAATGACAGCAATATGAGGACGGCTAATACGCCAAAGCAATAACATAAAGGTTGAAATAATACCAATGATTAAACCTGTTGAGATATCAATGCAAAGTACACCGAAGAAGGTCACCCACATCGCAATACCATCTGCTTTAGAATAACGCCAAGCTTCAAGGAAAGGTTTGAAATCTACCAGTTTCCAAATAGATACGATAATGGTTGCCGCTAATACCGCTAAAGGTAATTCTTTAAAAATACCTGTTAGGTACAAACTGACAATCACAATAAAAATAGATGACAACACCCCAGCCATTGGTGTTTTTGCACCTGCATCGGCATTGACGACGGTACGTGATAAGCTACCCGTAACAGGAAAAGATGCGCTAAAACCAGCACTTAAGTTGGCTAAACCCAATGCAACAAGTTCTTGATTACTATTTAATTCACTTCTTTTTTGAAATGCAGTTGCCTGTGCAATAGAAATAGATTCTACAAAACTGACCATCGTGATCATGGCTGCACCGGGAAGGAGTTGTATCACTAAATCCCAAGACCAAAATGGCATGGCAAGGGGTGGAAAACCTGATGGAATTTCGCCTACAGTTTTAATACCGAATTGTTCGATATGTAAAAAATGAACAAAAGCAATGGAGAAAAACACTAAAAGTAAAGGAATCGCTTTATTTAAAAAATTGAGTGTATTTTTATTTAGTTTTGAAAAAAGTGCAGTAAGTATTTTAGGTGCATAAATTAACAATAAAATAGAAAGTCCACCAAATGCTAAACTAGGTAGATGAATTAAGCGAATATACTCAATCGTAGAGCTAATAAATTCAAGGATATTGCCAGATTTTAATGGAAGATTCACTAAAAATTTAAATTGGCTTAAGGCAATTAAGACTGCTGATGCAATAATAAAGCTTTTAATCACAGGATGACTGATTAAACGAATCAAAAAACCAAAACGGAAAATACCAAACAGTGTTGAAAGTATACCGACCAAAACTGCTAATAAACAGGCAGCTTGAATATAAACAGGTGATCCCACCTCATATAAGGGCTGTAAAGTTGCAAATGTCATCATCGAAATGAGCGCAACAGGACCAATGGATAAGGTCGGACTTCCACCCACTAAAGCATAAATAATCATGGGAAGAATGCTGGCATACAATCCCATAATTGGAGGTAACCCCGCGACCATAGCATATGCCATACCTTGAGGTACAAGCATGGCAATAACAATCAGAGCAGCAAGTAAATCTGCTCTAAAAGCTGTAGGGGTATAGTGCTGAAGCCATTGCCATGCAGGGAGAATGTTACTCAATTTAGACTGAGACTTGGTAGGCATAAAACGCTCTATATCACATTTATGTATATATTATGCAGAAAAAATGCTAAGAATTACAGTCTAAATTTTATTGAATAGGGCTAGACGTTTTTCAAAACGTATTGAACATATCATGACCACGATCAAAATAATGTGTATTTAAATAAAAGCCGAGTTGAGTATTATTGTCCATCAAAGCCTAAAGATGCGGGCAATACAAATCATACAAAGTATTTAGGACAAGGCTAAGCTTTGGATCTTTAATAGAATAATAAATTTGTTTACCATCACGGCGTGTGGTGACAACATCGCTTTTACGTAACATCATTAATTGTTGTGAGAGCGTAGGTTGTGTAATTTTGGTTTGTTCTTCAATTTGTGAAACATTGAGTTCTTGTTGCACCAAATGACACAAAATCAGTAAACGATCAGTATTGGCTAACGATTTGAGTAATGAAACCACATCTGTGGCTGATGCGCGCATGGCATCAATTTGAAAACTCTGATTCATAAAGATCAGAAACTCCTAATATTACTGAGTTTGAATATTCTATGCACATATTCATGTTTAAAACGTGAATAGTGTGTTTGTAATCCACTGATGACGCATCCTAACATGAATATTTTAATATTTAATTCTTCTTAATCCTAAGTTTTTTTTATAAGGCTTATTATTTTTATCTAATTCAAATATTTAGATATAAATATAAGAAAATAAGCTAAAATTTTTGCTATATTATTGTGCAATAAATAAAGCGTTTAAGACCTTAAGTTGATATTTAAAATAAAAAATTATTGTCATATTGATAAGTTCTGCATTGAAATATAGATATGAGACAGATCATTTTAAGTTTAAAATCATGACCGTGGATTTGACAAAGTTTTGTCTTATTAAATGCTTCTATTTAAAAATAAGTTAATGATAGAAATTAGAAAAATATGTTGATTAAGTCAAGAATTTTATGTTTTACATTATTTGTAAGCGTGATTTCATTTGATGTCATGCTCATCATACATCCTGAGCCGTTGATTGATAAAATTTATTTGCAAGCGATTCGAGGGCAGGCACAAGCACAATTTGAGTTGGCTGATCAAATTGAAACGGCTGATCGAAATGATATCAATCTCAATGATCAACAATCGTCATTTAAAAAAATGTTAAATTGGGTCATACAACCATTTATATATGCTGAACCCAAAGCAGAAGATGGTTTTGATCAATTTTTCCAACCTATTCAGATCAGTCAAGCAGAAGCTTTACAGTGGTATAAAAAGGCAGCCAATCAAGACCATACTCAGGCACAAATTCGTTTAGCAACCTATTATTATAACAATGGACAAGGTCCTGATTTTCAAAGTGCTTATCATTGGATTTGGCGTTTAGCTCAAAAAAATGATGCCTTTGCACAGGCACAATTAGGTTGGATGTATGTACAAGGTGCAGGTGTTGAAAAGGATTATCAAATAGCACATTACTGGTTTTTAAAGTCAGCTTTACAGGGAAATCATCAGGCAGCACCATTTTTAGCATGGATGTATTTCCACGCCCAAGGTGTCCGAGGAAGTAATACAGAAGCTTTTAAATGGTATAAAAAATCGGCTGAAGCAGGTGATCCTGAGGCACAAATGTTTATGGTGGTGATGTATAAATTTGGTATTGGTACGGCGGTCGATTTAACACAATCAGCTTATTGGAAGCAAAAAATCATAAATACACAAGATATTGATTTTGAATATTCTTATACCAGAAATGATTATGAGAATAGAATAAAATATTGGGCAAAGAAAAATGATAAACAGCCTAATCAAAATCGAGATCATACATTTTATGAAAAATATAATTTAGCTTTAGACTATAAAACGGCAGGTCAGGGCAATGAAAAACGTGCATTTGAAATTTTTAATGAATTATTAAAAAAGAATGAGAGTGCAGATGTTTTATATCAACTCGCTGAAATGTATGAAAAAGGTTTAGGGACAGCGCAAGATATGAAGAAAGCCATTGAGTTTTATGAAATAGCAGCGACACAAAACGATATTATGGCATTGTTACGTTTAGGTGATCTTTATTTTCAGGGCAATGAATTTGTAGCTCAAAATTATAGCAAGGCTTTATATTGGTATAAAAAAATCGAAGCTTTGGGACAGCCTCATGCTTCTATGAAATTAGGTGAAATGTATATGAATGGCTTGGGCGTTGCACAAGATCCTGAACAGGCTTTTCAATATTATCTTTACTACGCGGACAAGGGTGACCAAAAAGCACTTAAAATCATTGCACATTGTTATGAATATGGTATTGGTACACCTCAAAATTTAAAAAAAGCACAAGAAATCAAAGCTAAGCTTAGAATTTAAGCAATTATGAATATTATTCAGTTTTAAATTTCCTCTCGTTTGACTGTGACATAAGGCAATCTTTTTAGTTTTATGCTCTAATATAAACGCATTCATTTCTGTTAAAATTATTGTGCTTCTTCAACCTTTTTGTACTGTTATTCCAACACTTTCCCATGATTATGCTGAATGGCATCGGGGACGAGAGGATTATGCACTTTGGTATATAGAAATCACTGAACCAAAACTACAGCATTATTTACAAAAATTACGTGAACATTTTTCTCCCTTTTTATTTCAACCAAATATCCGTCAATTTCATATTACGCTTTTTATTTGTGGATTTTTAACAGAATATCAACCTGTTTTAAATGATGATTTTTCACAACAACAATTGAGCCAACAGATAAAAAATTTAACTAAGCAAAAACTCGGTGCATTTAAAATAAAAACAGGCAAAATTCAAAGTTTTGAAAGTGCCTTATTTGTTGAGATTTTAGATGAAAATAATAGCCTAAGTATTTTTAGACATCTTTTTGCACAAAATCATCATGAAATTGCCGCATTACACTATGTTCCGCATATTACGCTTGGTCTATATCATTCGGCATTTACTGCCGAAAAAATATTTGAGCATGTTAAAACAATTGAACAGCAACAATTTGAACTTGATGTTACACATTTAAGCTTTGGTTATTACAAAGCAAAAATTATTCAAGGCAAATTATATGCAGAACAACATATTCATTTAGGTAAATTATGATTCGACTCATTTTAGGTGGTGCGCGTTCAGGAAAAAGTCGTTTGGCTGAAAAAATTGCACAAGATAGCCAATTTACTGTGAGTTATGTGGCGACAGCCCAAGCTTGGGATGCTGAGATGCAATCACGCATTTTACATCATCAACATCAGCGACCTGCTGATTGGGCTGTTTATGAAGAGCCACTACATCTGGCTGATCTATTAGAAAAAATAGATCAACCTGAGCATGTGATTTTAGTGGATTGTTTAACCTTATGGATGAGCAATTTATTAATGGCGAATGATCAAAGTACGTCATCTGTAGCATCAAATTTACAGGCAATTGAATGTGAAAAGTTGTTTAAGGTTTTACCTCATTTACAAGCCAATATTATTTTAGTGAGTAATGAAACAGGTTTGGGTGTGGTACCCATGGGTGAAATTACTCGAAAATTTGTAGATGAATCAGGTCGTTTACATCAACAACTTGGACAACTGGCAGACACTGTTATTTTTTGTGTGGCAGGTTTTCCAATGTATTTAAAAGGAGAAAAGGAATGAATTGGTGGTTAGATGCATGTCAAAAACCAAGTGAAGCTGCAAAAACACAGGCAGAACAACGTCAACTGCAACTGACTAAGCCAACAGGTTCACTTTCTGAGTTAGAGCATGTTGCGATTCAGCTCGCAAGTTTACAAGGTCAGCAACAGCCACAAGTTAACTTTCCTTGGATCACCATTTTTGCGGGCGATCATGGTGTCATGGAAGAAAATATTTCAGCTTATCCGCAGGCAGTGACACGACAAATGTTGCAAAACTTTGCCACAGGCGGTGCTTGTATCAGTGTTATTGCGAAAGAATATAATGCAAAATTACAAGTCATTGACTGTGGTTCAGTCGGTGATAGTTATGATTATGTAGGTGTTGAGCGTCATTGTATTGCCCAAGGAACAGCAAATTTTGCTAAAACGGTTGCAATGACAGAAGCACAATGTCAAGCAGCCATGCAACTGGGTAAAGAAAGTGTAGAACAAGCTTTATCACAACATGCATCAATTTATGTCGCAGGTGAAATGGGAATAGGTAACACCTGTTCAGCTTCGGCTGTGGCATGTTTTCTTTTAAATGAAACGGCAGAAAAGTTAACAGGCGTAGGTACAGGCATTCGTGCTGAGCAACTTGAACATAAGAAAAATATCATTAATCAGGCTTTGGCTTTACATCAACATGATGTTCATGGCGATGCTTTTAAAGCGCTGTGTGCAGTGGGTGGTTTAGAAATTGCAGCGATGACAGGTGCTTATATTCGCTGTGCGCAAGTGGGCTTGCCGATGGTGGTTGATGGTTTTATTAGTACTGTATCTGCATTGCTTGCAGTTCGCTTAAATCCAAATGTTCGTGAATGGATGTTCTTCGGTCATCAGTCTGCTGAATATGGGCATCAACGTTTACTCGCAGAGTTAAATGCACAGCCTTTATTAAAATTAAATTTACGTTTAGGTGAAGGTAGTGGTGCAGGTGCATCTTTAGGCATCATTAAACTTGCATGTAGTTTGCATAACCATATGGCGACATTTGCTGAAGCGGCTGTTATTGGTGAAAAAGTTTAATTTTTTAATGTGATTTTGATGTAATCAGATTGAAGAAAAGTAGAGAAATTGGATGAAATTGCGGATTGATGTATTAAGGCATGGTGAAAGCACATTGAGTCATACTTTAAGAGGCTCAACAGATGATGTTTTGACAGCACTGGGTCAAATGCAAATGCAAAATACAGTGGATGCCTTTTTAACTCAATCCGCAGCGCCAATAGCTTGGCAGAGTATTTTTAGTTCACCATTGCAACGTTGTCGCTTATTTTCTCAACAATTGAGTACGCAATATGATAAGCCTTTAATCTTAGAAAAAGATTTACAAGAAATGCATTTTGGCGATTGGGAAGCCAAACCGACCCAATGGATTTATGAAAATTTCCCTGAGCAACTGAGTCAGTTTTGGCAAACTCCAACAGCGTTTACGCCACCCAATGCCGAAAGTATTTGGCAATTTCAAAGTCGAGTTTTAAACGCGATGGATTCTATTCAAATGCAGATGTTAGAAAAGCATTGGCATCAGGTTTTATTGGTGACACATGGTGGAGTGATTAAACTTTTAAAATGCCTCGCAACACAACAAAGTCTAGACAATATTTTAACGATGTCAGCAGAACTAGGCACTTTACATTCTTTTGAGTTAGACACGACGAAGCAAAAAATCAGTTTATGGTCTACTTGTTCTGAAAATAAGAGCATTTAAAATGACAGCATTTTTGATTGCATTACAGTTTTTAACGACTTTCCCGATTCAGCTCAAAACAATGCCAAGTCAGCAACAAAATGGACAATCTTTGTTGTTTTATCCTGTAATAGGTTTACTCATTGGCGGATTATTATGTGCTGTAGCAATGTTATTACACACTTTACCCCTTATTTTATTGGCATCAATAATCTTATGTCTGTGGATTTGGCTGACAGGGGGGTTACATTTAGATGGTTTGGCTGATACCGCCGATGCTTGGGTGGGAGGTTTTGGTGACCAAGCGCGAACTTTAGCCATTATGAAAGATCCAAGCTGTGGACCGATTGGGGTATTAAGCTTAGTCATTATTTGTTTATTAAAATGGTCAGCTATTTATGTATTATTACAAGAAAAACAATTTATAGCTTTAATCATGTTTCCTATTTTAGGTCGTATTGCACCATTAATTTTATTTTTGACTACATCTTATGTACGAAAAAATGGTTTAGGCTCGGCATTAACAGCATTTATTCCGAAAAAAAGTGCAATTTTAATTATTATATTTTTTCTATTATGTACTTTATATTTTAAATTGGTCGGTATTTTGACTGTTCTTAGTTTTTTAACGACATTATTTTATTTGCGTCAAAAATTTATCCAACGTATTTCAGGAATTACAGGAGATACTGTGGGAGCGAGTATTGAAATCTTAGAAACTGTGACTTTGTTCACTTTTGTAGTTTTGAGTTTTTATCTTTAAATTATTGGCTTAAAATTGATAAAATTTAATGCTAAAAACCAGATTAAATTTTATCTAAGAAAATAAAAAAGAGGTCAATATGCCAATTCAAAATAGTAAAATTTTACAATATAAATTTTTAAATGAGATGTACGGAGATGCTTATTATCCTGCTCATTTAGTTGATGAAATTAAAAATATTTTAGTTGATGTCTGTCAGGAAATTGAAACCCATCAGCCTAAAAACTTAGCTGAATTATATATTTTAACACATGCTGCAACTGAGAAAATTAATGATTTACAAACAGCATTTGATGAAGCCGAGAGTGAAATTGAAACTGTAGCACGAGAAGCTATAGGGGAAGATTTTTATTTTATTGCAAAAGCTTATGAGTATTATGATGCAGATAGAGAAGAATTAATTTCTCCACGTGATTGGTAGTTAAAAATAAAATAATATTACTGCTATTTATATTGTTCAGCTTTATTTTAGAGTGGGTGTTTGTAGAATATCCATTCTACCTATAATTATTTATAAAAATTTAAAATAAAAAAATAAGTATTTGTTTTTGATTTAATTTAAAAATTATTTCATTTTTTTATTAAGTAGGTTTAGTTTTTTTACTAGAATAATTTAGTTTTATTAATGATCAGTATATTAAAATACCTAATTTTAGGGATATATAAGAAGTCTAAAAAATCGTCTAATAATAAATAACTTAAGGCATATTTAAAAGGGCGACATCATGAGGAAGTTTTGTACTCAATGTTTATATGTTGTGCTTTTTATTTCTTGATAGATAGATGCAGCGAAGAAAATGTCTTCAGTGAGTGTTGTGACGTCTATTCTTCAGCCCATAAATTGTTTTAAGTAAAGAGCGCTTATTGCAACAGAAATTTTTTCATCTTCGTCGTTACAAGAAGGGCGGAATAGAACTTTTGTAAAAGCGTCAGGTTGAATGAAGTTAAAGATGTTAATTCAAATGAATGTTATAGGAAATGTTTATCAATTAGATGCGGTCAAACAATTCAAGTGCATGACCTCGCTAATGTAGAACAAGAAACAATTCATGTGAAATTAGCAGAACCTGTCCAAAGTACTACGCCTAAAGGGGTTTATT
>NZ_PYIX02000026.1 GCF_003024515.2 Acinetobacter sichuanensis
TAACTTCGATAAAGTGACTGTGGGCAATGTGGTAACAGATGGCGCGACTGGCAAAATCAGTGGCTTAACGGATGGTACGGTTGCAGCAGGTTCAACTGAAGCTGTGACAGGTAATCAGCTCAATACCACTGCACAAAGCACAGGTGACATTATTGGTGGTGGTGTGACCAATAACGCAGGTAGCTTGACAGGTCCATTCACAACCAATGGCAGCAGCTATAACAACATTTCTGATGCGATTGCAGATCAAGCGAAGAAATCGAAAACCACTGTGACACAAGGTAACAACATCACGGTGACTTCAGGTACTAACGCTGATGGTTCAGTGAACTATGAAGTGGCGACTGCGAAAGATGTGAAGTTTGATAATGTGACTGTCGGTCCTATTTCAATTTCCAAAAATGGTGTTGATGCTGGCAATACGCAAATTAAGAATATTGCCGCGGGTACAGCAGATGGTGATGCAGTTAACGTTAGTCAGTTGAATAAAGTCGTTAATCAGACTATTGAAAATGATGTAACGAAGATTATTGGTACTACTGATGGTAAAGCAAGTGAGCTATTTGAAACCTATAATGTCTCTGGTCAAAAAACTACAGATCGCCGTAACATCCTAGAAACTGTAACAAGCATTAATACGAAGGGGGCAAAATATTTCCATACGAATGCTGTAGATGAAACATTAGAAAGTGGTGTGATTGGAGAGACAAATGACTCTAGTGCAGGAGGCAAAAACTCTACAGCAATTGGTGTCAATGCAATTGTTGCAGATGGAGCAACAAGTACTACGGCACTAGGTCATAATACTTCAGCAACAGATGAAGCAACTCACTCAGTCGTTGTTGGTTCAGGTTCTAAAGTTGGTGGAGCATCAACGATTGCAATTGGTCATGGTGCACAAGCATTAGGTGATCAATCAATTAGTATTGGTACTGGAAATATTGTTAAAGGTAATAATTCTGGTGCTTTAGGTGATCCAAGTATTGTTGATGGAAATAGCAGTTATTCTGTTGGTAATAACAATAAAGTTGTTACAGATAATACTTTTGTACTGGGTAATGATGTTACTCAAACAGTTGAAGGCTCAGTGGTATTAGGTAATAAATCAGCAGCAACAACAGGTGCTGGTGTTGCAGGTTATACATTTGCTCAGTCAACAGCGAAAGACCGTGATGCAATCAATAAAACGACCAGTACAACTGGTGCCGTTGCTGTAGGTGATGCAACGAATGGTGTTTATCGTCAAGTAACAGGTGTTGCAGCAGGTACAGCAGATTCTGATGCTGTAAACGTTGCACAGTTGAAGGCGGTTGATCATCAAGTTACCAACACACAAAATACTTTAGTAAACAGCCTTGGTGGTGGTTCTAAAGTTAACCAAGATGGCTCAATCACAGGTCCAACTTACAATGTTGGTGGTGGTATACAAACCAATGTTGGTGATGCATTAGACGCTTTAAATAGTAAGGTGAATAATGTAGACGGTACTGCAAATGCTGGTTGGACAGTGAAAGCTGGTGATAAATCACAAACCATTAAGCCAAAAGCAACGGTTGAGTTTGTTGGTGATAACAATATCACTGTAACTCAAGAAAACGACAAAGAGGGTAATGCAAAACTTGCTGTCGAGTTGAATAAAAAGCTTGATGTTGAACAGTTAAAAGCTGGCGATACTGTGATTAATACTGGTGGAGTGTCAATTGGGCAAGTTGTACAGTTAGGCGGAACAGGTCTAATTATTCAAAATGGTCCAAGTGTAACAACTGCAGGAATTAGCGCAGGTAATAAAGTGATTACCAATGTTGCAGCAGGTCAGAAAGATACTGATGCTGTGAACAAAGGTCAGTTGGATAGCGCGATTAACAATATTAGCAATAAGGTTGATCAAGCAAATAACAATGTTGTTCAATATGACAAAAATGCTGACGGTACTGTAAATAAAGACAGCGTAACTTTAGGTGGTGGCGATAAAGGTACAACAATTACCAATGTTGCTGACGGTAAAGTGACGCAGGGTTCTAAAGACGCAGTCAATGGCGGTCAATTATGGAATGTTGAACAAAAAGTTAATCAAAATACCAGTGATATTAACAATATCAAAAATGAGATTAACAATGGTTCAATTGGCTTAGTTCAACAAACTGGAGGTTCAAAAGCTGATATCACTGTAGGTAAAAATACAGGTGGTACAACAGTGAATATGGCTGGTAAAGATGGTGATCGTGTCGTTACTGGTGTTAAAGATGGTGCAGTCAACAAAGACTCTAAAGATGCAATTAATGGTTCTCAACTACATGCACAGAAAGTTGAAACGAATCAAAAAGTTGTTGAGTACTTAGGTGGTGGTGCTGCGATTGACAATATTACTGGCAGCTTTACAACCGCACCGTCTTATACAGTCGGAGACAGTAAATACAATAATGTTGGTGGTGCTATTGATGCGTTGAATAAAGCAGATCAAGAGCTTGGTAATAAGATTAATAATGTAAGCAACCGTTTAGAGCAAGCATTCCAATCGACTAACCAACGTATTGATGATGTTGAAAAACGTGCAAATGCAGGTATTGCAGCGGCAATGGCGCTTGAAAATGCACCGTACATTCCAGGTAAATATACTTACGCAGCGGGTGCGTCATATCACGGTGGTGAAAGTGCTATCGGTGTGACTTTACGTAAAACTGCCGATAATGGTCGCTGGTCATTGACTGGTGGTATTGCGGCAGCGAGCGAAGGTGATCCAAGTGTACGTATCGGTATCAGTGGTGTAATTGACTAATTCACTAGACTAGGAAGATCTTCGGATCTTCCTTGGTTTTTCCCTATTTTAAGAGAGATAAATTAATGAAAACATTAAACACAATTTTGCTGTTCAGTGTGCTCAGCGGTCTAGTGACAACAATGAGTTCTGCTGCTGAAATTGATCCACAAAATACACCAGAAGAAATTAACTTTCCTGAAGTTAAAGACAGCTATTTAAAACAAGTTCATCGTTATGAATATGACGAAGTTGCACGTTTGGATAAAGGCTTAACAAAAGATCAAATCCGCTTTATTTTAGGTAATCCCCAATTTAATGAAGGCTTATTTTTTGTTAAAACATGGAACTATGTTTTAGATATCCGCCAACCAAATACTAACCAATACAAGCGTTGTCAGTTACGTGTAGATTTTAATAAAGATAAACTATCTGAAAATTTATATTGGAAAGGTGAAGAGTGCCAAGGCTTAATGGTCTACGGTGCAAATAACCAAGTTCCTCCACAGGTAGTTTATCCTGTAGATAAACAACGTAAAAATGCAAATGTCTTATTTGCATTTGATCGTTACGATCCACAAGCCATTGACCAAAACTATAGTTCAGTATCAACTATTGTTGAACAGATTAAGGTAGATAATCCTGAGCGTATCGAAATATCGGGCTTTGCAGACCGTTTAGGACAATATGCTTATAATCAACGTTTATCTGCAAATCGTGCGAATACAGTGGCACAATTATTAGTACAACAAGGTGTAAATCCTAATATTATTTCTTTACAAGGAAATGGTTCAACAACTGCTTATCAACAGTGCCAAGCAGGTGCTAAAACAGCAGGTTTGATCCAGTGTTTAGCGCCAAACCGTCGTGTAAATGTACAGTGGTAAAGTTGTGATACTGTGAGTTTTTAGAACTTAAGTATATTAATTTTATCTAAGTATAGATATTTGTAATGACCGAAAATAAATCGGTCATTCATTTATTCAAGAACTCATAATTTTGTTATTTTAGAGTGAATTGAGTTTGTAAAGATACTTTGATTTAGTGGATCATGTTGATTGTTTAAGTCAGTAATAGATGAGTAAGGAAATAGAATGTTAAAGAAAATAATCTGGATGTCTGTGGGTATTTTAATGGCTTGTAATGTTCAGGCTTTTGACAAAAAACAGATCAACCCTGAGCAGGACATTTGGGGAACTTGGACGATTCATAATGAAAAATTGAATTGTTCTGAAGTTTACCAGTTTTCTAAACCAAGTCAGTTAACTTATACAAGTAATGAAAAACGAATCACAGGTGATTTTGCTATCTGGAGAAGTATGCTTAATCAAGATCTCGACTTATTGTCAGTGCAAGTGAAGGCTGACAATAAAGCTGCCAGTTGTGGTGGACCTGCTATAGATATGACCAATGGTAAGTTACAACTAAATCTGAAGTGGATTTCTACAACTTCAGCAGAGTTATGTAGTGATCATGAAGCTAAGTTGTGTAGCGGTTTATATTTGATTAAACAGAAATAATGAGATTGTGAATCAAAATTTGGCTTCTTTGGAAGCCTTTTTAATAAAAGCTAAAGTGGAACTATTATTAATAAGTTTTATTTATGTAATTTTGAAAAAATATTCATATAAGTTTTGTATTGAATCTCTTCAAGATAGGTTTATATTAGTTTTCATTACTCAAGGCTTATGGCTATTCGTCATTGAATTTGTCATCCATCAAAATTGTATAAAAATGATCCATGCCTTGATCATCTGTTATGCAGCATCTTATAGTATGATGTAAAAATATTTCGCCTGATTATCAGTTTTAGTCTGCCAGAATGAATAATGACATTCATTTCAGCTCAAATAATGTTGGAAATACACATGCCTGACTATCGTTCAAAAACATCGACACACGGAAGAAACATGGCTGGTGCGCGTGGCTTATGGCGCGCGACAGGAATGAAAGATGAGGACTTTGGTAAACCGATTATTGCGGTGGTCAACTCATTTACCCAATTTGTACCAGGTCATGTACACCTTAAAGATTTAGGACAGTTGGTTGCTCGTCAAATTGAACAAGCAGGCGGTGTAGCTAAAGAATTCAATACCATTGCGGTTGATGATGGCATTGCCATGGGGCATGATGGCATGCTCTATTCATTGCCTTCACGTGATTTGATTGCGGACTCAGTAGAATACATGGTCAATGCACACTGTGCAGATGCGATGGTATGTATTTCCAACTGTGACAAAATCACCCCGGGAATGTTGATGGCATCTATGCGCTTGAACATTCCAGTGGTATTCGTGTCTGGTGGTCCAATGGAAGCGGGTAAAGTCAAAATCCGTGGCAATGAAAAAGCCATTGACCTTGTCGATGCCATGATTGTTGCAGCAGATGACAACTTTACTGATGAAGAAGTGGCTGAATACGAACGTTCAGCATGCCCAACCTGTGGTTCATGTTCAGGAATGTTCACTGCAAACTCAATGAACTGTTTGACGGAAGCTTTAGGTTTGTCATTACCAGGTAATGGTTCAACTTTGGCAACGCATGCTAACCGTAAAAAGCTGTTTGAAAAAGCAGGTCAGTTAATTGTTGAAATTACCAAACGTCATTATGAACAAAATGACTATAGTTTATTGCCACGTTCAATTGCAACCAAAGCGGCTTTTGAAAATGCAATGACGCTTGATATTTCGATGGGTGGTTCAACCAATACAGTTCTGCATTTATTGGCTGCGGCACATGAAGCTGAAGTGGACTTTACCATGACGGATATTGACCGTTTATCTCGTAACGTCCCAGTCCTATGTAAAGTTGCACCAGCAAAACAAGATGTCCATATGGAAGATGTACATCGTGCGGGTGGGATCATGTCGATTCTTGGCGAGTTGGATCGAGCAGGTTTACTCGATACTTCAGTTCCAACTGTACATGAAAAAACCTTAAAAGATGCTTTGGATAAATGGGATATTATCCGTACTGAAGACGAAGATGTTTATCAATTCTTCCGTTCAGCACCGGGCGGTGTTCCAACGCAAACTGCATTCTCACAAGATCGTTATTATTCACGTTTGGATGGTGACCGTGAGGGTGGTGTGATTCGTAATGTTGCCAATGCATTCTCTCAAGATGGTGGTTTGGCAGTACTTTACGGAAACATTGCTTTGGAAGGCTGTATTGTAAAAACTGCAGGTGTGGATGACTCAATTTTGAAATTCAATGGCACAGCACGTGTTTTTGAAAGTCAGGATGCTGCTGTAGAAGCCATTTTGGGTGGAAAAATTACTGCAGGTGATGTAGTGGTGATTCGCTACGAAGGTCCACGTGGTGGTCCAGGTATGCAAGAAATGCTTTACCCAACCAGCTATTTAAAATCCAAAGGTTTGGGCAAAGACTGTGCCTTGTTAACTGATGGTCGTTTCTCTGGCGGTTCATCAGGGCTGTCTATTGGTCACGTTTCACCAGAAGCGGCTGAGGGCGGTGCTATTGGTTTGGTTGAAGATGGCGACCGTATCGAAATTGATATTCCAAACCGTACTATTCATCTTGCTGTAGATGAAGCAACTATGGCTGCACGTCGTGAAGTACAAGAAGCTAAAGGCTGGCATCCTGCCGAAGAGCGCCCACGTAAAGTATCTAAAGCCTTGAAAGCGTATGCGATGCATACCACGAGTGCTTCAAAAGGCGCTGTACGCGAAATTTAATTTTCACGCTGAATGATTTAATATTTAAAAAGCATCCATAAATTGGGTGCTTTTTATATGATTGAATGATTAGAAGTAAATTTTTAGTGATGGGCTGTTTTATGCAGCATGGTGAAAAAATTTTCAATGTAAAATAAATTTTTTAAGCATCATATTGCAATGAATGGTATGCTTGAATGAGTTTCAATCAAATTTTTTCATCACATTATTCAGTGCTTTTTCGAGGCTATACTCATGTCACTGTTACGCCGTTGGTTTGATCCCATTAGATCGAGTTGGTTTTATGAAAAGCCAATACGTCAAGAGGTGTTATCCACGGAACATGGTCTACATATCTATTTGCGTTTAGATGATGTTTATAGTTATCTCGCTGTGCAGCAGTTGATACAACTCGATGATATTTTAAGTGCTGAATTAAAACCGTTGAAAATTATTATTTCAGATACTGCAGCAGAACCCCCCAATGGCATGACGATTGAAGAATGGCGTAAATATAGTTTGAATGACGCCAAGATTTTAGCGAATCAGCACCGTTTTAGTTATGATGAAGAAAAACCAGAACAACCCACTCAAGAAGCATTAAAACAAGCAGAAACAATCCTTCGTAATACGCCATTAACAGGTCAAAATTTTTTATATTTACTTGAAGACGTTTTTCATATGTTGTGGCAGCAACAATATGGAAAATTACGCATGTTATTTGTGATGGCAAGTAAACAACAAAAAGAACAACATTTTCCAGAGCGTATCTTTGATCATACACCTGTTCTAGAAAGTTATTTTGAGCTAGGTGGACGTAAATATCATGCAGTCGATGATTTGCTACGTTTAACACGCCGTTTAAAACAGCAAAAGTTATTGATTGATAACCCTATTTTTCTCATTAATCATATTGAATGGCGCGAACATTTAATGAGTGATGCAGAAGAACTTGCTGAAATTCAGGCAATGCATCCTGAGTTAAATTTATATATTGCGCTCGAAGATCCGATCAGTTGGTTGTTATTGGCTTATATCAAAGAAGAGTTGGCAAATTATTATAATATTCAATTGAATGTTTTTCCGTTAAGTTATCATGGACGAGACTTTTTTGATTGGAGTTTAGCAACACGTTTATCAAAACGTACTGAGGTAAAATTTACCCCATTTTGTCGTCCAACCGCAGACAGTATTTTGCATATGGCACAGTTATTTTATAGTGTTGAACAAGAGCAACGTGTTGATGCCATCTATACTATTTTGGAAGCAGTGTGGGCAAAAGGAAAAGATTTGTCTTATAAGGCACATTTGCAAGAACTACAACAAGAATTAGGTATTGAAAAATTAGTAGATTTGGATGTCAGTGAGTTATTAAAAATAAATGACCAACATTGTGCTGAGAAGCATCAACCTGATTTTCCTGTGCTTGAGTTAGATATTGAAGGAAAACGTTACGTATTTAATAGCTTATATCGTGTATGGATGATTGAAAGTATTTTCAGTAATGTGTTAGAACAGAAGTATAAAAGTGATAATGCTGCCGAGCTAAAATATGCCAAACAACTTAGCGATGAAAAAAGAGAAATGTGAATCACTTGAACAAGCACGTGCTTATATTGATGAACTTGATCAAGCCCTAATCGAAATTATTGCCACACGCCAATTTTATATTGATCAAGCAGTACGCTTTAAACGTACTGCTGAAGATGTACAGTCGCCTGAACGTGTACAACAAGTGATTCATAAAGTTCGTGAAAAAGCCAAAGTATTACATACAGATCCTGACTTAGTTGAAAAGATTTATCGCGAGATGATTCAACATTTTATTCAAAGAGAACTTAAAGAAATTAGACCCTAAAATATTAGATTTATTATATGAATCTTTTTGAATGTTAGACATAAAATGAATAGTGAATGAATCATCAGAATAATCGTAAATAAAAGATTTTTCCTTATATAGATGTAGTTAAGCAGCATTAAAAATGCAATCGTAACGCGCGATCAAATATGACGAAGTTGGATCTATTCGAGTCTTTATTTTTGACTAAGAGCATGACTATTTTTATAGCAACTCTTTTATAAAGGGTTTTAATTTTAATTTTTCATTTAGCCTCAATATTTTATTGAGGTTCACTTCTGAAAAACGTGATATTTCATCTTAAAAAATTTCTGTAGCATGACCTAAAATATGACGAGGGGCGTGTCTTGATAGGTTTTGTGATTGCTGTCTTTGCAGTAGCAGGAATGATTAAAGGTACAATTGGCTTAGGTTTACCTGCGGTATCTATGGGGCTTTTGACGTTGGTCATCAGTCCTTTTCAGGCAGCAGCTTTATTGATTATTCCTTCAATGGTGACGAATATTTGGCAACTTTTTGCTGAAGGTCATGTCATTCGTTTAATTCGCCGTTTTTGGATGTTATTACTGGGTATTATTGTTGGCTCAGTTTGGAGTATTTTTCCAACTTTAGGTCATTCGACAACTCATTTTCAGAGTGAAGCATTATTAGGCACCATGTTAGCTTTGTATGGTGCGTATGGTTTATTTGCCAAAAATATGCCAAATCTTGCACCTTATGAAAAATATTTATCGCCGATAGTGGGTTATTTGGGTGGTGCATTAACCGTTGCAACAGGTGTAGTGCTCATTCCTGTGGTGCCTTATGTTCAGTCTTTACAGTTAAAACGTGATGATTTAGTTCAAACTTTAGGTCTAGCTTTTACTGTATCAACATGTTGTCTAGCCGTTTTTTTACATTTAAATCCTGTAGAAAATACACCCATTAATTATCAATTATCATTGATCGCCTTAATTCCTGCTTTAATGGGGATGTGGTTAGGAACAAAAATTCATTATCGCATTCCTGAACAAAAATTTCGTAAAGTCTTTTTTTGTGGTTTAGTGGTTTTTGGTGTGTATTCTGTTTTACACCAACTGGGTGTTGTTTAACTTTAGTTATTATCTAATTGATTTTTTTGAGAAATTAAAAACTGTGCAAAGTGTTGATAAGACGTATTTAAAATATCGAAATTTTGTGCTGCCAGAAGTAATTTACGATTTGCCCAAGTTCCACTTAGTTTAACTTGATGAAATTTATATATTTTATTTAAATGTTGTGCAGCACGTTTAGGAATAATCGCAATACCTACACCATTGGCAACAACTTGTGCAATTGCGGTGAAATTGGGTAAACGTAAACGATATTGAATCGTACAATGCAGTTGTTTTGCTTGAGCTTCGATCGATTGTTGTAGTGAGTGATGTTGTATTAGCCCAACAAAAGGATAATGTAAAATATCGGCTAAATTAAGTATTTTTTCTTTTGCTAAATCATGGTTTTGAGGGCAAATAAGCACCAATGGATCATCAGCAAAATCTAAAGTATGTAAATGTTGTGAATTAAAAAAACTTGAAATTAAACCAAGCTGTGCGATGCCTTTTTCAAGCGCTTGAATGATGTCTTGGCTTTCAGCCTCTTTGAGTTCGATGTGTAAATGTGAATTTTCCACTAAATATTGAGGCAGCAATAAGGGTAAATATTCACTTTGCGCAGAAGAATTACACCATAACGTGATTTCTGTGATTAAGCCTTGTGAAAAGGGAAGCATTGCATTTTGTAATTGTTGAGCTTGTTTAAGTACTTGCTGTGCGTGTTCTGCAAATACTTGACCTGCAATAGTCATTTTTATACCTGAGCTATGGCGAGTAAATAATGGAATATGGAAGTGTTGTTCTAGTTTTTTTACTCTCTCACTTGCCGCTTGTAAGGAAATCGCTGAGCATTCTGCACCTTTGGTTAGACTGCCATTTTCCACAATATTTAAGAAGAGTCTCAAATCAAAAAAATCAAAACGCATAATGAAGAGCTAAGTTGTACTTTTGATTATCTTAAACTGAATTTTATCTCAGTAGGTCAAAGCGCACATTTTTTAACATGTAGCATGCAAATGAAAATAGAATTATTTTGAGGAAATGTTCTAGTGAAACTTAGCCAATACACAGAGTTTTGCTATAGTAGATCAAATTTTAAATCTAGATTTAGGAAGAATTCATGTCAACAGCTCCACGTATTGGTATTTTAGGCGCAGGCGGTCGTATGGGTCGCACATTAATTCAAGCTGTACAACAAGCAGGTTATCAACTTGCAGCAGCTGTTGAGCGTCCAGAAAGCACTTTAATTGGTGCTGATGCAGGTGAACTTGCAGGCATCGGTGCTGTTGGTATTAAAGTTGTTGGTAGTTTAGAAGAAATTTTAAAAGATGTAGATGTGGTGATTGATTTTACTGCACCTGCGGCAACTGAAAATAACTTAAAACTCTGCCGTGAAGCAGGCGTGGCGATGGTGATTGGTACCACGGGCTTTTCAGAAGAACAAAAACAAGTTTTAAATGAATCTGCAACTCAAACGCCTGTGGTCTATGCAGCGAATTATTCTGTGGGTGTGAATGTTTCAATTAAACTTCTGGAACTTGCTGCCAAAGTTTTTGGTGACACTGTCGATATCGAAATCATTGAAGCACATCACCGTCATAAAGTAGATGCACCATCAGGTACAGCACTCATGATGGGTGAAGCAGTTGCTGATACTTTAGGTCGTGATTTGAAGAAAGTCGCTGTTTATGGTCGTGAAGGGCATACAGGTCCACGTGAACGTGAAACCATTGGTTTTGAAACCATTCGTGGTGGTGATATTGTCGGTGAACATACGGTGATGTTTATTGGTGAAGGTGAGCGTGTTGAAGTGACGCATAAAGCGACCAGTCGTATGAATTTTGCATCGGGTGCAGTACGTGCAGCGGCATGGGTTGTGGGCAAAGATGCTAAAAAATACGACATGAAAGATGTTTTAGGTTTAAATGATATTTAAGCTTTTCTTATGATCGGTTAATATAAAAACAAGAAAACGATTTTGAATAAATAAAATGAATAAGACAGTGATGTTAATTGCTTGTGTAGTCAGTGCTTTGAGTCTGTCTGCGCAAGCAACTTTGCCAAGTAATGCCAAACTTAGCCTTAATAAAAATAATATTAAGGTGTGGACATATAAGGACGCAAATAATCCCGTTTTGTCTTATAAAGCTGAAACCGTGATTGATGTGCCAATAGAAAAAGCTGTGGCTTTAGTGTTGGATGTTAATAACAGTCCAAAATGGGTTCCCAATGTCGCAAAAGCCGAAATCCTTTCACGTGATGATAAAAAGGGCGAGTTTACGCTTTATATGGTTTTAGATTTTCCATTTCCACTAAAAGACCGCGATATGGTGGTTAAAGGCAAAATGTCAAAAGACAGTAATGGCACAATTACGATTAAAAATAGCGCAATCCAACAAGGTAAGGCACTCAATACGGATTATATTCGTTTAAAAGATTATTCAGGAGATTGGACATTTCAGAAACTAGGAGCAAACCAAGTCAAAGTCACAACCAATGGGCATGCTAATCCCGAAGGTGCAATCCCAGCCAGTGTGACCAACATGCTAGTCGAACTGCAGCCTTATCAGATGTTACAGAAAATGAAAGCTGAGTTAGCTAAAAATAAGACATTGCCTGCACTTCCTGATATTTTAAAATAAATTGTGCAAAAGTGAAGATTTAAAAAATCCCACCCATTTGATGGTGGGATTTTTTTATTCAGGATTCAGGTGAATACGCAAGTTTTGGCTCAGGTAAACGCATTTGCAGCCAAACCAGGAGCAGACCCAAAGCGGTGAGTAATGCACCTGTAATCGATACCATGACATAGCTCATGCCCAGACTGAGTACGGCACCGCCTGCTGCTGCACCCACAGCATTTCCTAAGTTAAATGCCCCAATATTGACAGATGATGCCAAACCAGGCGCTTCATGTGCCACAGACATGACGCGCATTTGTAAGGGAGGAACCACAGCAAAAGCGGCTGTTCCCCAAATCACCAATGCCAAAGCTGCACCAATCGGCGTGGTTGCCAAAATAGGGAAAAGCAACATTGACAGCATCAGCAACAACAAAAAACCAGTCAGGGTTTTGGTTAAGGATTTGTCTGCAAATTTACCGCCTAAATGATTCCCAATCGAAAAACCTACCCCGATCAGCACCAGCATGAAGGTGATAAAGCTCGGACTTGCATGGGTAATATTTTGCAGTGTTGGTGCAATATAGGTGTACAAGGTAAACATTGCACCTGCGCTCATCACCGTGGTGAGTAAGGCAAGCACGACAGGCAGACGGGTCAGCACCTTTAATTCAGCTTTGACATTGGGACGTTGTCCCGCAGTGCCCTCAGGCAATGCCTTCCATAAGCACAGCATGGTGACGACACCCAAAACAGCAATAGCGGCAAAGGACATGCGCCAACCAATATTTTGTCCGACCCATGTGGCAAGCGGGACACCGCCAATATTGGCAATGGTCAGCCCCATAAACATGGTGGCAACGGCACTGGCTTGTTTTTCTTTAGGCACAACACTGGTTGCCACAATGGAACCAATCCCAAAAAACACGCCATGATTCAAACTGGTCAGGATCCGTGCGCCCATGAGTCCCCAATAATTGGGTGCTATGGCGGCTAAAATATTCCCGACCGTGAAAATACTCATGGCAAGGATCAGGGCTTTACGTTTGGGAAAATGTCCAAACCAAAGTGTCATGATCGGTGCCCCAATCATCACACCCAAGGCATAGGCAGTGATCAGCATGCCTGCGGTGGGAATGGAAATATTCAGGTTTTCCGCAATCTGTGGCAAGAAACCCATGGGAGAAAATTCTGTGGTGCCAATGGCAAAAGCCCCAATGGCAAGCGCAAATAAAGGAAAATTAATTTTCATTTTGCTCTAGTCCCAAATCGGTGCTAAGCCTTCAGGATCAACTTCTCGTCCGTTGCGTTCCAACTCTGCAATCATCTGCATTTCTTCAGCAGTCAGTTGGATGTCCTGTGCTTTTAGATTGGCGATCAGATTTTCATGTTTGGTTGATGAGGGAATCACAGAGAAGCCTTTTTGTAATGCCCAAGCCAAGGCAATTTGTGCTGTTGACGCTTGATGATGTTGAGCAATTTCAGCCAAAACAGGGTCTTGCAAGACTTTGCCGTATGCCAAAGTCATATATGAAGTCACATCAATATTTTGCGCTTGTAAAAATTCAACAACTTTACGGTTTTGTAAATACGGACTGAGTTCAATCTGATTGGTGGCAATATTTTCCACACCCACCGCAGCAATCGCTTGTTGGGTCAAATCAATATTGAAATTTGAAATACCAATATGTTTGGTCAGACCTTGCTGTTTTGCCTGTAACAGGTTTTGCATCATTTCAGCGACGGAAATACCTGTACTTGGCGCAGGCCAATGGATCAGCGTTAAATCCACAGCATCTGTTCTGAGTTTATGTAAGCTGTCTTTTAAACTTGGAATCAGTTTGTCTGCTGAATAATGTTCTGTCCAAATTTTTGTGGTGATAAATAACTCATTTCGGTTGATTTGGCTTTCAGCAATGGCTTGACACACTTCTGCTTCATTGCCATAGATTTGCGCCGTATCAATGGCACGATAACCAACATCCAAAGCCGTTTTTACCGAATCAATGACGGTTTGACCTGTTAAACGGAAAGTTCCGACACCGAATTGCGGAATGATCGTATTCATGGATATTTCACATTGTTTTTGAGATTATCTGTATTGTGCAAGATTTATTGTTGCGGACAAATACAATATTCTGCAAAATATTATTGATTTTTAGTCAACAATAAACTGTGATAAAAATGAAATCCACCTTAGAAGAATTACAGGCGTTTATCTCTATTATTGATAGTGGCTCCATTGTTGGGGCAGCAGAGCAGTTACGTCAAACCACTTCGGGCGTGAGTCGAGCCTTGCAGCGTCTTGAAACCAAACTCAATGTAACTTTGCTTGAACGCACCACACGCAAATTAAAATTGACGCAGGAAGGGCAAATATTTTTAGAAAAAGCCCGAAAAATCATTCACGATCTGAATGAAGCAGAAGATGCCTTACTCAAATCAGACAACGATACTTCAGGCATTGTACGGGTCGACTCCGCAACACCTTTTGTATTGCATGTGATTACGCCGTTGATTCCTGAGTTTCTCACGCTGTATCCCAATATTCAGATTGAACTGAATAGTAATGACCAAATTATTGATCTGCTTGAACATAAAACAGATGTTGCCATTCGTTTTGGACAATTAACCGATTCAAGTCTACATGCTCGCTTGTTGTGTAAGAGTCGTTTATATATTGTGGCAAGTCCTGAATATTTAGCAAAAAATGGCAAGCCGCAAACGCCAAAGGACATTCTCAACCATCAACAAATTGGCTTCAGTAAAGTGGCACATCTCAATACTTGGCCGATTCAGGTTGATGGTCAGTATTTGACGATTCAACCTCAAATTAAGGCATCAAGTGGAGAAACAGTACGGCAATTATGCGTGGGTGGATTTGGGATCGCGCGCTTATCTGCATTTGAAATTATGCAAGATTTAAAGCAAGGGCGATTGGTGGCTTTATTTGAAGATCAAATCGAACTATATGAGCAGAGCATCCATGCCGTGTACTATCAGCAAGAGCACTTGCCGAAGCGTGTCCGTTTATTCATTGAGTTTTTAGCGCAAAAGCTGTCAAAGTATCGATAGTTTTTTGTGGCGGTAAATCCAAACTGAGCAAGTTTTGTTTGCTATTCTGTGCTTTGTTGACCAAACGGACTTCAAAATGTTGAGCAGCATCCTGCTGACATTCAAAATTTAAATTCTGCTGTGTCGGCATGTTAAGGCGCATTGTGATGTCACTGCTGACACGGTAGGTGTACGCTCTGATCGGTGCTGTATGTTGTAAACTCGGTTGCAGATGATCAAGTTGATATTCGCCCAATCGTTGCGTTTTTAGAAAGCCTTCAATCAATGATTTACAAATAAAATGCTGTTGCTGTGCGATTTGATTGGTGGCTTGGGGTTGGCAGGCACTGAGCAATAAAGCTGTTGTCAGCAATGTGAATATTCTCATTATTTTCTCCTTTCAAATCATTTCAGTTGCAAGATGGGGCTGTGAAAGAAGCATAAATCTGATAGCTTTGTGGGTACAGATACAACAAATACTAAAATTTGGGTACAGATATGGCATTTCAATACCAAAGTTTGGCACAGCAACTTGCACAGAAAATTTATTGTGGCGAATTGACAGTCGGGCAGCGTTTATGTTCATTGCGTCAATTTGCCGAGCAGCAAAGCATTAGTCTGAATACTGCAAAAAGTTGCTATGAATTGCTTGAAGCACAAGGCTTGATTTATGTGAAGGAAAAGTCAGGTTATTTTGTGCAATCACAACAGGATGCACAACACATTGCTGTGCCTGATCATCCGAGTTTTCCATCCCGACCACGTGAAGTTTCAAATTTAGAATTACAAATACAAATTCATGAAGCCTCAGCCAATAACCGTTTGGTACATCTAGGTTCAATACAGTTGTCACCTGATTTTGTGCCTGTAGAAGCGTTGAGACGTTCGATTCAACGTGCACTAAAACACTGTAAACCTGAAGATTTTTTATATAACAATCGACAAGGTCATCCCACTTTACGGGAAGCGCTGTCCGCACATTGGGCGGAAGATGGTTTTTATATTGCCAAAGAGGATATTTATATCAGTAATGGTTGCATGCCTGCATTGTCAATGATGATTCAGAGTGTCAGCCATGAAGGTGACAGTATTATCGTGCCCACGCCCAACTATAATGGTCAATTGCAACTGTTGGCATTGTTAAAGCGCAAGATCATTGAAATTCCTGCCAATACCGAGGGTTTTGACTTGCAGCGTTTAGAACAAGCCATGCAAAAATCAGGTGCAAAAGTCTGTTTATTGACTGCAAATTTTCAAAATCCTTTGGGCTTTTGTCTTAGTAATGCTGAAAAAGAAAAAATTGCACAACTTGCTGAAAAATATCAGTGTTATGTAATTGAAGATGATATTTATGCCGAATGTAGTTTCAATGCCAAACGTCCTTTACCGATCAAATATTGGGATCGTGAAGGTTATGTGATTTATTGCAGTTCGATTTCCAAGTCTTTATCGCCGTCTTATCGTTTGGGGTGGTTCTGTTTGCCACAGCGTTTGAAGCATTTGCATGCCAAATTGATTTTACAAAATGTGTCGGTGAATACGCCGTTGCAATTGGGGCTTGCCGATTTGATTTTTAGTCGGGCGTATCGTCAGCATTTAAGTGAATTGAGACCTAAATTGATGGCACAGGTGGAGCAATATCGTCAGTTTATTTCACAGGCTTTTCAGGGCGTGGAGATTCGATTGAATCAACCGCAGGGCAGTTATGCGTTGTGGTTACAGTTCCATGAACAGGTGGATAGTTTGGCGCTGTATTATCATGCGCAAAAGCACAGTATTAATATCGTTCCTGGTTTAATTTTTGGTGAAGATAATCGTTATAACAATTGTATTCGGTTAAATGCAGGGCATCAGTTATCGGATGAGATTCGAGGAGCGATTGTGTTGTTGGCGGATTGGGTGAGAGGGGAGTTATCTGCTGAGGATGTAGCTTAAAATCTCCCCTCTTGCGTAGCTTTGCTACTCATCTTTAAAAAGAGGGGAATATTACGAATCTGCTTAATATTAGATTCGAACATCTCCTCCCTTTTTTAAAGGGAGGTTGGGAGGGATTCTATTGAACAGAAAAAGTAAGTCAAAAATTATCACGTCCGATAGCAATTAAAGAGGTTAGTACGGTTTATTAAAAATCCGCTTTTAACACAATGCGATAACGTGCCTGTCCTGAATGCAGTCGCTCCAAAGCCTCATTAATTTTCGACATTGGATACAGTTCGATTTGTGGTGCAATATTCTTACGTGCTGCAAATTGTAGCAGTTGACGTAGAGCAAAAGGTGAACCTGTTGGCGAGCCTGTCACTGATTTTGCGCCACTGATTAAAGTTCCCGCAGGAATTGGCATAGGGTCAAGAACCATACCGAGCATGTGAATCGTACCATTGGGTGCAAGCGTGTTCAGATAGGCTTTCCAATCTAGGCTGACATTTACCGTACACAGTAAAAGATCAAATTTGCCACGCTGTGTTTTTAAAGCATTGGCATCACGGCTATTCACCACATGATCTGCGCCCATGGCTTTGAGTTCATCGGTCTTATCCAGACTTGAGGTAAAAGCTGTAATTTCACAGCCCCAAGCTTTCAGCAGTTTAATCGCCATATGACCTAAACCACCAATGCCAATGACACCAACATGGTGAATGGCTTGAATCTGATGTTTTAAAATTGGGTCAAATACCGTGATACCACCACACAGTAAGGGTCCTGCACTTTCAGGATCTAAGTCTTCAGGCAGGGGAATAATCCATTGCCAACCTGCACGGACTTTATCGGCAAAACCACCTGCATGCCCAACAATGGTCGCTTTCTTTTCACCTGTACAGAGGACTTGTTGACCACTGACACAAGGGTCACAGTGCTGACAACTTTCCGCAGTCCAACCAATTCCAACACGCTGTCCGACTTTTAAGCCTTTGGCTTCTGAACCAAGTTGAGTAATCGTGCCAATAATCTCATGACCACCCACCACAGGATAGACTGCATTACCCCATTCATTGTTGATCACGGAAACATCGGAGTGACAAAGTCCGCAATATTCAACTTTGACTTCAACTTGATGTGCTTGTAATTCGCCTGCATCAAATGTGTAAGGTACAAGTGCAGCACCTGCTTCTAAGGCAGCATAGGCATGGATAGTATTGTCAGTCATGTGAATCCTTCCTGTTATTTTGAGTTTTTAATAAAAAAACATCAGCGAAATGAGCAATCATTTTCATGGTCATTAACCATACCTACAGCCTGCATAAAAGCATAGATCGTGGTCGGTCCAACAAATTTAAAACCATTCTTTTTGAGTACTTTAGATAACTGTTGACTGATGTCAGTTTGAGCAGGTGCGAGTTGGTAGTCAGGTACATCATTGACCAAAACTTTTTGCTCGACAAAATCCCACAGCCAGTGCACTACATCAATTCCTTGCGCTTTCATGTTTTGCCAAGCGATGGCATTGTCACGAATCGCCTTCAATTTACCGATATGACGAATTAGACCTGCATCCTGTAATTTATATTCAAGATGCTGATCGGTCAGTTGTGCAATTTCAGTAATAGGACGATGGAAAAAATGCGTCCGATAAGCTTCGCGTTTTTTCAGGACGGTAATCCATGACAGACCTGCTTGCTGACCTTCCAGACACAGCATTTCAAATAAATACTGTTCATTGTGATTGGGCTTGCCCCATTCATGATCATGGTAATGGATATAAATCGGGTCATTGGAGCACCAGCCACAACGCTTATTTGTCATTTTTAAGTGCTCCTGAATTTTATTTTTTTAAAGTTTAAATTCGACCCATTGATCGGTTTTATTGTCCCAATAAAATAATTCAGACTGTTGCAGCTCGTTGAAATTTAGCCACAAATCTTTGCCTGTCTTATCTGCAAAACCTGTACTGATCAGTAAAGCTTCATCGGTGATTTCCATAATCCAGCCTTGATGGCTTTGTCCATTAAAGACAATTTTTTGTTGATTGCCTGATTCTGCAAATTCAACCAAACGCTCAAGTACTGCTTCTGACATGGAATATTCCTAACTGATTTTTTCAATAAAACTATCTTAAATAAGGGTAAGGGTTGACTGCGCCACGACCTTTACCGTTTAAGTATAATCCATAGTGCAAATGAGGGGCAGTGTGTCGTGCATTTCCTGTATTGCCAACATAGCCAATCAGTTCACCACGACGGACATAGTCACCTTCTTTTAAGCCACCTTTATGTCCATTTAAATGTGCATAATAATGATAAGCACCACTAGGACCCATGATCCAAATGACAGTGCCACCTAAGTTATTCCCTTTGAGGCTAGTCACTAAGCCTTCAGTTGTACTATAAACCTTTGTTCCACGTGGAGCCATAATATCAATGCCCTCGTGACTACGCCCTGCGCTACGAGATGCTCCCCAAGTGTCAGTCAAATTTTTTGCTTTAATCCCTTCTACAGGAATAGGCAAACGATTTGGCATCGACATGGATTTTAGTTTTAAAATCGTATTTTGCGGTAAAGGACTTGGTTTTTTAGGCGTAGTGGTACATGCACTGATTAAAATAGCAAAACATGCAATCAAACTATAACGAAAATAAAATGACACAAGAAATCCTAATTATTCATTGTTCAAGTTTTAAAAATACAAATAAAAATTGAAAATAAGTTGTGAAGACCTATGCCTGACTATGTCATATCTCGATGGCTGAGATCAATTTTTTCATAGCAGTTGGAATGCCCATTTGTGTAGCTTTTTGTGGCGAAAGCCATTCACCTGTCAGTTCAGCTTGCAGATATTCCTGTTGATCAGACTCAATCTGGAAAATATGAGCATTTAAAATCCATGTGAAATGGGTAAAGCTATGCGAAATTTGTACAGGTTCAACTTTGGAAATCAATTTAAAATGCTTACAGATATTTTCAAATTCAACAGCATCTTCAAAAATGGGCAAACTCCATAAACCACCCCATAAACCACTGTTTGGACGTTGTTGCCATAACCATTGCTGATTGGATTGAATCAGTAAAACTTTGGCTGTTTTTACAGGGACAGGCTTTTTCGGTTTCTTATAAGGCAGTTCAGTTTCTAAACCTTGTTGATGTGCCTGACAGTGCTGTTGCATTGGACAATACAAACATAATGGTTTTTTCGGCGTGCAGATGGTTGCACCCAAATCCATAATGGCTTGTGTATAGTCATGATTACGTTCAGTTGGACACAGCATTTCTGCACGTTGCCACATTTCCCGTTCATGAATGGGTTTACTCAAATCATCTTCAATGGCAAAAAAACGTGCCAATACGCGTTTGACATTGCCATCCATAATCACGCCATACTGACGTAAACCGAGCGACATCAATGCGCCCCCTGTTGAACGACCAATACCGGGTAGCTCAATCCATTGTTCAAGTGTTACAGGAAAATGTCCTTGTCGACTCACAATTCCCGCCGCTTTATGTAGATTACGGG
Source organism: Acinetobacter sichuanensis (assembly GCF_003024515.2). GTDB lineage: Bacteria > Pseudomonadota > Gammaproteobacteria > Pseudomonadales > Moraxellaceae > Acinetobacter > Acinetobacter sichuanensis. The sequence continues at coordinate 20,485 of NZ_PYIX02000026.1, forward strand.
CACGGGCGTAATAACCCAGACCTGCCCAATACGGAGCAACATCATCCCACGTGGCTTGTCCTAAGTCATCCACAGTCGGAAAGCGGCTCATAAAACGCTCAAAATATTGTAAGACCGTTTTGACCTGCGTCTGTTGCAACATGATTTCAGAGACCCATACTTTGTAGGGATCATCTGCAACTTGCCACGGTAAATCATGGCGTCCATGTTGATCGAACCAAGTGAGCAGGGCATCTGAAAAGGAGAATTGCGACATAAAAATCATGAAAAATAATGAAAAAATAGATCATTAGTATAGCGAATAATGCACAATTTTTAACAGAATAGAGGACGAAAATCAGACCATAAAAAAGACGCTTTAGCGCCTTTTCTACTTTAGATGGGAATCATCAGTTATTGATCACTGATTACGCCCCAACGTTTATCTAATTTTAAATTTTCATTTTTATAGCGTGGAATAATATGAATATGGAAATGTTCGAGTTGATCATCACCAAAGACATTACCATCATTAAATGCGACATGAAAACCTTCAGCATGATGACGGATTTTTAGTTCATTACGTGCAAGTTCAAGTAATGTTGATAAACTATTACGTTCTTTTTCAGTCAACTCAAAAAATGAGTCGGTATGGCGTAGAGGAATAATGACTGAATGACCTTTAGATAAGGGATTTGTTTCAGGTAAAATCACCCCAAAATCATTTTTATCAATAATGTCAAATTCGTCAAATTCACAATATGGGCATTTTTTATCAGTCATTTTACCTTCCTCTTTCAATTTTATTTAAATCAAGACATTCGCTATAGACTTTGAATTAAGCGAGTGTACGGTCTAGTATTTGATACATTGCAGCTAAGCCTTTTTGCTCTGCTTCAACGTTATATCCTAAGTCGACATTATTTGCTTTTGCACGTTCATCTGCAAGAGTATTACTAAAGCCATGTTTTGCACCTTTAAATACAATCACTTCATATTTTACTTGTGCAGTAGTCATTTCTTGTTCAAAGCTTTCAATTGCTTCAAGTGAAAGCATGCTGTCAAGTTCACCATGTAAAACTAAAAGTTCAGCTTTGATATTTTGAGCATCACCTTCTTGACGTGGTGAAACATTAGCAGCGTGGAAAGTCACAACTGCTTTTAAATCCGCACCAGTACGTGCAAGGTCTAACACCACTTTACCACCATAACAAAAACCAATTGCAGCTAAACGTGTTGCATCGACTTCTGGTTGAGCTGCCAAAGTAGCTAAGCCCGCAGTTGCACGGTCAACAATCGTATTGGCATTTTGGAAAGTTTGTGTCATCCATTCACTGGCTTGAGGTACATTTGTTGTGACTTTTTTGTCGCCATACATATCAATGGCAAGGGCTGCAAAACCATGTTCTGCCAACTCACGCGCACGTTGTTCAGTATATTCAGTGCGTCCCCACCATTCAGGAGCAACGATCACACCTGCAACAGCTTGTGTAGATTCAGGGGCAGCAAAATAGCCAATAAGTGTCGTACCGTCTTGTGCTTGGTATTGAATTTCACGTGTTGTTATTGCAAATGTCATTATTAAATCCTGATTAAGATCGGCAAGAATGACATTGATTAAAGCATAAATATGACAAATTCAAATGACTAATTGCATCATTAGTCGTAAATAAATGTGAGAAATTATAAATTTAGTGGGTAAAACAGCGATAAAAAAAGAAGGATATCTATCCTTCTTTTTTTATTTATTTAATAAGTAAATTTAAACTTTTCCCCTAGAGATGAAACCCACAATCGCAAGAATTACTGCGACGACTAAGAGAATGACTGCGAAGTCTTTTGACATACCTGCGACGCCACCAAAACCAAATAGACTCACAACTAATGCAATCACTGCAAAGATTATTGCCCAACGAAACATAGTTTTTCTCCAAGTTGTTGTTATCTTTTTCAGTATATAAAAAGCCTCATCCGCAACATGTATAGTTCTGTGCAATTCATGTGAAATGCCAAACAAAAAACGCTTGTTTTGTGAGCAAATGTAAGAGTGAATATCATTTATGAATACTGTTATAATCATTTTGTAAATGAGTTAAGGATTATTTGGGATATGTCTGCTGAGATTCGACCACAATTTTGGAAAACCCTGACCTTGACTGAGCTTAATCAAGCAGAATGGGAAGCGTTATGTGATGGTTGTGGACTGTGTTGTCTAGTCAAACTGGAAGATGAAGAGAGCAATGAAGTTGCATATACCAAAGTTTCCTGTAAGTTACTTGACTGCCAGACCGCTCAATGTTCTGACTATCCTAATCGGATGCAGTATGTCCCTGATTGCATTCAACTGACCCCCGAAAAACTGCAACAAATTCATTGGTTGCCTTCGAGCTGTGCTTATCGTCGTTTAAATGAAGGCAAAAATTTGCCAACGTGGCATTATTTAAATACGGGATCACGTCAAAGTGTGATTGATGCGAGAAAATCTGCGGCAGGGCGTTGTATTTCAGAAGAACAGGTCGATGAAGAACAAATCGAAGATTATATAGTACGTTGGGTTCGATAATCCTTATAAAATAATTGATAATCATTATCAATTAAAAGTATGATCATTCCATTAAAATGGAGTGAATCAATAATGTCGAAAGTGGCTGTATGGCATCAACCCATCATGTGCTGTGTGTTGGCGCTCGGTTTAAGCATGGCAAACATGACAACGATATATGCCAAACCTGATTTAAGACCTTTAGGTGCCAATATTGCAGAGCAAGGTTCAGCCTATTATCAGTTCAAAACGCAAAAATTTCAGTCAGCCGATCAGCAAAGAAATTATCAGGTTTGGTTAGGCATTCCTAAAAATCACAAAAAAAATCAACAATCCGCTGCCATTTTTATGCTCGATGGCAATTCTGTCATGTCACGCTTAAATGACACTGTGCTGAAAAAACTATCTGAATGGGATGCTCCTGTTTTGGTGGCAATTGGTTATCAGAGCAATTTACCTTTTGAATCAGCAGCACGTTCTGTCGATTATACGCCTGCAGATGAGACAGGAAAAATAATGCCTGATCCACGAAATCCCGAGCGCATGACAGGTGGCAGTGTGCAGTTTTGTGAGTTGATCATACATCAGATTCAGCCATGGGTACGTCAGCAGGTGGCACTTGATCCGCAGCGAACAGCACTATGGGGACATTCTTATGGTGGATTATTTGTCCTTGACACTTTACTGAATACAAAAGATCAGCCATTTTCACACTATTTCTCGGCAAGTCCTTCACTGAGTTGGGCAGATGCACGTATTTTAAATGCAGTTGCCAAAACAGATGCAGCACAGTTACAGCATAAAAAACTGGTGGTGATGGAAGGTGATCACGTGCAGTCACAAGCTCGGTTCAGTATCAATGCTGATCGAGAGATGATTCAAAATAATCGTCAATTGGTGCAAGATTTGGCGCATAAAGGTGTTGATGCAAAGCTAATTTTGTATCCACATTTGAGTCATGGACAGGTTTTTCAGGCAGCATTGATGGATGTATTGAACAATCAATTATTTTAAAATGGGACATGTCATCTGATGGACTTTCCATAGTAGACTAAGAACAGCATTCACCAATTGAAAAGTCATATGTCCGACACTCAAATCCCTCTTCCTGAACGATTACGCCCACGCGATTTGTCTGAAATTATTGGGCAAGATCATTTGTTGGGGGCTGGTGCACCACTGCGTCAAATGATAGACCAGGGACATTTACCCTCGATTATTTTCTGGGGACCACCTGGGGTCGGGAAAACCACAATTGCCTTGCTTTTGGCTCAAGCGGTTGATCGACCATTTGTCAGTTTATCTGCGCTTAATACTGGGGTCAAAGAACTGCGGGAAGTGATTGCGGAAAGCGGCGATTTGCTGACACCTGTGGTTTTTATTGATGAAATTCATCGCTTTAACAAGTCACAACAAGATGCGCTGTTAAATGCAGTAGAAAAAGGCAAGATTACGCTGATTGGGGCAACCACAGAAAATCCATCTTTTGAGGTGAATAGTGCATTACTGTCTCGTTGTCAGGTATATAGCTTACATGCTTTAAGTAATGAGGCTATTCAGGACTTGATTTTACGTGCAATTCAGCAGGATCGCTTTTTACAGGAGCGACATCTTCAAATTGAAGAGTTTGATGCATTGGTGCAATTTGCCGCAGGTGATGCACGTAAGGCACTGAATTTGATTGATTTGGTTGCAAGCACTTTTGAGCCTGAAATTGAAAATATTGTTACCAATGCGATTGTGGTGAAAGTAGCACAGCAAAATATTGCACGCTATGACAAATCAGGTGAGCAACATTATGACCTAGTGTCGGCATTTATTAAGTCCATTCGGGGCAGTGATCCAGATGCGACCTTGTATTGGATGGCACGTATGCTAAAAGGTGGTGAAGACCCTGTCTTTATCGCACGACGGATGTTGATCGCCGCTTCGGAAGACATTGGCAATTCAAATCCGAATGCTTTGTTGTTGGCAGGTGAATGTTTTCGTTCGGTACAAGCTGTCGGTATGCCTGAATGTCGGATTATTTTGGGGCAATGTGCGGTCTATTTGGCGACCAGTGCCAAGAGTAACAGCACTTATTTAGCCATTAATAAAGCCCTTGAACTTGCAGAAAAAACCTCGAATTTGCCTGTGCCTTTACATTTACGAAATGCACCCACCAAGCTGATGAAAGAACAGGGCTATGGTGTGGATTATCTCTATCCGCATCATTATCCTGAACATTTTGTTTTACAGGAATATTTGCCACCTGAGCTCAAAGGGACAAAGTTATATGAATCTGCACGTAATAAGCGTGAAGTGGAAGGCGAACGTTTACAGCAACGCCGTTGGCAACAAGAGCAGCAACAGCAATAGTGAAAAGTAGAAAAAAATAGTAAAAATAGAAAAAGCCCAAACTAAAATACTGTTCTAAAGTAGAGAAAGATTTAGAATAGATCATAACTAGTTTGGGCTTTTATCATTGAAAAATGTCAATATTTTCAATGAATCAAAAAATATTATGAAAAATTCAATACTTTCTCTTGCTGTTTTCATGTTACTTCCATTACAAAGTTATGCTGAAGTTTCTGCCAAAATAACCACAAAAGCACAAAGCACTTCGGCTGTAACTTCCGCACTGAAAGTACTTTATCAACAAAATTTTGCACAACAAAAAACCATTCCCAACGGTTGGCGTATTCCTGGCAATAATGCAGGGAATGTCTATATTGAAAATGGCGTATTGACGCTTGATGGTCGAGCCAATGCTGGACAACCGACATCAATTTTATTGCCACAAAGCTTAGAAAAACAACAGAACTATCGAATCGATGTAGAGTTTAGTTTAGATCAACCAGTCAATGATTCACGTTGGGGCAGTGTGATTTATGATGTCACTGAAACTCAAGGTGTGATTCCAAGCAGTTATTATCAATTTACTTTGCGTGCAGATACTACAGCTAAAAACGGCACAGAGTTCGGTCGTCGTAAAAGCAATGGTCAGTGGGAAGTCATGACCAGTAAAGCATTTTCAGAAAACTTAAAACCAAATCAATGGTATAAAGCCAGCATCGTAGTTTCTGGACAACGCGTACAACATTATCTAAATCATCAGTTGATGCAAGATATTGAACTTGATCAGCTTTCTACCAAAGGGGGTATTGGGTTATCTGCGACAGGTATTGTGCTCAAAGTTAAAAATATTCAAGTGAGTGAACAGCGACAAGCATTGCCTGATTTACAAAATAAAGTCACTCAAGTACAAGAAATTCAAAGCAATGTTGCCTTAGCACCAACGATTATCCAAAAAATTGAGAATAGTGACACAGCTTTGAGCTCAGCAAATCAGGCATATTATCAATTGGATGCTGACTTAAATTTGTTGGATCAACATGGGCAAAAGCTTGGCTTATTACAACACTATTTAGCAAATCCACAACGTAAGACTATTCCTGTCTTAGAAATTCAAACACCTCAAACACTTGAACAATTAAAATTACTTTCAAAAAAACAAGATATCAGTGATATCACCTTATTGTCTAAAAGCGATGTCTTATTAAAAACTGCACATCAAGTTATCCCGATGTTACGTACAGCTTTAGATCTAAGTACCGAAAAATTGAAAGATAATCAACAAAGTCTTTCAGAGATAATGCGTCGTACCAATCAAGCGCATGCACGAATTGTGGTACTACCAGAGTATTTAGCCAATAAAGCCAATGTGAGTTTTATTCAACGCCACTTAATGACGGTTTGGATTGATTCAACAGCAATGCAGCCGAATGAAGTTGCAGCGGTTTTAACTTCAGGGACGAATGGCGTGATCACTACACAAAGTTCGTTATTTAGTCATGTATTAAAGCAATTTCCAAAAAATACATTATTGCGTAAACCTTTGATTATTGGGCATCGTGGTGTGCCAAGTTTAGAGGATGAAAATACCTTAGAGAGTGCGAAACATGCGGTAGCACTAGGAGCAGATATTGTCGAAAATGATATTTATCTGACTAAAGACCAGCAGATTGTGGTGATGCATGATGCAACGATAGATCGAACCACAACCTCTACAGGTAAAATTGAGGAGATGACTTTAGCGCAAGTTCAACAACTTCGTTCAAAAAATAAAAATTATAAAATTCCAACTTTAGCGGAATATTTCACTGCATTTAAGAACAATCCTAATTTTGTTTTGATGATTGAAATGAAAAGTAAAAATCCTCACTTGGTCGCTAAAATGCAAGAGGAAATAAAAAAATACCAAGTTGAAAATCAGGTTGTCACGACGTCCTTTAATACCGATCAAGTGGCACGTGCTCAGTCACAAATGTCGGAGATTCCACGTGGTTTATTGGTTGGGAAGATGCCAAATAGTGCCAATGTTTTAGTGAGTAGTAAGCAAATTAATGCTGATGTACAAAAGTTTAATTCAAGTTATAACCCAGCTTATCGTGCAGATTTGAGCAGTATTTTAGAAGCTTCAAAACATCGTGGTATCAGTTTTTGGCCATGGGCACTGAATGATGAAACATTTAAACAGTTGTATATTGCGGGAACAAATGGCATTACGACCAATTCAGCACAGCTTTATTCAAAGTATATTGTGGATATTCAAACGGCTGAAAGCATCAAAGCTAAACTGAATCAAGCTGTGCAAGTTAAAGCGCAATTAACTCAGCAAGATGGCATAAAAATATCGCAAAATATTAATTATTTCATCGTATTAGCAGGCTCACCTAAATATGAGATGGTTAATGGTCAGTTGACTTTCCTAGAGAAAGGGAAGGCTGATGTTTTAGTAATTTATAAATATCAGATTGATCAACAAAACTATTATCATATTGTATCTAAGCCTATGAAAATCATTGTAAATTAGGTATGATTGATGAGTCGTCTGAGTATAAAAACAATGGATTCAAATCCGATTGAATATATTGAGTATTTCACTATTCCTCATGGCGCTTTGACGGCACAAAAATTTCAGCTTCCGATTTATCGGGGTGAAATTGAAGGTTTACCGCAATCTATTGATTCAATCGTGGTGACTTCGGATTTGCAAGGCGTATGCAACTTTAATAATGATCAGACTTTGCTATTAGGAGAAGTTGTAGCAGAAAGTTTGGCGCTGATTTATGAGATCTATTTTCCTCAGTTGAAACTTGAAAAGTCATGGGGGTTTTTATGTGGCGATTTATATACCAATTTAGAAAAGCGTGGCAGCAGTGGCAATCCGATCAACGTCTGGCAAGCTTTTGCCCAAGTTTTTCAGCAAGTGATTGGCATTGCAGGCAATCATGATGATTTTGGAAAAGATTTATATCAACTTGCAGAAATTGAGAATATTCATTTTTTAGACAATGATTTTATTGAAATAAATCATTTAAAAATCGCAGGGCTGAGCGGAATCATTGGACGTGTAGATAAAAATTTCAGGCGTTCAGAAACAGATTACTTACACGCTTTTGAAAAACTTTTAAAACAACAGCCCGATCTTGTACTCACGCATTTGTCACCTCACTTGGAAGAATATGGTTTTTTAGGTGAACCACAATTGCTTCATTTACTTGAAAAGTACGCTGAAAATTTATTATTTTGTGGGCATTCACATTGGGACACTTCACAAGTTGTCACTTTAAAAAATAATACACAGATTTTAAATGCAGATAGTAAAGTATTTATTTTGATCAATAAAAATAGGAATAATGAAAAATGACTGAAAAAACAAATTTGTATTTAACGATTTACCAAGATATTCAAGATGCTTGTTCAGAACTCAAACAAGAGACATTAGGACAGCATTTACAGATAATTGGGTTAGTTTTAGTTGAGGATTTATGCGGTTATTTTGTGGTGGGGATGACGCTCGAAGAATTTAGTCAATTTGATCAAGAACTGGTTTGGTTTATTTCTGAATGGAGCATTGAGGCGAGCCACAATAATCATGTTCATCAACAAATTCAAAGATTATATGAGCAATTGGGTGAAGAATACACAGAAGAACAGTATATTGAGCTTCGACAACATTACCAAAATACAATTATTCAAGTATTACAAGATTTAAGAAAAGAAGGAAAACTACAAAATCAGCAAGGCGATGAAATGATTTTTATCCTTCAGTATGCAGATGCTTTTGATGAAGATTTTGAAGAAACTAGTTTTGCACAGATTAATCCTCAGAAATATGTACCATTATTTGCTCAGCGTTTTAAACAGAAAAAAGGTGAAAATTTGCATGATTTTCTTTTAGAGAAATATAAAAATTTATAACACTGAACATAAAAAACCGAGCTAAAAAGCTCGGTTTTTTGAAGAATCAGAATCTAAGATTAGATGTCTGAAAGATCTACACCAATACGTGCAGCAACTTCTTCATAAGCTTCAACAACACCACCTAAACCTTGACGGAAACGGTCTTTGTCGAGTTTTTTCTTAGTGTCTTTATCCCATAAACGGCAACCGTCTGGAGAGAACTCATCACCTAAAACGATACGGTCATGGAACACACCAAATTCAAGTTTGAAGTCAACAAGAAGCATGTTGCCTTGAGCGAACAAATCTTTAAGCACAACATTCACTTTTTGAGTGAGTTCTTTCATTTGTGCCAATTGTTCAGCATTCGCCCAACCTAAAGCAATCGCTTGAGACTCGTTCACCATTGGATCGCCTAAAGCGTCATCTTTGAAGAACAACTCAAATGTAGGAGGAGTCAGTTCTAAACCTTCTTCAACACCTAAACGACGGCATAATGAACCCGCAGCATAGTTACGCATTACGCATTCTACAGGGATCATTTGTAATTTTTTCACTAAAACTTCAGTTGGAGAAAGAAGTTTTTCAAAGTGAGTTTCGATACCAGCCGCAGCCAATTTTTCCATGATAAAGGCATTAAAACGGTTATTCACCTTACCTTTACGATCTAGTTGCTCTATTTTTTCGCCATTAAATGCTGAAGCATCGTCACGGAAAACTAGAATTAGATGATCTGCGCTATCTGTTTCATAAACGGATTTCGCTTTACCAGTATAGAGCAAGGTTTGTTTTAACATGGGGGAACCTTTTGCAAAAAAAAATTGCCTAGAACGACTAGGCTGGCCAGTTTTGGTATATCTGGGTCAACACTTCCGCAGCTTGGTCTTTATCTGCAAAAGAGTTGTTCGCATTAAACAAAGCAATGGTATTACTTGAGCCTACAGAAGTCATTTTTAATACATAACTGGTATTATCGAGTTTAAATGTAACTTCCGTCACATTTTTACTTTGCCCAATGATGTTGTAATTTAGACTATTGAGGGTTGCTAATGCATACCGCCAAATTATAGCAGAATCTCCATCAACTTTAAGCAGTGGATTCGCATTTCCATCAGTTAAAAGTTGTGGGCGACTTACCGCTGTCGCAGTATCATTATTGCTTTGTGTTACGGAATTTGTTTGCGTAAACTCTGGACGAGGTACGTCATAGCGATTGCCGCGCTTGTTTTCAAACTTAGGAGCATGTTGAATCGCAAGCGGGTCAACCACTGGAGCTGGATACAATGGCGTTGATGGTCTAATCGTTGTGCCTTGAGGGTATTTAAGCAGTTGCACATCAGTTGTATTTTTATAGTCTAAAGAACCATTTTTGATTCCTAAAGAACTACAACCCGCTAAACTTAAAGTTAACAGGGCAAGGGTTAAACCAAAACGTAATTGCATAATACTAAGCTCTTATTAAATGACACCCGCTGCTTTGAGTTCGTCACGCAGAGGAGTGCGGTATTGTTCTGCAAGCGGAGTTAATGGTAGGCGGATACCTGTACCAATTAGTCCCATTTCATGTAGTGCCCATTTCACTGGAATTGGGTTCGATTCACAAAATAGAATATTGTTTAATTTTGCAACTTGAGCATCTTTTGCTTTTGCTGTATCCATTTCACCTGCGATTGCAGCAGCACAAAGTTCGCTCATAATTTTAGGTGCAATATTTGCTGTAACAGAAATATTTCCTTGCGCACCTGCAGCGATTAGGTCACATGCAGTTGCATCATCACCTGAATACACTGCCATATTTTTACCTTTTAGCGCATTAATCAGTTCTGTACCACGTGGTACATCACCTGTAGCGTCTTTAATGCCAACAATTTGAGGAAGATCAGCTAAACGAATCGCTGTTTCGTTTTGTAAATCTACACCTGTACGACCTGGTACGTTATAAAGAATGATTGGTAAATCTACAGCTGCTGCCACTGCTTTATAATGTTGGTATAAACCTTCCTGAGTTGGTTTATTATAATAAGGTGTCACTAAAAGAGCGGCATCTGCGCCGAGTTCTTTTGCTTCTTTGGTGAGCTCAATAGCTTCATGTGTTGAGTTTGCACCAGTACCGGCAATAATTGGAATACGTTTATTGGCAACACGGATAATTTCTTTAATTACTTCTGTGTGTTCTGCCATGCTAAGCGTTGATGCTTCGCCAGTTGTACCGACGGCAACAATGCTATTAGTGCCTTGTTCTATGTGCCACTCAACCAGCTTCTCGAGACCCTTCCAATCTACGCTGCCATCTTCTAACATTGGGGTGACGATTGCGACAATTGAGCCTTGAATCTGTGCTTGCTGAGTCATTTTGAAAAAATATCCTATGTGTCCATCCGCATATACTGATTTAAAAATAAGATTGGGATGGTTGCAGTATTTTGATTTGAGCAAAAACAATCACTTTAATAATTGCATATTGCTTACGCAAATTATGACTGATTCAGCGATTGAGAACAATATACTTTATTCAAAGCATGGAAATTCTTTAAAAAAAGCAACAAATAACTCACAGTTTAAGCTTCATATTCTACTTTTATCAGCGACTTCTTAGGTCTAAGTAAAATTAGAGAGATTCAAAATGCGCTAAATCAAACTTTTAGCTCAACTATCTTAACAAAAAGTCAATCATGAAGATTTAGAGTTTTTAAAGATGATAAAAGACACAATTATTCTTAGATTTTTTACTTTTTTTAGCTAAAATTTTGATCATGGCAAAAATATTGAGTGTTTTTTTATATAGGAGGTATTTTGACTTGTTCTTAGATGGTGAGAATTTGTTCTTTAATTGTGTTTTAACTACTCTATTTTATGGCTTAAAGAGATAGATTTTAGCGTGATTTATTGCTTTTTAAACTTATTAAATTTTTATTAAAAATAATTTATTTATTTTAAATTTCTGATTTAAACCAATATTCTACGACCTTTAGATAGTTATTTTGCAAAATATTTTTCTAGATGATGATTCATTCGATAATATTTTGTAAAAGGACTTTTCAATATGGATCGATCAGCCGATTTAGATAAAAAACATGCCACCATTACGGTGCTGATTTGTTTTTTAATCGCAGTGATTGAAGGATTAGATATTCAAGCAGCAGGTATCGCAGCAGCAGGTATTCGAGAGCATTTTGCTTTAGACAGTTCACAATTGGGCGTATTTTTTAGTGCAGGCATTTTGGGATTATTGCCCGGCGCATTAGTGGGTGGTCGTTTTGCTGACCGTATTGGTCGTAAAAAAGTTTTGATTTGGTCTACAGCAGTATTTGCAGTTTTTACTTTATGTACTGTATGGGTAAATAGTTTCCAAAGTTTATTGGCAGTTCGGTTTTTGGCAGGTGCTGGTTTAGGTGCTGCAATGCCTATTTTAATTACGCTGGCGTCAGAGGCAGTGTCTCCTGAAAACCGTGGACGTGCAGTAGGTTTGATGTATTGTGGTATGCCTGTTGGCGCTGCAATTTTATCTTTGGTTGCAAGCACTAATTTTGGTGCAGAATGGAAAAATATTTTCTATTTAGGTGGTTTATTACCGATTATTGTTATTCCAATTATGATTCTATTTTTGCCAGAATCTAAAGAATATTTAAAAACGCAAAATAACAATACGAATGAGGTTACGCCTCAAGCTTCATTTAAAGATCTATTTAATACGCAAAATTTTGTCCGTACTCTTCTGATTTGGGTGAGTTACTTCTTCACTTTGATGGTGGTTTACATCATGTTGAGTTGGTTGCCATCATTATTTACTGAACTAGGTTTCACACGTAAAGAAGGTGCAACAGCACAGTTTTACTTTATGGTCAGTGCAACAGTTGGTACTGTAATCTTAGGAATGTTAACGGATCGCTGGAAAAAGACCTATGTCATTGTATTAATGTATGGCGGTATTTTGGCAGGTTTATTTGCTTTAAATGCAGCAGGTTCATTGACTCAAATGTATATGGCTTCTGCATTGGTTGGTGCATTTGTGATTGGTTGTCAAGGTGTACTCTATGCGTTTGGCAGTATTGTATATCCCACTGCGGTACGTGGTACAGGAGTAGGTATGGCTTCAGCGGTGGGGCGTATAGGTGCAATGCTCGGACCCGCGATCGCAGGTCAACTTCTTGCAGCAGGTTTTGGTGCAGCAGGGGTAATTTCAGCAGCGATTCCTTGTATTGTTATTTCAGCTATTTTTATGCTGATTTTAATTCAACGACTAAAAAGTGAATAAGATCAAAATATATTTAAGCCCACAATGATGTGGGTTTTTTATAGACTTCATTTTTATAAAAATGGTCAATTGAGGCAATGTACTGAATTTTTTGTAATATGCTAAAGTGAAGTAAAATATTAAGTTAAGAAAGATGGATATGCAGCATAATTCGGTACTCATTGTGGTGGATGTGCAAAATGGTTTTACGTCTGGGGGAAATTTAGCCGTTGCCCATGCAGAACAGATTATTCCAACCATTAATCAACTGGCACAACATTTTAATAATATTGTTTTGACCCAAGACTGGCATCCTGCCAATCATATTTCTTTTGCAGAAAATCATCCGAATAAAAAAGCTTACGATACGATTCAACTGGCATATGGCACACAGGTGTTATGGGCGACTCATTGTGTGCAAGGCACGCATGATGCTGAATTTCATCCTGATTTAAATATTCCACAAGCACAGTTGGTGATTCGTAAAGGTTTTAATGCTCAGATTGACAGTTATTCAGCATTTATGGAAGCAGATCATAAAACGACAACAGGACTGGCGGGTTATTTGAAAGAGCGTGGTATAGATACAGTTTATATTGTTGGGATTGCCACAGATTTTTGTGTGGCATGGACAGCAATGGATGCTGCGAAACTAGGTTTTAAAACTTTTGTGATTTCTGATGCGACCAAAGCGATTGATTGGCAAGGTTCTTTACAACATGCATGGCAAGAAATGCTGGCAGCAGGCGTAAAACGTGTTGTGGCAAAGCAGATTTTAGAGACAGAAAATTTGTGATAATCCAGAAAAAAATACTGAGTGGTATAAAGTTCTATTAAAATCTGACAAATCTGGGACAATTAAAAAAGATTCAGGACGGACTTTATGGCAGCCATTTTACGTTTTAGTCAGTTTGTGCAAAAGACCTTCGCGCTTTGGGTGGTGGTCTTTGCATTGATTGCGCTGTGTTTTCCTGCCGCATTTGTATGGTTAAAAGCCTATATTCCGTGGGTGTTAGGCATTATCATGCTCGGAATGGGCATGACCATGACCGTAGATGATTTCAAAGGTGTGTTGCAAAATCCCAAAGCTGTGCTAATTGGTGTAGTTGCTCAGTTTGTGATTATGCCAAGCTTGGCTTATCTGCTTTGCAAGTTATTGCAGTTGCCTGCTGAAATTGCAGTAGGTGTTATTTTGGTGGGTTGCTGTCCTGGTGGTACAGCCTCCAATGTCATTGCTTATATGGCTAAAGCCAATACCGCCTTATCGGTTGCTTGTACTTCTATTTCAACATTTTTAGCCCCGATTTTAACCCCCACGATTTTTTATTTGTTGGCGAGTCAATGGATTCCGATCGATGCTGGTTCAATGTTTATTGATATTCTGAAAGTGGTGATTTTCCCCATTATTTTAGGGGTGACACTGAGAACGTTCTTCAAACAAAAAACTGAACAATATATTCAAATCATGCCTTTGGTATCGGTGATTGCCATCGTGGTGATTGTGGCGGCGATTATTGCAGCCAGTAAGGCATCTATTTTGCAATCGGGTTTGTTGATTTTGGTTGTGGTGATCTTACATAACAGTTTGGGTTTTTTACTAGGTTATTGGGCAAGTCGCTTATTGAAATTACCTTATCTAGATGCCAAAGCTGTCTCGATTGAAGTCGGTATGCAAAACTCTGGTTTAGGTGTGACTTTAGCAGCGATTCATTTTGCAGCTTCACCTATAGCTGCGGTACCTAGCGCAATATTTAGTCTATGGCACAATATTTCTGGACCTGCATTGGCAACTTATTGGGCATCTAAGGCAGATAAAATGGCACAAAATACCATAGAAAACGATTTAGAAAATCCATCAGAAAATCAGCATAGACATTAACGCCTTGAAGCTACAGCATTGAAGAGCATCTATGCGCTCTTTTTTTATAGACTTTTTAATGGGTTTAAAAACTCATCTTCGGTCATGACTTTAAAACCATATTGCTCAAGTAAGGCTGTCGTAACACCTTTACCGTGAATTTTGTTTCCTGAAAATGAACCATCATAAATCCATGTAGAACCACAGGAAGGGCTATTTGCCTTGAGAATGACATGTGTGACTTGATGATGTTGGGTGAGTTTTAATGTTTTTTCTGCACCTTGAATAAAAGCCTGAGTCACATCATTACCTTGTGTATCAATGACTTTAGCTTGTCCTTTGAGTACTGCATGTCCATCACCACCGACAATTTCAGCGGCAGCGCGAGGTGTGCTGAGTCCACCTGAAACTTCGGGGCAAATCATGATGGCTTGACCTGTTTTAAGCAAAGATTTAAGTTGAGTATGTAAACAGTTTTGACCGTCATAACGAACATTTTCACCAACAAGGCAGGCACTAATTAAATATTTCATCTTGTGTAAATAAGTGGATAAATAAAAAGAAAAATTAAATAAAAATATATAGCAATTTTTGATTATAATCCTTATTTTAAATATGGTTTATTTCAAATATATTAAAATCATAGATTTAATTATTAGATTATACCATTCTTTACGCCACTCTCAACTTTTAATTAGGTTTCCCAACTGTAAAGGAGGATGACCTAATTGAGAGTTTAAAATAACTGAAACTGTATGCGAAAGAATTTTTCGCGTGATCCGATGGGTTAAATGCCATAGATCTCTAGCCCTTACTTTTTGGATATTAAATTGCTCTGTAAGTTGTCCTATAACTGTTTCTATTTTTCTTCGAGCTTTCATAAGTATTCTCATTGCTTCTTTAGAGCGATGATCAACCATATTGCGTCTAAATGGTGTTTGTAAATCAACATGTTGTAAATAATAATATTCTTTCAATTCAGGTCTTATATACCCTTTATCTGCACCAAGCAGACCATGAGTGTTTTGTGTGATTTCAGGGGCAATATCTCGCTCATCGCAGTTAGCTGGAGCAAACGTATAATCTGTAATCATTCCTGAAAAATTAATGACGATATGACCTCTAAAACCATAATATTTCTCTTGCTTGGCAGCACAGTCGCTAAATCCAGCATTGGCTTTAAAATTCTTATGCTTCTTTGCTCGAGCATAACGACAAACAGGGATAGGGAAGCCGTCAATAAAATGAATATTATCGCACATATAGGTTTGTTTGAGTTTTTTCATAATTTGCTGATTAACTCCCCATAGATTTGCACAGTGTTTACAAAAATTAGGATAAGAACCCAATTTTGGAAACCAATCTAAGTAATTGTGTTTAAAGTATTGCCATATATTTTTATCAGAATCTAGTCCTAAAAACTCGCCTACGATTTGAATTGTGATGATTTCTAAATCAGTTAAAGTAGGGGGAAACCCTCGTGTTTTTAATGGCTTAGTAACAATCTGTGGATATAAAGAGTCTATAAATAAGTAAACAGAAATGATAAAATCGTGAATGGACATAACATAAAATGGTTTTCTTGGTCGAAATCTAAATTGTGTTATGTCCTTTTTATTTCAAGGGGTTAGAAATGTAGATTGTAGGATAAGTTTATAAAATTGTAGGAATAGCCTATAAATTATGTAGGATAAACTTATAAAAAAGCTTATAATTTGAACAAGGAAGTTCAGGATGAGCTAGAAAATGAATAGCCCTGCGCGCAAAATTCAGAAATCTGCTGTTAAGAATATTGTTCGTTTTCCTTCAATAAAAGCGAATGATGGAAAGACAATTCTTGTTGAATCCATCTTAGAGTCGAAATATTGTCTTCATTTAGAATTTGACACTGAGGTAGAGACATATTTTCCGCAACCTCAAAAATTTGAAGTTTCTGATAATGATGGACAATGTAATATTTATACACCTGATTTTGAAGTTGTTTATACTTCTGGTGTTAGGAAATATGTGGAGGTCAAACCCTCTGAAAATGCTCAAACTGAACACTATCAACTTCTCTTTTCTCGCTTTTCCAATTTCTTGCATGGTACTAATACAGACTTCTTGATAGTGAGTGAAATTGAAATCTATCAGCAACCATTACTATCAAACTATGAAAAGCTTTATCAATATAAAAAGCGCCCTTTATTAAAAATGAAGAATCTTCAGCAGTGCGCCGAAGATATTAATGATTCGATGCCATTAGCACAGTTAGTGCATAGACTTGGTGACCGAGCACACTTGAGAGAAATATATTCATGGATTGCGCTAGGGTATTTGCGATTTGATATGCGTTCTGAGCCATTGAGTATGACAACAGAGGTGAAATTCGATGTCTGCTGAGTTATGGGAACAAGGTGTAATCATTGAGTTTAACAAGGGTATTCCTTGTCATCGTGCTATGGTTCGGTCTGTAGGAAAAGCAGAAGTCGTTTTAGTAGATATTGAGAATGGAGCCGTATCTAGATTGAGTCGAGAAGAACTAGGTACAGTTTACGCTTCAGGAGGTATCAAATTTCTTGCGGAATCGCGAGATTTTGGGGATCTTAAGTTTATTGATCTTTCAGAAGCTGAACAGCGTGAAACCAATAGAAAATATAAATATATCAAAAGGCTTAAAGAAAATGGTATTAGTAAAATTACTGAGAAAAGTGCCAGAAATACGATACAGGAAGTCGCTTTAGAGTTAGGTGAGAAAGCACCACATTGGCAATCAGTAAGAAGTTGGTACGCTAATTTTGTCGAGGCAGGTCTAAAGATACAAGGTCTTTATCCTAAGCACCGATTTAAAGGGCATAGAAATCCTAAGATTGATGCTAAAGTTGTTGAAATTATTGAATATTGTGCAAAGAAATATTACACACTCAGCCAGTCGTCAATGGCTTCAGTGGTTCGTAATGTTGAAGCTAAAATTATGTCACACAATTTAGATCATCCTGATGCGCCGCTTCAGAAGCCAACATATCATACTGTTCAGAACCGTGTGTTAAGTGGGCTTTACCAAACTAAGAGAAAAGGGCGATATGGTGCTCGAGTTTTGCAGGCTGAACTTGCTAAAGCATTAAGTGGAATGACTACCACTAGAGTCTTAGAGCGTATTGAGCTTGATCATACAGAGTTGGATATTCATGTTCTACATGATGACTATAAGACTTTACTTGGTCGACCTAATATCACTGCTTTGATAGATCATTATTCTGGAATGTTACTTGGATTCCAAATTTCTTTTGAAGCGCCTTCATATGGCTCAGTTTGTTTGGCTTGTTTGAATGCATTCTTACCGAAAAATGACTTTATGAACGAGTTGAAATTGGACGGTTCTTGACCTGCCCATGGAATTCCTTCGACGCTTGTAACAGACAATGCTAATGAGTTTTGGGGTAAGAAATTTATTGCAGTTGCGGATGAAATAGGGACAGTTTTTCAGTATTGTCCGATTCGTAAAGGTAATTATAAAAGCCGTATTGAACGTTTCTTCGGTATAGTCAATGCACTAGTGCTTGATGATTTGCCTGGTGTGGTTAGAAAAATTGGTAAATCTGGTGATGGCTATGACGCAAGGCAAGAAGCTGCGCTCACATTTTCAGAGTTTAAACGATATTTTGTGAAGTGGGTGACAGAAGAGTATCACCATACACCTCTAGAAGACTCAGATTTAACACCTTATGAAATTTGGGCTAGCTCGGAGGAGTGCTTCCCAGTGCCCGTAGAAGATAAAATGGAATTGACTACTATTTTACTGGCTACTGCCACACGTACGCTGAATAAAAGTGGTATCGAAATTTTTTCGATGAACTATGACTCAGGTCTTCTTAAAGATTTATATAGAAGAGATGGGCCCGGGGAAGTAATTGTAAAATACAATCCTTTTGATATTGGTTATATATTGGTGCTAGATAAGATTAACAAGGTCTATTTAAAAGTAGATTGCCTGAAATATGCTTATGCTTCCAATCTTTCTGAGTTTGAACATAATAAGATTAGAGCTACTGCAAGAGCTGCTCGACAATCAAAATTTGACAACCTGAATCTCCAAAAAGCTAAAATTCAACTTGCTAAAGAGCGTGAAGAATTTCATGCAAGAAATGTTCGAAGAAGTAAGCAAGTAACAACGTCTAAAGCCGCAAGATCTGATAAAACAGGTGTCCCTAATATCAGCCTTGTGGTGGACAATTCACATCGTACGATGAAAGTTGATTTTGAAGATGATGGGGATAATCTCAGCTTAAATGGATGGAGTATGGGCTAATGAAAACTAGTTTCGAGGATCGTCCATTCATTAAAAGTCCATTTCTTACAAAAATGGTGAATCTATTTGATTCTTTGCGCAATAAAAAGAAAAAATATGGTGTTGCTTCTTGCATGTTAGTAACTGGAGAATCTGGAAGTGGAAAGTCTGAGTTAGCAAAATATTATGCAAAGAATAATCCGAAAATAGAACAAGCGGAGCGGACACATATCCCTGTTCTACACTACGAATTAAGATCAGTTTCGACACCAGAAGAATTCCTAAGATCGTTGTTGGTCACAATTGGTGATCCACAGTGCGGACGGGGCGCTAGAAACAAGGTGAGCTTTATGAGCGATTGATTACGTTGCTTAAGGTGGTTGGCATAGAGTTGCTGATCCTTGACGAAATTCAGGTGATCATTGAACGTCGTAGTGCAAAGGTTGTCACAGGAATTGCGGATTTATTTAAAGATCTAATCAATGATACAGAAATACCGATTATTTTTATGGGAATGCCTTGGAGTAGATATCTCGTTGAATCAAATCAGCAATTAGCACGTCGGATATCATATCGATATACCATTCCACCTTTTAGAATCAGCAGTAAAGAAGATCGTGATGATTATAGAAGGCTTTTGATGTGCTTATCTGAGGCATATGGGCTTTTTAAAAAGATTAAATTGGAAGAAATTACAATGTCACTAAGGTGTTTTAGTGCAACGAGTGGGAATCTAGCAGCTACGGCTAATCTTGTTCGCGATGCTAAGATGATGTCTGAAATGGAAGACATGAAAGTAGATACAGATTTGTTTGCTGAGGTTCTTGGCAGCTATGGTATTGATGAGCGAAATAATGCTTTTTTACTGCCGATTGACAAGTTGGTGTTGAGAGAACTCATCGTTCATTCAGATTGGCATTTTGGATATAGGGCAAATAAAAATGCGATCATCGATGCTGAATATGTTGAGTTTGGCGTATCAAAAGGCAATAAAGTGTTTTGTTTGGCAGGATAAATGATAATTTATCTCAAGGTGAAGCATTGTGTTACTTGATCGATCACGACCAAATGATCAGCAAAAATTTAGTGATTACTTGAATGATTTGGGAAAGAAAAATGGTTTTTCTGATATCCAAACCTTTAAAAAATTTCTAATAAATTCCTCTAGAAAATGGTATTGCATCTATTCTTTTGACAGCATTGATATATTTAGAATTATTTCTGGGCTTTATATTGAACTTGGTATTGATCAAGTAGAAGAGTTGGATGTTATGCGGTCACAATGTTTCAGGTGCCTTGATCGATACCCAGAAAATTGGTCATGGAATAAGATAGCTGAATATCCATGTGTAGGGCCGACCTTTACTAGTAAAAGATTTGAGCCATTACAGCAATTATTTAAAACTAAAAATAAAGAAGAATATTGTGGTTTGATACAGTGTTCTATGAGTAAGCTTGGGCTAAATACTTCACCTTTGTCAGATAGGATTTATTTCGCTGATCTAATCCCAGAAGGAACTTTATCTTCAAAGAAATATGGACTGATAAAGAAATATCTATAGATATAATGATAGTCTTAAGATTTTGGTGGGTATTGGATACTTTACTATCGATTGTGAGATCATTGAGATGCTTCTCGCCAGACCTAGCATCGAACCAAATGAATGCTTAGTTAGTTATTTGATCCGAATATCAGAGAAAAATGGCTTTAAGCATATAGGTCATTTGATGCGTCACGCTGGTTTGGCTTGGAAAAATAATCGTGTACCAGTTCATCAGATTTTAATTGGTGAGTTTGATCTTAATGTGTATTTATTGCAGCTTGGGTTAACAACTTTTTCCTCTAAAATTGGGCCAATATCTAAATCTTTTCAAAATGTTATTGATACGCACTATCTAATTGTTAAATATCCAAAGGTATGTCCAGATTGTATTGAAGAATTTGGATTCTGTAGATTTGAATGGAGCTTATTGCCGTACCTTGCATGTGTTCGACATGGAAAATTATTGATAGATATTCACTCTGGAACTGGCAAACGACTGAGTTGGTATCGTAGGTATTTAAATAAGTTTGATGATACTGAAGTTATCAGCTCATTAAGTAATGTTGCTCCATCTGAGGCAATCAAACTCAGCCGATATATTGAAGTACTATTGAACGGTAGAAAAGGTGTTTCTTGCCCTGAAATTCTACATGGTTTGGAGCTCCGAGAATCCCTTAGTGTAATCCATTTTATTGCTCATTATAGATCAAGGTTATTGGATGTTTCGTTTCAACCTCTTTCGATAACGAATGGTGAGCTTGTTCAACATTATCAGTACGCATGGACAATGCTTGAAAATTGGCCAGATGCTTACTACAAGTTTCTCAACCAATATCTTGAGCATCCGATGAGCAATAAAGGTGTTGGTGGCTTACATAAACATTTTAGGGATTTATATGAGTCTCTACATCGTCAGAGTGAAAACAAGGGGATTGCTCGGATAAAAGTTGAATTTGACCATTACATAGAGATTTATTGGCCTAGTGTCTTAGAGTCGAAGCGTATAACACGCATCCAGTTAACTACCCTAGGACGAAATATTGTTTCCAGAAAGGAAGCTGCCAAAATTCTTAATTGTCATCCAGATAGAGTAGATAAATTAGTACAACAACAAAAGCTCACACCTAATATTTTTGGAGGGAAAAAACACTATTCTCGTGAACAGGTTGAAGGTCTTGCAATACAGATATCCTCAAATTGGACGATGGATGAGGCTTGTGAGGCATTACAGCTAACAAGATACCAGCTAAAGCAGTTGTTAGATGCTGGTATATTACATACGTTTCAGCGCCCAGATATGTTCAACCGAGATTGGATCGTTGATAAAGTACAATGCCAAGAGATGATAGCAAGTTTGTGCCAGAAGGCACGGAAGAACACTCCACCTTCGGGAGTATTATCAATGACAAGTATGCAGCGCAGAGGCTACTCAATAGTTCGATTAGTTCTAGCTATGCAAACTGGGCAGATTGAATTTGGACAACTCTACGTTGTTGATCATCCTTTAAGTTTTAAGCAATTTACAGATTTTTCTTTAATTTAAATAGTTATTAGTTTATTAGCCAAAGGAAGAGATTATTCAGTATGATAAACAAAACTTTATAAATGATATCTGAGGGTTCCATGAAGTTTAATGAAGATGCTCGCGTAAAAATTCCAACAATTCTTCATTTAACAAGGCTTGGTTATAAGTATCTTTCTTTAAAAGAACATACATGGGATATGGAGTCTAATATTTTCCCTGAAATATTCTTGGAATCAGTAAGCCGAATTAACCCTTCATTTGAAAAAGATGATATTCGAAGAGAATTACAAGATTTAAAATTAGCTTTAGACAATGATGACTTAGGAAAAATATTTTTTCATAAGTTGGTCAACCGCTTTGGTATCAAACTCATTGATTTCGAAAATATAAATAACAACACATTTAATGTTGTTACAGAACTTACTTGTCAGAATGGAGATGAGGAATTTCGCCCTGACATCACTATCTTGATAAATGGCATGCCTTTAGTTTTTATCGAGGTGAAGAAGCCGAACAATAGAGATGGTGTTTTAGCTGAGCGAGACAGAATTAATAAGCGGTTCCAAAATCCTAAATTTAAAAGATTTGTTAACATCACTCAGTTCATGATCTTCTCAAACAATATGGAATACGACGATGAGGCTATTCAGCCAATCATGGGAGCTTTTTATGCTACCCCATCGTATTACAAGCCAAGTTTTAATTACTTCAGAGAAGAGGAAATTTTTAATCTAACTCATTTACTTAGCCCTTTAGCTGAATCAGAAGAAATTTGTATTCTTAAAGACAATAATTTTGAGGTGATTAGAAATAGCCCTGAATTTATTACCAATAAAGATCCTAATAGACCTACCAACCGAATTTGTACTTCTTTGCTAAGCCGAGAGCGTTTAGCATTTATGTTACGTTATTCAATTGCTTATGTGGAAACAGAAAATGGTGTGCAAAAACATATCATGCGCTATCCACAACTGTTTGCAACCAAGGCAATTGAAAGAAAATTAGATGAAGGTATTCGTAAAGGAATTATTTGGCATACTCAAGGTAGTGGTAAAACAGCATTAACTTACTATAACGTCAAATTTTTGACGGATTATTATCAACGAAATAATATAATTCCTAAGTTTTATTTCATTGTAGATCGACTTGATTTACTACAGCAAGCACAGGGTGAATTTACTAGTCGTGGGTTAGTTGTACATACGATTAACTCTAGAGATGAATTTACTAAGGATATTAAGGCAACTAAGGTCATCCACAATAACAGTGGCAAACCAGAGATTACTGTCATCAATATCCAGAAGTTCGCAGATGATCCAACGATTGTTTCAACAAAGGATTACAGTGTTGATATTCAGCGGGTTTACTTCTTAGATGAGGTACATCGTAGCTATAATCCTAAAGGTAGCTTTCTTGCAAATTTAGATGTTTCTGATCGTAATGCAATCAAAATTGGCCTCACAGGAACTCCGCTATTAGGAACAGACTACAATTCAAGATCGCTGTTTGGAGATTACATTCATAAGTATTACTACAATGCTTCAATTGCTGATGGCTATACATTACGTTTGATTCGAGAAGATATTCAAACCAACTATAAAATTGCTTTACAAGAGGCATTAGCACAAGCAGAGGTTAAACAAGGAGATGTCGATAAAAAAATTATTTATGCGCATCCGACTTTTGTAGAACCAATGCTACACTACATTGTTCAAGATTTTGAGAATAGTCGTGGTGCTTGCAATGATTCGACTATAGGTGGAATGGTCATCTGTGATAGCTCAGAGCAAGCGAAACAGATGTTTGAAATTTTTAATGCAAAATATAAAAAAGACAATGATGTTACTAAGACAGATACATCGTATACAGAGCATTTAAAAGAAAAAAACAAAGTTAAATCTGCTGCACTCATTTTACATGATGTAGGTAACAAACAAGAGCGTAAAGATTGGATTGATGCTTTTAAAGCAGGAAAAATTGATTTTCTCTTTGTTTATAATATGTTGCTGACTGGTTTTGATGCTCCTCGATTAAAGAAGCTTTATATTGGTCGTGTGATCCGAGAGCATAACTTGCTTCAGGCATTAACTCGTGTGAACCGTACCTACAAAGATTTTAGGTATGGTTACGTTGTTGACTTTGCAGATATTCGAAAAGAATTTGATGCAACAAACAAAGCTTATTTTGAGGAATTGCAGGCAGAGTTAGGCGATGAGATGGATAGCTATTCTCATCTCTTTAAATCTAAAGAAGAAATTGATCAGGAAATTAATCAATTAAAAGATTTGCTATTCCGTTTTGATACGGACAACATGGAAAATTTCTCAGAGCAAATCCAACAAATTGCTGACCGTAAACAAGTATTAGAACTCAAGAAAAGTTTAGCTGATGCAAAAAGCTTATATAACCTTATGCGTTTACAAGGTGAATATGAACAGTTGCGTTCTTTAGATTTTGAAAAGATTAATATCATGTTCCGAGAGACTAGCAATCATTTAGATATGCTGAATTTAAAAGAAAGTATTGAAAGTGGTGAGGACACTACAAATTTACTTAATTTAGCTCTTGAAGATGTGATTTTCAAATTTAAGAAAATTGCTGAGGAAGAATTAGTTCTAGCAGATCAACTTAAAGATACGTTACGTAAAACGAGAGAGGCTCTCGCGAGTAATTTTGATCAACAAGATGAGAAATTTATCAGCTTAAAAGAAGAACTCGAACGTTTGTTTAAAAAGAAGAAATTGAGTGAAGTCACCCAGCAAGAGATGGTCGCTAATATTGGTACTTTGCAACAAATTCATGAGCGAATAAAAGAGCTGAATCGTGCGAATAGGCAACTCAGTGATAAATACAAAGGGGACATTAAGTTCACACGTGTGCATAAAAGACTGCATGAACAAGGAGATATTTCAAAATCTGAAAGACAGATTTATGAAGCTTTGATTGGACTCAAACAGGATGCAGATGAGCGTGTGCTAGACAGTGAAAATGTATTAGATAACGAAGCATACTTTGCTCGAGTGATGATGCCAAATATTATTAAACGCTTTAAAAATGAACAGAACATTGCATTAAATCCAACGACTACACGGTATATTAACCAGCTTGTGGTAAATGAGTACCTCAAAGAGTTCAATGGTGGTTCAGGGCAATGGTAGAAATTCAGTTTCAGCAAAAAGTTAGAGAGCTTATTGATGGTTTAAAAGCTATCTGTGCTAACTATGGACTTGGTAATGATGGTAATGAATTTAAAATTATCACGCAGGCTTTTTTATATAAATTTTTGAATGATAAATTTGCTTATGAAGCAAAAAAAGTGGAATCAAATTTAGCTGAAGCTGAAAAATGGGAAGATGTGCTCTCTAACATGTCAGACGATGAGTTAGAGATGCTTGCATTACAGATGCCAGCAGACACAGCAACTCTTAAACCTCAGCACTTTATTAGCTATTTATTCAGCCAACAAAATGAACCTGATTTTGCAAAGCTTTTTGATGATACATTAAGAGATATTTCTATTCAAAATAATGAGATTTTTGCTGTTCAAACCGATGGTGGTGCAAAAATCAAGCTCTTTGATGAGCTTAGTCAGTTTATTAGTGATCCTTCTAAGCGTGATGAATTTTGCAAAGCGATCATTAATGAATTAGTAGAGTTTAGTTTTGAACGAATTTTTGATCAGAAGTTCGATTTCTATGCTTCTATTTTTGAATATTTGGTCAAAGACTACAACTCGAATAGTGGTGGTAAGTACGCAGAATATTATACGCCTCATGCAGTCGCACATATTATGGCAGAGATTCTTGTTCCTAAGGATCAGCAAGGACAAATTAAAAATGTGACTTGTTATGACCCAGCAGCAGGTTCAGGCACTTTGCTAATGAATGTGGCGCATGTTATTGGTGAAACTCGCTGTTCTATATATACACAAGATATTTCTCAGAAGTCTTCAAATTTATTACGTTTAAATTTAATTTTGAATAATTTAGTGCATTCAATTCCGAATGTGGTTCAAGGTAATACCATACAGCATCCTTACCATCGGGATGGAAAACTACTGAAGAAGTTTGATTATATTGTTTCAAATCCGCCTTTTAAATTAGATTTTAGCGATTTTAGAGATGCTTTAGATACTCCAGTAAATAGTGAACGTTTTTTTGCTGGAATACCTAAGATTAAAGAAAAATCTAAAGATAAGATGGAGATTTACCAATTATTTTTACAACATATAATTTATTCGTTAACTGACAAGGGAAAAGCTGCGATAGTTGTACCTACAGGATTTATTTCTGCACAATCAGGAATTGATCAAAAAATCCGACAATATTTAGTTAAGAATAATTTGATATCAGGTGCTATATCTATGCCATCAAATATTTTTGCTAATACTGGGACTAATGTATCTATCCTTTTCTTATCAAAAGGTTTTAATAATGAAGTTATATTAATTGATGCTTCAAAACTAGGTACAAAAATTAAAGATGGTAAAAGCCAGAAAACTGTATTAGATGTTAATGAAATAAAGAAAATTATTTCAACTTTTAATGAAAGGGTATCTGAAGAAGAATTTTCTATATTAGTTAGTGCTGATGATCTTAAAAAGAAAAATTATAGTTTTAGTGCGGGGCAATTTTTCAAAGTTAATCAGGAGATAGTAGAAATAACTGAACAGGAATTTCTAGAAAAAGTTAAAATTTTTCAATCAGAAATTAATGATCTATTTAAGTGTTCTAATGAGTTGCAAAAGCAGATTAATTTGTCATTAGGGGGGATCTATAGTGAATAAATATTCCTTCGAAGATATTGTAATCCCCCAACAAGGGTTCTTGAGAGGACCATTTGGTGGTGATTTAAAGAAAGAAATCTTTGTTGAAAAGTCATCTGATACTTATAAGGTTTATGAACAAGGTGTAGTGTTAAATAAAAACTCCGAATTAGGTAGATATTATATATCTAATGAATACTTTAATAAGAAAATGAAAAGATTTGAGGTTAAGCCAGGAGATTTTCTAGTTTCTTGTTCAGGGGTAAATTATGGAGCAATATATCAATTAGGTGATGATATTGAAAAAGGTATTATTAACCAAGCTTTACTAAGAATTAGATTAAATAGTCAATTAGTAGATGATAGCTATTTTATATATTTATTTAAAAGCTATATTGTAAATATGATTGTAGGTAGGAAAGGTGATTCAACGATTCCTAATTTTCCACCTTTGAGTTTTATTAAGAAGCTTGAGTTTCCTTTACCTGATTTGAAGACTCAAAAAAAAATAGGTCATTTTTTGAAATTAATTGATTCAAAAATTGAATGTAATAATACTATTAATTTAACTTTAGAGAAGATGGCAAAAAAATTATATGATTTTTGGTTTTTAAACTATCAATTTCCCGATGAGCAAGGTCGATTTTATAAGAACAATAATGGTTGTTTTAAGTTTTCAGAAGAACTAAATGTAAATATTCCAACTAACTGGTCAGTAAAATCACTTTGTGAAATTGCTAATATTACTATGGGGCAATCACCTGATGGTAGTTCTTATAATGAATCTGCGCAAGGCACAATTTTTTACCAAGGTTCAACAGATTTTGGTTGGATTTTTCCAAAAGTACGTCAGTACACTACAGAGCCTGCTCGTATGGCTAAAAAGGGCGATATTCTGTTAAGTGTACGAGCACCTGTCGGTGATATGAATATAGCAAATACAGATTGTTGCATTGGTCGAGGATTAGCTGCACTGAATAGTAAATATGGATTTGATGGGTTTCTGTTTTATGTGATGAAATACTTTAAACAAGTATTTGATAGAAGAAACTCAGAAGGAACAACTTTTGGCTCAATTACCAAAAATGACTTATATTCCCTAAAGTTAGCTTATCCTCCAAAAGAGCTTCTAGAAAAATACGATAATATCGTTTCAAAATACAATGAGATGATCTTTATTAGAAGTATGGAAAACCAAAAGTTGGAGGAGTTGCGAGATTGGCTCTTACCTATGCTGATGAATGGTCAGATTTCTATTCGAGATGCGGAAGAGCATATAGCTAAAACTTTTGAGCACAACGAGTAAAGTGTTAATGCGTCAGGTTGTGTCTCTTTAGGCTGTAGAAGTGGGTGAAAATCAAGCATAATAGAATCTAACATGAGATGGGGGCATAGCATGAAACATATACTACATGTGGTTTTAACGGCTATTTCCATCGCTTTAGCAGGATTGATTTTTCTTATTTCTCATGAGGAGAATGTTTGGCTGCAATGGGATTCAGTCAAGCATTTGATCTCATTTTTAACAAGCATTGAAAATATTACGCTTACTGAAAAATTTGTTACTCAGTCAATAACATATATTGCTTATACAATATATCTTATTGTTTTACTGCTACTTTCATTGTTCTCGATCAATTTTAGTTTTAAGCATTTAGATCAGGATGTCATTGAGAGAGCGAAAGTTAAAGAATTTGAGCAAGCAAATGATTTTTATCTTCCAATTTATTTAGGTTATGCATTTGTTGCTATTAGTTTACCTACATTGAAATCATTTCTTCTTTTCTTTGTATTGATGCTAATCGTACTAGCTAGAACTCGATTTTTTTACTTTAATCCAATATTTTTAGTATTAGGATATAAATTTTATTTTATAAAACAGACAGATGATTCAAAAGTTCTGGTGATTTCTAAGCAAGAAATAAAAACTATTGATGAGCTTTTTGAAGATGGTAATAGTGATATAGGGGGATAATATTGCCGTGACTAGAATAAATGATTTTACATTCTTAATTTTAGAGTAGGGAGGGGGAATGAATTTTTTATACTCAAGAAATAATAGGAAATTTCACACTGTACTATCAGGCTCAAAGTGTCCTGATTTTTTTACATCAACAGACCCTACTCAGCTCACAAAAGTTACTTATTCATCAACTGCTGTATTACAGGCAGATGAGTGGTTTGAAGTCGATCTTAACACTTTACCGAATGTAAGCGATCCTTTAGAAAAGTTAAATAGACAGGTCAATAATAGCTTACCAACAATTTCTAGAATTCAATATAAAGATATATTGTATATTGTTTTTAAGAAATCTAATGAAGACTATTTTTATCTTCAGAAGATTTTACCTAGTGCAAAAGTCTATGGTAAACAATTGGTTTCGTTCTCAAGCCAACCTGATCTAATTGAGCAGCCAATTGTAATTGTTGCAGAATTTCCAGATGCTATATATGAAATTAGTACTAAAAAATTAATTTTTAAAAAATTAGATTTTTTAGAGTCAATATTTACGGGATTGAATACTCTATTTAGAACTGCTACTACAGCAGAAGTTACCCAGTTTTTCCAATTAGGTGGATTATTGGCAATCGATCCGTTATATACAGTCGACAAAGTTGGGATTCCAAATCGAAAGAATATTGCAAAAGCATTAGATATATACAATTCATATACTCCTCAGATTCAGCAAAGTTTACACGCTTATATCCAAACACTTGGTTTGCCTGCTGATGCCAAGGGTAAGTACATTATTACAGATGAGCAGTCTTTAAAGAATTTTGCATATGCTATTCAAGAGCGGTTTTATACAACACAAGCATCTATGCAAGATCGTTTAGCGCAAGCTTATGTTCCAGTTTAAGAGACGTTAGGGTGCAATTTTAGATTCGCGAGGCATGTGAGTACGCTCTAAAATTGTGTTTATATGCAGTGAGACAAAAATGTATTTATTTCTAGATTGTGAATTTAATGGTTGGCATGATCAAGGTACAGGTGAGTTGATTTCATTAGGCTTGGTGTCTGCCGATGGCAAATATGAGTTTTATGAGGTGGTAAACTGTAAGAATCCTAGTCCTTTTGTTGAACAACACGTACTTCCAATTTTAGGGCAATCCGCTATCCCTATGTGGGAATTAGTGAACAAGCTGTGCAGTTTCTTATGGGAAGTGAACTCTCAAGGAGAGGAGAGCATTACTATTGTAGCTGACTATCCTTCAGATATAGAGTTATTTAACCGTATTTTGCTCTTAGGACAAGGGCAATGTATCAATGTGCCTGTATTAGGATTCCTACTCGATTTGTCGCTCACGACAAAGAATTCTGCGATTCCCCATAATGCATTAGCTGATGCTAGAGCTCTGAGCAAAGATTAAAGTACGCTAATAAGATCACAAAGTGAGTGAGCTTTGAATTTAGCTCTACCTGACTAAAGGTAGCTTTTTATAATCTTATCCTACAATTTAATTTATAGACTTATGCTTCAAAAGGCTTAGTTGAGCGGGGGCTGGGCCATTTTTTTATAAACTTATCCTACAACTGACAAGAAAGTTGAGATTCGCGTATTCTTTATATTTTAATATTTATTAAAATATAGTTTTATTAATTTTGATAAATATTTTTTATTGGATATTTATCACATTTTTTATAATAAGTGTTGTGTGGTCTAAACATAATGATTATGAATTTTGAAAAATATTAAGGTTATAGGTTTTATTTTATTAGTTTTATGGTTTAATCATTGGTGTTTTGTTTATTCAATTTGAAAATTAATAATCAAAATTTTGATTTAGATGTCGGTTGTTCTCAGTTAAACCGTTGAAAAATGAAACGGTGATATAGCAAAATCTTTCATTTTTGATATATGGGAAATAATGTCAAAAAATGCAAATGATTACAGAGAATTCAATATTATTTCTAGGTACAGTTTACACATGTGTAAAGTGAAATATCTCACATTTTCTATTCAAAAATTAAATACTTTTATCGCGCTGAGTTTATGTTTAAACAGCATGGTTTATGCAGAAACTCGGCAAGGGTATTTTCAAGAGATTAAACAAAATATTGGAAGTTTAATTCGTCCTCAAGCGGATGAATCTTATAGCACAGTACAACTGAGTCAGTTGTCAAACT
Organism: Acinetobacter sichuanensis; assembly: GCF_003024515.2. Taxonomy (GTDB): domain Bacteria; phylum Pseudomonadota; class Gammaproteobacteria; order Pseudomonadales; family Moraxellaceae; genus Acinetobacter; species Acinetobacter sichuanensis. Next base: position 51,556 of record NZ_PYIX02000026.1, read on the forward strand.
TTCAAGTTGAAACAGATCCAATTTATCAACAATTGCCTGTGGTTGGTCATCCAATGACAGATGATAATAATGCCCCTTTGTATAATAATGCTGAAATACAAAGTCGTTTGAGTTTACAAAATGCAGTGCAAATTGCAGTAAAACGTAATCCAAATATTTCACAATCTTTGGCAAATTTAGCTGCACAAAATGCCAATATTGATGTGGCAAAAGCACAATATTATCCGCAGTTAAAAGCAGGTTTAAACACAGGTGATTTTACTTCGAGTGATCGTGGGCGTCAGGTCTATACAGTTGAAGCAAATCAGATGCTCTATGATTTTGGTAAAGTAAAATCTAGTGTTGATACGCAAAAAAATAAATTAGAAGCAGAACAAGCCAATGTTTTAGTGAGCATTGATGAAATTTCAACAGAAACTTCACGTGCCATTATTGCTGTTTTGCGATATCGAGTTTTACTTAATATTGCACAAGATCAAGTCAAAGGTGTGAGTCGTTTACATGAAATTGCTCGATTACGTTCCGAGGCAGGGATTAGTAGTTATGCAGATCCTGTGCAAGCTCAAAGTTATGTAGAATATGCAAAAACGTATTTATTGACACAACAAAATAAATTGCGTCAAGAAGAGCAAAAACTTCGCACATTATTGGGCTTTGATGTCAGTCGCACTGATTTTATTATTCATGATGATTTCTTAAAAAAATCAGAACTTTATACTTCTCCAAAAATGAATACGATTCCGAGCATGATTGCAGCCCAAGCTGAAATAGAAGTGGCGCGTAGTCAAAAGAAACAAACGGAGTTAAGTCGTTATCCAACTGTGTCTTTGGTCGGTTCACTCAATCAAGCACTGAATGGTAAAAACCCAAATACAGGTAAAGAAGATGATACTGATAGCTCAATTGGTATCTCTATGAGTAGTAATTTTTATCAGGGTGGTGCAGTCAGTTCACAAATTCGCTCTGCAGGTTATGCAGAGCAAGCTGCACGTTCAAAGTTGAATGCCACTTATTTAAATATCATGGATTCTACGCAAATTGCCCGTGAAAATATTGAAAATATGGACAAGCAAATTTGGGTGTTGATTGAACGAGAGCGTTCTACTGCAAAAACACGTGAACTTTACGAAGAACAATACAAGTTAGGAAAACGGTCTATTTTAGATTTACTGAGTTCTGAACAGTCTTTTCATAGTTCTCGTGCAGAACGAGAATCTGCCCGTTACGATATTTATGACACACTTGCGATTTATATCAATGTAATTGGTAAAAGTAGAGATATTTATCAACTTAATAATACGAAAATTCAAGGGTTTGAAGTACAGTAATGAACCAAACACTCAATTATCAACCTTGGCTGCAAGCCATTTTAACGGTTGCTCAGCATTATCGTATTCAGCCCTCAGAAGAGCAAATACGTTTACAGCTAGATTGGAATAAATATCATAATATTGATGATTTATTACAGATTGTCACCAAACAATTGGGATTAAATTATCGTCGTGCCGATTTTTCAAAAGATGTACTGAACCCTTGGCGTTTACCTGTAGTCATCGAATTTACAGATGGGCAAGTTGCGGTTATTGAAAAAGTAGACCAACAAGGTAACGCAAGTCTACAGCTGAGTGGGGATCAAGGTTTATCACAAACTTTTGATTTAAAAGCCTTACAAGCCAATGCTAAACAAGTTTTTATTTTCCGACCAGAAACATCTATTCCTGATGCGCGTGTTGATGAATATATTAAGCCCTATGAGCAAAGTTGGTTTTGGAGCATTGTTCTAAAAGATTGGAAACGCTATACCGATATTATGGTTGCGTCCATGATTGCCAATATTTTAGCTTTGGCAACCATTATTTTCTCCATGCAAGTGTATGACCGTGTTGTGCCATCACAATCCATCCCTACGTTGTGGGTTCTGGCAGGTGGGGTGCTGATCGCAGCTATTTTTGAATTTACTTTGCGTGTGGCACGGGTGTATTTGTCTGACATTATTGGTAAACGTGCGGATTTGAAAATATCTGATCGTGTGTTTGGTCATGCATTGCGTATTCGTAATAAAGATCGTTCTAAATCTACAGGATCATTTATTTCACAAATTCGTGAGTTAGAAGGGGTGCGTGAACTTGTTACCTCAACCACGATCAGTGCAATTGCCGATTTACCATTCTTCCTATTATTCCTTGCAATTTTTTGGGTGATTGGTGGCAACCTATTTTGGGTGATGCTAATCGTTGTACCATTGATGATTATTCCAAGTATTTTGGCGCAAAAGAAGCTCGCACAGCTCGCACAAGAAGGCATGCGTGAAGGTGCTATTCGTAATGCAATTTTAGTTGAAGCTGTTCAAGGCATTGAAGATATTAAATTATTACGTGCAGAAGCCAGATTTCAAAACCAATGGAATCACATGAATGAGGTTTCAGCCGATGTCAGTATGCGCCAACGTAAAATTACTGGTTGGTTAAATGCATGGACTCAAAAAATTCAGGGTTTGACTTATGCAGTTGTCGTATTGGTGGGTTGTTTTGCAGTGATGAAAGGGGATATGACGACTGGTGCGCTAGTTGCATGTTCGATTTTATCTTCAAGAATGTTAGGACCTATTTCACAAATTACGGGTGTTTTAGGGCGCTGGCAACAAGCCAAAGTGGCGAAGCAAGGTTTAGATGAGTTAATGAAAAAACCTGTGGATCGTCCTGATCGAGCACAACTGATTCATCGCCCAACGATTTTAGGTAACTACGAATTTAAAGGCGTTTTATTTAAATATAGTGAAGATGATCCTCGTCCATCCGTAGTTATTCCACAGTTAAAAATTAAAGCTGGCGAAAAAATTGCAATTTTAGGTCGTAATGGGGCAGGTAAATCAACTTTACTGCAATTATTGGCAGGAATGCAGACGCCAATTCAAGGCAAAATCACTTTAGATGGAGTTGACCAAAATTTAATTGATCCTGATGATATTCGTCGAGATATGACTTTGTTGAATCAAAATGCTCAACTTTTTTACGGTACGATTCGTGAAAATTTGACTTTAGGCGCACCATTGGCAACAGATCATGACATTATCAATGCTTTAAAACTGGCAAATGCACTTGAAATTGTAGAACAGAAAAAAGAAGGCTTAGATCACGTTGTGCTTGAAGGTGGTACAGGTTTTTCTGGTGGTCAGAAACAATCTTTATTATTAGCACGTTCTATATTACGCAATCCAAGTATTCTGTTATTAGATGAGCCAACAGCAGCATTAGATGATGTTTCTGAACGTACTTTAATTAATAACTTAAAAGAATGGTCAGCACATCGAACTTTGATTGTGGCAACACATCGCCCCGCAGTATTGCAATTGGTAGACCGTATCGTTGTGGTTCATGAAGGAAAAATCGTAAAAGATGGTCCTCGTAATGAAATCTTGAATTCGAGTCAAGCCAATGCACGAGGTACTTCAGCATGAGTTCAGCACAATTACCTGAAAATAAAACAAAACCAGAAAATGGCTTAGACACATTAAAGCGTCCAAGTAATCCTTCGGCACTCAAATTTTCTGAGCCACCTTTACCCAAATCAAGCTTGGTGATTTGGATCGTTGCTTTAGGCTTAATTGCTTTTATTGTTTGGGCATGTATGTTCAAATTAGAAGAAGTATCGACAGGAACAGGTAAAGTCATTCCTTCATCTAAAGAGCAAACCATCCAGTCTTTAGATGGTGGTGTCGTGACTAAGCTAGAAGTAAAAGAAGGTGATATTGTTGAAAAAGGGCAAATTTTAGCGCAAATTGACCCCACTCGTTTTGAATCACAAGTTGGTGAAAGTTTAAGTAAATTACGTGCGATGCAGGCAACTGCAGCACGTTTACAAGCTGAAGTAAATGGTACTCAGTTGAGCTTTCCTAAAGAAGTCCATGAGATTCCAAGTTTAGTTTCAGAAGAAACAGCACTTTATACTTCTAGACGTTGGAACTTAGAAGAGTCGATCAAAGGTTTACAACACGCGTTGTCTTTGGTGCAAAACGAATTACAAATGACACAACCTTTGGTTGCAAAAGGAGCTGCTTCAGAAGTTGAAGTGTTACGTTTAAAGCGTGATATTAATAACTTTGAAAATCAGATTAATGACAAGCGTAATGATTACTATGTGAAAGCTCGTGAAGAATTAGCCAAAGCCAACGCAGATATTAAATCTTTACAACAAGTCGTAACAGGACGTAATGACTCTGTAAAACGTTCGACTTTCTATGCACCTGTGCGTGGCGTAGTGAAAGAACTTGCTATTACCACGATTGGTGGGGTTATTCCGCAAAATGGAAAATTAATGACTTTAGTTCCATTAGATGAAAAGTTATTAATTGAAGCACGTATTTCACCAAGAGATATCGCTTTTATTCATCCTGGACAAGCAGCACTTGTGAAAATCACAGCCTATGATTATTCAATCTATGGCGGCTTAGATGGCAAAGTTGTCGTGATTTCACCAGATACAATTCGAGATGAAGTTAAACAAGATCAATTTTATTATCGTGTTTATATTCAAACTGATGTTGATAAATTGGTCAATAAATCTGGGCAATCATTTGCAATTACACCTGGTATGGTCGCGACAGTAGATATTAAAACAGGGCAAAAAACGATTATGGAATATTTACTTAAACCATTTAATAAAGCACAAGAAGCATTAAGAGAAAGATAATTTATTTATTAAAAAGCCAGTATTTATACTGGCTTTTTTGTGAGCAAAAATATATAAGGTAATAAAAAATATGATGTTCTAAGTTAAAATGGCTTTGTTGCACAAACCTACCGAATAAGTTCTTATTCCACAATATATTCGCAAATGAATAAACCTACACCTAAAATCTATCGTACAACCAATTGGTTCACATATAACAGAGCCTTAATTAATCGAGGCAATATTTCCATTTGATTTGATCCTTTGACTCAATGGTATGTTCATACGCAAGGAAAACATGGGCGAAATCAAACTTACTCCGCTACAGCTATTCAATACTGTTTAATGATCAAATCTTTATTTAAATTGTCTTTGCGAATGGTTACTGGCTTCGTCCAAAGTCTGATTAAGCTTTGCGGGTTAATTGGATAGCGCCAGATTATTCCACACTGTGCAGAAGACAAAGGTGTATCGATATTGCGATTGGATATTAAAAAAGTAGTGATGGTCTTTATCTACTCGTGAACTCTACTGGTTTGAAGTTTTTAGGGGAAGGTAAATGGAAGTGTAAGAAACATGGATCTGAATATCGTCGCCAATGGCGTAAGCTTCATATTGCTATAGATGCTAAAATCCTTCAAATACGTGTTGTACAACTTACCACAAATAATGTCGGTGACTCACAGGTACTGGAAGATTTACTTGCTCAAATTCCTTTAGATGAACAAATCGATTCTGTCTATACAGATTGCTTATGACACAAAACAATGCCGTCAGGTCATTGCAGATCGGCAAGTGTATGCATTGATTCCACCTAGAAAAAATATAAAGCCCTGGAAAGATATAAAAATGCATTCACGAGAGCGAAATGAACTACTTTGAATAGCTAACTAAACGTTTCGGCAAAACACCATAGAAAAAATGGTCGGGTTATCATCGGCGAAGTTTGGTTGAAACTAAGATACATTGCATCAAATTATGAGGTGATAAACTCAGTGAGAGGAACTTTGACAGCCAAGTTAACGTGATTCATGTACGTATGACCGTCTTAAATAAATTTACGATATTAGGCAGACCTCATACCCAAGTTGTCACTTAAATTTGAGTAAAATAGGATAACTTTGATTTTTAAATCTTTGTGCAACAAAACTCCACAAATGGATGAGTTAGCAGAACGTGGTGCAAATTACGAGTTGCATTACGCATTTCGTTCACCTGAACATGCAGCTTTGTTAGATGAACTCAAACAAGGCATACATGCTGAACATGTGTATAGCTATATTGATAGCGAAGGTACACATTTAGATTTAAATGTATTAATCGGTACTCAGCCAAAAGGTACACATGTCTATATATGTCTACCAAAACCAATGATTGGTGCGGTGATTAATAGTTGTAATCAGCACTATTATGAGTCTGTAAATTATTTTGTGTAAGTTCCATTTTTATAAATGATCTTTTAGTCGATCATCGAAATGAATCGTAAACCAATTCATTGCTAAACGCCAATTTTGAATTGGCATTGTCCACTTCTTAGCAGCATTCGATGCTGCTAAATAAATGACTTTCCTCACAGAGTCATCAGAAGAAAAGATTTTTCTTTTCTTCGTTGAGTGACGGATCACACTATTCAGTGACTCAATTGCATTTGTTGTATAAATGGCATGACGTATTTCAGCAGGATAGCTAAATATCGTTCGAATATTTTCCCAATTTGCTTTCCAGGATTCTCCAATTTTAGGGTACGGATGATTCCATTGATCACAGAAAATATTTAATGCAGTAAGCGCATTATCTTTGGTACTTGCTTGGTAGATCGCCTTTAGATCAGCTGTAACAGCCTTGTAATCCTTCCAACTCACAAATTTCAGACTATTGCGTACAACATGTACAATACATAATTGGATATCCGTATGAGGGTAAACAGAGGCTATGGCATCAGGAAACCCCTTTAGACCATCAACACATGCAACAAGAATGTCTTGTACTCCTCGATTTTTAAGTTCAGTCATGACCGATAACCAAAATTTGGCACCTTAGGTCTGAGCAATCCAAATTCCGAGCAATTCCTTATGTCCATCTATATTAATGCCTAGAGCAAGGTATACGGATTTATTGATTACAGTGGAGTGTTGACGAACTTTCACAACAATACAATCAAGATATACAACAGGATAAAGACTATCGAGCGTTCTATTTTGCCACTCAGTCACTTGCTCAATCACAGCATCTGTAACTTTACTAATCAATGACGCTGAAACATCGGCATCATACATTTCTTTAAAAAAGCAACGATTTCTCTATTAGTCATTCCTTTCGCATACAACGACAGAATTTGGTCATCCATGCTAGTAATACGAGTTTGATGCTTTTTAATAATTTGAGGTTCAAATGACCCATCTCGAGCACGTGGGATATCTAAAGCAAGTTCTCCATCTTGAGTTAAAACAGTTTTAGAGCTAAAGCCATTACGACTATTTAAACCTTTCTTAGACTGATGCTTCATAGCCGAGGTGATCGGAAAGCTCTGTATTTAGTGCTGTTTCAATCATGAATTTTTTAAATACTGCTGTCATTTGGTTTGAATCTTCTGGAGTTTTTAAACCTTTGGCTAATTCAACAGCTATACTTTTGATTGTTGCTTCATCCATGTGGAGTACTTCTTTTGGCAGCAATCGTGGCTTATTGTTTAAATTCGAATAAGCCAACTTTTAAAAACTTGATTGCAAATTAAGGTGATTTTATCGAACTCAGGTTAAGTGTTTATATTTAAACATATATTGTGTGATATATAATACATTAATTGTTAATTTTGATATTTTTTTAAATTGTTTTATAAAATATATGACTTATTTTACACATCATATAAGTGTAAATAGTTATAAAAATAATATTTAAGTTAAACTTAAATAATTATTAATTTAATTTAATATTTTAATTTCTATAAGGATTTATAAAAATATAATATATTGATAAATAATGAGTAATTTTATATTAAAAATTTTTTATAAATACTTTATGTTCTAATAACGCACAAGTTTTTTTTAGAAAATATTAATATTAATATTTTTTTAATTAATTGTTAATTTTTTATTGAATTATTATTTTTTTTGGTTGCTTTTAAAATAAAAATAGCATGATAAGATTTGCGAGGGATTCTTTTAAATCAGTATTTTGCTGATAATGGTGATAATAAAATGACGAATATATCAATAGTTTCCAAAACTACATGGAAATCGGTAGATATTTTAAATCCAAGCTTTAGCTTAAATAAACCTTCTGTTGTTATATTAAAATGTAATAAAGAAGAAATAAAAGATATTGCAAGGAATGGAGATAATTTAGTTATTACTCTAGAAAATGGAGAAGTTATTCAAATTGAAAACTTCTTTGCTATGGATAATAGTTTAGTTCTAGAAGATAATGATAAATTATTGTGGGTACAATTTAGTGATTTAAATCACGTAGCATTAGAAACAGTTAATTATGCGGGCATAGAACATGTTGAGCCCTTGTTATATGACGATGGCGCAGGTGTATGGCCCTTTGTGGCGGGTGTAGCAGGTGCTATAGCAACAGGAACATGGATTGCAAACACATCTTTAGATAATGATAAAAATCATAATGACCGAGATACCACTGCACCAGATGCACCATCCGATGTTGTGATCAGCGCAGATGGTAAAACCGTGACAGGAAAAGCCGAAGCAGGTTCTACTGTTGAAATTAAGGACAAAAATGGCAATCTATTAGGTTCAGGTAAAGCAGA
>NZ_PYIX02000027.1 GCF_003024515.2 Acinetobacter sichuanensis
AACAAAGCCTTTATCAGATATTATTTACACTAAACAAAAACCATAAATATCTTTAAAAACTAAATATATTGACTACATATAAAAATACTATCAAAATAATATTGGGTAGCATCTCCTTCTACCCAATAAGTTAATTTAATAGTTTATTATCTTTAAAACTAGACTAATAAATTACTTCACATAATCAATCAAAACATATCAAAATCAATAATTTTTAATATAACAACGCATAGAATTAAACTCTTTAAAAACCTACTAGATATTATAGATCAATAGAAATAAGCACATAAAAATCTATATTCTCTATAACTTTCTATATAGAAACTCGATAAAGTTGATTCATCCCTAAATAAAAAGAATGCCCATCAATATTAAATCGACGATTCTCTCCTGATTCTAATTGTATTTCCTTTCCAACCTCAACTAAAATAGTTCCTTCACGACTATTTTGCGGCATTTGCAAAGGAACTATCTTCACACGTATCTTATCACCATTTAAGGCGGTGGCTATTGTCCAGCCATTTACTTTATTCAATTTAAAAACTCACTTTGAGCTTTTGTAAACAGAGAAGTATTAAATATTAAGACTAACTAAACTAGAGCTATTTGTAGAACTAACAAAAATAAGACGATCTGTCTTATCTCACACTTATGATATTTACATCAGCATATAAATTGCGAAATAGAGTTGAAGCCAACCTTCAATTCTAATGATATTCACTTAATATAGACATACTACGCCCAATAATAGGTATAAGCAAATAACTAAAAAACAACTCAGTATCATTTTTAATAATAAGCTTAACCTACCATTTTCATAAATTTTAATGAGAAAATAAATAATTTTATTTGATCATAATAAAATCTAATTAAATGATTAAGATCAATATAAAAACCCACAGTTTATCACTATGGGCTTTTTGGATCGGCATGCTGCAATCTCATGCTCTGCGTCAATTGTTTGAACTTAAATCTATTTATAAGGAATACGCCATTCCATTAACAACTCAAACACCACCGTTTTGCTTACGGATTCGATCAATCTCACAATAACATCTAAATATTTAAAATGCACGATTTAAAAGTTTTATTTTTAATTTATATTGAAAAGCTTTATTTTATATAAAAAAATACCCAAGCCTTAAGAAGCGCAAGGGTATATAAAACTTTGAATAAAAAATACTTGTACTATAATAGGGGTACAAGTATATAAATCGATAAAAAATATCTACTACGCTGTATTAAATAATAGATATATGAACTTTAAAATTCTTCGTGGTAGCGGGAGCTGGATTTGAACCAACGACCTTCGGGTTATGAGCCCGACGAGCTACCAGACTGCTCCATCCCGCATCAACGAAATGACTTTATACGCCCTAAACACCAACAAAGCAAACTTTATTTAAAATAAAAAAATTTATGATAAAAATCATATAAAAAATATTTTAAAAAAACTAACCAATATCTCCCTGAGTTATAAAATTTGGATGTGAGGCTTTATATGAGTTTAATCTCATCTTTTCATTTTCTAAAAATATTTTAGGCTCTTCTCCCCATGTCGGTTTTCTTGAATCCAAACCTGAATGATTTAAAGCCCAATCAGAAACAATACCATAAACAAAAGTATCATCAGCAAAAATTAACTTTGTTTTTCTTCCAACACTACTTACAAAAACCTTATGCGTTGGAAGGGAACCAAATGTACCCATTTGGGTATGAAGATATTTATAAGTTTCAGACATAGATAAAATAACGCACTTAATTAACAGTCCACTATACCCTTTTAATTATTTAATAAAACCCACCTTTTTAATGAGTATCAAATATTGTTGCTTTTACAAGCATACAATTGAAGTTATATACTCTGTTGATTTTTAAAAAATTAAATCTAAATAAACTTGATAATCCTCCAATTTCATTAAAGTATTTTGTATAAATTTCTATATCAAATCATTACTATTGAATATTAACAATAAATAAAAAGTACTTATAAATTCCTTATTTTTGTTTAGTATGATTTTCTAATGGATTCATTAAAACTTTAAGCTGATCAATTTTTGAAATCGCACTTAAACTATTTTCTTCCAACTTCAAAGACATCGCTTTTTCTAGATAATCGTGGTGCCTCGTAGGCGCTTTAAATTTTCTATTTTTAATCATGTCAAAGTGTTGATCTGTAAAAACTGCTTGCTCTATTTTCATCATTGCTGAATGTAAATCTTCAAAAGAAACTTGAATATAGCCATCTGTTACATCTGCTTCATCGAGTGAATGATTAATCAGCCTCTTAATTGTATATGAACCAATATTAATGCTATTGGCGATACTAGAAAAAGTACGTCGTAAATCATGGTATGTAAATTCGATACCACTTAATTCAGTGATCTTATATCGTGCCTTACTACGATTGGTCACATGACCATCACCTTGTCTTGCCTGAAAAACATAAGGCTTGCCACCAGATCGTTCAAATCTAGCCTGCATAATATGTTTTAAAATAGGTCCCATTGGTAAAGTAATTGGCTCACCATTTTTAGGATCTACAGAGGTTACTGTTCCGTATTTTAAGTCAACATCTTGCCATTTTAGACTTTCTGTTTCTTCACGGCGAAAGCCTGTTAACAGTACGATGAGTAAAAAATCCTGATTGGTATAAGCATTATGATTATAATAATTTTGACCTACCCATTCAGTTGACAGTACTGTGTGAACCCAATCATGTATTTGGTCTTTACGTATATACCCTTTTCTTCTTTTAATTTTATTCCAAGCTTTTTTCGCACCTAAAGTATTTACTGGATTGGAAATATCTAAAATACTTTTATCATTTACATCTAAATAATGTTCAATTGAAAAATTAAACACAGCACGCAAAAAACGCATCGCTAAGTTTGCACGTGCTTTAGACCTTATAGTTAATTCCACATGCTTCTCTTGAATCATCTTACGTGTAATATCAATTAACTTAACGTCTTTCCATTCAACCAAATAATCCTCTACACACATTCTATAGTCTTCTAATGACTTCACGCCAAGTTCTCTTTCATTAATGTAGGCGTTGTAGGCGGTCATAAGCGTGGGTTGTTGTGTTTCTTTTGCATAATTTACTAATTTTAAATCTTTATCTTTTTTCTTTTCATTATTTGGATTAATACCTGCCGCCATTTGTGCAAGTAACATTTGTGCTTTTTCTCGGGCTTGTGCAGGAGTTAATTCTCCATGTCTTCCCACTAAAACGCGAACAGATGATTTACCATCACCTATTCGCCTTTCCACCACGTAAACCTTTGATGCTGTTACACGTAAAGCAAAGCCGATCAAATCTGAATCTCTATAAAAGACCTGTTTATTGGGCGATAAGGGCACAGAATCAACAAATGTTTTTGTTAGCTTTGTTTTTTGATTTGACATCGTATAGAATGCTGTTCGTTAGCAATAACATGCAATAAGTATAGCAATTTATTTACCGTCTACACAGCGCCTACAAAAAATAATATTGCAATTAAAAAAATTATTGTGTATTATGCGATTCAAGTTAAAGATGTTGATATATATAGTTTTTAACTTTATAGGGCCTGTAGCTCAGTTGGTTAGAGCAGCGGACTCATAATCCGTTGGTCCCCAGTTCAAGTCTGGGCGGGCCCACCAAATAAAACAACCACTTAGGTGCATTAATCCTAAGTGGTTTTTTAATATCTAAATCTATGTAAGCACTATGTCAACAAAGTCTATCTATATAAAAAATCAATAACATTACCATTTCATAGACTACTTAACTCTCCAGAGCTTTATTGCAAAAACTTGTTCATCATAATTTATGCGGTGTACTCAAAATTAGAGAATTTTACTGTAGGATATTCTAGGTAGCCAAACTTATACTCTTATCAAATAAAGATAGATTTTCTCTATATAAGAATCTCTTATTGATCAATCAAAATAAATCACACTACAATGATTATTGCTCGTACTTCATTTTTAAATAATGAATTAATCTTTATACCTATAAAAAAACCTATATAAATATAGGTTTTAAATTTTATTTTCAGCAACTAAGGGTTTAAATAAAAATAACTACATAATATTGCCAACCCCAAAGTTGCTAAAACTAAATATGTATTTACAGTATTAAAACTTGCTAAAAATTTCACAATATTCATAAAAACAACAACAATCAACACAAAATGAACACACAAATTATACAATAATATAATGAAGCATTCAGCTCTTTCTTAAACTACCCTTAAAAACAATCATTTTATAAATAAAATATTAAACATTAAATATTAATAACTTAAATACTCTATTCTAAATAAAATATAAATAAAAATAATTATCAATAACATTGGTTACATTTATTTACATTACACCAAGAGAAATTCTTATTACCGTAACAATGACCTAGACTTTAAATTACGTCTATATTTTAATTCATCATAATGCTCTACATCATTTTCAAGGTTTAATTTTAGATTAAATAAATACTATTAAAACTATAAATTAAAAATACATACATTTTTGTCTTAGAAAATCATATAATTCAGCAATAATTCACTTTTAAATATTAAATATATGTCGCTTATTATTGGAATTGATCCAGGTTCACGATTAACAGGTTATGGAATTATTGAAAAAGATGGTCAAAAACTAAAATTTGTAGATGCAGGCACAATTCGTACTGAAACTACAGAAATGCCTGAACGTTTAAAGCGAATTTTTGCTGGTATTGATCGTATTGTAAAGTTCCACGGTCCTACAGAAGCTGCTGTTGAACAAGTTTTTATGGCACAAAATCCAGATTCCGCTTTAAAACTAGGACAAGCACGTGGTGCAGCAATTGCAGCTTTAGTTAATCTAGACTTACAAGTTGCAGAGTATACTGCACGACAAATCAAGCAATCTGTCGTTGGTTATGGGGCTGCAGATAAAGAACAAGTTCAAATGATGGTCATGAAGTTATTAAATCTTTCCATTCATCCACAAGCTGATGCTGCCGATGCTTTAGCAGCAGCAATCTGTCATGCACACGCCTCAGGTAGCATGAGCAAACTCGCTGTGCTCAATGCTTTAGGTGGTATGGCACGTGGACGTAGTCGCAATAGTCGTAGACGATAAGATACAGAATTTACACATTATAAATATGGCATACCATCTTTTTTTATTTCTCGAATCGAAGGTGCTTTGCTATAAGTCGCAATCAACATTTTACCGATTGTTCTCAAGTTTTTTTGTTGATTTGGATCTATTCGAATCAACATTAATTCTTCATCAACTCGACTATTTTCAATTTCTTTGCAAATCACAATATTTTCGTTACGTTCAATCACTTTATATTGCGGAAACTCCTGCTGAAGTTTTTCTTTTAAACTCAACTTTTTTTTAGATTTTGAATGATCTCGTTGAGTATAAATAATCATGAGAATACATGCCGCAAAAACTATTGCGACAACCAAATACTTTTCTGCCATTTTATTTCACTCAAATATATTTCTGTTGATTTTTAAAATAATCATGCCTATAGCTTTCATGAATTGTAAGAATATAAAATTTTATCAATACATTATGCCGCATAATTTACCACATAATAAACCGCCTCACTCATATGATGTGCCTGCAAGCCACGTTGACCTTGTTGTGCTAAATGATCACCAGCCAAAGCATGCAAAGTCACAATATCATGTAAGCTAATTTGATCTGAAAATTGGGCTTTTAAACTCGCAATCATTCCTGCAAGCACATCCCCCATTCCACCTGTTCCCATGCCTGCATTTCCTGCTGAACAAATCCATAAAAGTTGCTGTTCAAGTGTCAAACTACCTGAACCTTTTAACACCCATTGCCCTGCATATTTTTCTTTTAACTGATAAATCGCAGCAATTCGATCGGTCTCTATTTCAGATACTGAACAATTTAATAACTTTGCAGCTTCGCCAGAATGAGGGGTTAAATAGGTCTGCGCATTCACTTTGATTGGATGAAGGGCTAAAAACCATAGCGCATCAGCATCTAAAACAACATGTAAATGTGTGGTTAAATTTATTTTAGAAAACCATTTCAAAAATTGTTGCTCTGCCCAAACATCACGCCCTAATCCCATTCCTAAGCTGATCGCATCAACTTGATCTAATAAGTTCTGAATGGTTTCATCACTTAATTCATTGATATCACGTAACATGATATTGGGAGATCGTGCCAAAATTGCAGCATGATGTTTTTGATGACAAACCACTGTGACTTTACCTGCACCCGCACTAAATGCTGACTCGGCTGCCATCATCACTGCTCCACCCATTTCAGCATGCCCACCAACAACTAAAACGTGCCCATAACTCCCTTTATGACCAAATGCTTTACGTGGTGGTAAACAAATTTTCGTTGTAGCGAGTTGCGCTAAACTTTGCAACTCGGCATCTGGTGGAATCGCAGAAATAACATCAATTTTTCCTGCATATTCTCGACCTTGTCCTGTTAATAATCCTGCTTTTAACCCCAACACGCTATAAGTCCAATCCGCTTTTACTGCAATGGGTAAGCTTTGTCCTGTATTTGCATGTAAACCGCTCGGTACATCTATAGCAATTTTCAAACCTGTTTGCTGATTAAATTTTTCAATAACAGCTTGCCACTCTTCATTTAATACTCGATTTAAACCAATACCAAACAAAGCATCAATATGACAATCAAACTGCTGATGCTGTTCAAAACCTTGTTGAATATTCACTTGATTATCTTTTGCCAATTGCATGGCTTGATCTAGGTCTTCAGAATGACCCAAAGGTGCAGCAAAAACGGTGACCTGATAACCCAATTGTTGTAAATATTTTGCCAAACAATAACCATCTCCAGCATTATTTCCTGTTCCACACCAAATGGCTATGTTCTGAATTTTAAGCTGATTTTGAGAAAGCTGCTGAGAAAATAAAGTCTGTAAACGCTGTGTGATTAACCATGCGACTTGCTGCATCAAGCCAAAAGAACTATTTTGCTGATCAAACCAACGCGCTTCCCATGCTTGAATTTCATGGCTGTGATAAACTTGAACGTGCATTATTCTTCCCTATATCTTCTATGTCAGCTTCTTTATCTTCAACTTCTATTGCATTACAACAGATTGATCCGCAACAACTTAAAACGTGGATCAAGGAACAAGCTTTGCAACTTGGCTTTGCTGATTGTGTCATTGCCAAACCTGATGCTCAAGCAGAATTAGCACGATTTAAAGAATATTTAAAACGTGGTTATCATGGTGATATGAAATTTTTAGAAGAAAATTTAGAAAAACGTGCTGATCCAACTTTATTAGTCCCTAACACGAAAAGTATCATTTGTGTGCGTATGAACTATTTGGTCGAAACACCAAAGCCGCGTTATGTACCTGATGCACCAAATTCTGCCATTATTGCACGTTATGCTCGAGGGCGTGATTATCATAAAGTCATGCGTGGACGACTAAAAACGCTAGCAAATTTAATTAAAGAAAAAATAGGTGATTTTGAATCACGTCCTTTTGCTGACTCTGCGCCTGTTTTTGAAAAAGCACTGGCTGAAAATGCAGGAATGGGCTGGACAGGTAAACATACTTTACTCATTCATAAAAAATCAGGCTCATTTTTTGTTTTAGGTGAATTATTTACTTCCCTAGATTTGCCTTTTGATGGACCTACGACCAAACATTGCGGTTCATGTACAGCATGTATTGATATTTGCCCAACGCAAGCAATTGTTGAACCCTATATGTTGGATGCTCGAAAATGTATTGCGTATTTAACAATTGAATATAAAGGTGTCATTCCTGAAGAATTAAGACGAGGCATTGGTAACCGAGTTTTTGGTTGTGATGATTGTCAACTGATCTGTCCATGGAATAGCTTTGCAAAAAAAACCAGTATTGAAGATTTCAACCCGCGACATGGGTTAGATCAAGTTTCACTTTTAGACTTATGGCACTGGGATGAAGCAACTTTTTTAACTTGCACAGAAGGCAGTCCAATTCGGCGCACAGGATACCAAAGTTTTATGCGAAATATTGCGATTGGTTTAGGTAATGCACCATTTTCACCCCAAATTTTACAAGCTTTAGAGCAACAAAAATCGACTCATGATGAGATTGTGCAAATCCATGTTGACTGGGCGATTGCCGAACAACTGAGAAAATCTAAGGAAAATATCTAAAAAATTTATTTGTTTTCAAGCCTCATTTTAAAAGCACGTTCTTTACCAAGTTACTGATATTTGTTTTTTTTAATGACGAATACACTGAAGTTAGCAAAAGTTTCAAACTCATTTATGCGAGTAAATGACGTAAAAAACAGTCAACTTTGTAAGTAAATTACTATTTTTATTTTGAATTTATATGATAATCTTAAGTCAATATGCCAATTACAATTTGGACGTTTTTGCCCTTTGGCTTTGGCATGATTTGTGTATGATAAATACAGATAGCGAGATTTTCAGGGATTTGACCTATGCCTTTAGTACGAAATGATTGGACACGTGACGAGATCCAAGCCTTATATGAACAACCTTTTCTAGACTTGGTGTTTAAAGCTCAACAGATTCACCGTGATCATTTTGAGGCAAACACGATTCAGGTCAGTACACTACTTTCAATCAAAACAGGTAAATGTCCTGAAGATTGTAAATATTGCTCTCAATCAGTACATTATGACTCTAAGCTTGAAGCTGAAAAACGTATTGCTGTAGATAAAGTTATTAGTGAAGCAAAAGAAGCATTAGCTTCTGGTTCATCACGTTTTTGTATGGGCGCTGCTTGGCGTAATCCGCATGAACGCGATATGCCTTATGTGCTCGAAATGGTACGTGAAGTCAAAGCCTTAGGTCTTGAAACCTGTATGACTTTAGGCATGCTCAACCAATCTCAAGCTGAACGTTTACATGAAGCAGGTTTAGATTACTACAACCACAATTTAGACACTTCACGTGAATATTATTCACATATCATTAGCACACGTACTTTTGATGACCGTTTAAACACGCTCGATCATGTACGTAGTGCAGGTATGAAAGTGTGTAGTGGTGGTATTGTTGGTTTAGGTGAAAACCGTAATGACCGTATTGGTTTATTGCAAGAGCTTGCGACTTTACCTACACATCCTGAATCTGTGCCAATCAATATGCTTGTTCCTATTGATGGTACACCATTAGCAGATGTAGAGAAATTGGATGTCACAGAATGGATTCGCACCATTGCAGTGGCACGTATTATCATGCCAAAAAGCTATATTCGCTTGTCAGCAGGACGTGAAGCTTTAACGGATTCAGATCAGGCTTTAGCCTTTATGGCAGGTGCAAACTCATTATTTAGTGGTGAAAAATTATTAACCACGCCAAACGCAGGCGAAGGCAAAGACAAACAACTTTTCAATAAACTTGGTTTAAAAGCTGAAAAAGCTAAACCTACAGCAGCCGAACTCTCTGTGGATGCAATGGCAAGCTAAATAAAGTTAAGTCAAAAAGTCATATTTTTAATGAAAAAGCGATATTTAACTTATCGCTTTTTTATGTATAGAAAAATATGAATCGTACAAATTCATCAGACTTTATAATGAAGTAATCAAAATGCCATATTTTGCATTTAAGTACATCCCTTCTCGGATAAGATCTTTGCCATTGGCATGGTTGACAATTAATTCTTGAGTAAAAGCATCATATTGAAAAGAATCAAAGCAATCTTGATGATGGCATAACCACGTTAAAGTATCAGCTAAGCTTTGATCAACAACGTAGCTATCTAGAGAAAAGTTTTTCGACATTTCAATAAAAATTCAAAATATGAGAATCAATTATTTTAACTGAAATAAAAAGATAAAAACTAAATAAAAATATTGCGATAGATTTATATTATTTTTTCAATATCATCACACTACATTTAAAACACATAATGTGATGATATTCCGCTTGTATTTTCATATAAAATTAATGAGAAATACCACATTTACGACATTCTTTAGTCACAACAGAGTATTCATTAATCTCATATTCAAATTGGTGTACACACAAAATCTTTTTGATCTTTTGAAACATTCATAACCTCCCATTGTTGAACCTTTTCATGTTTTATCCTAAAACATATATTTTTATAAAGGTGTCTCATATATTTAGCATATTTGTGAACTATTTCAAGTTATATTTACATTATAAAAATTAGACTTTAGTCTATATATTGCTACAACATTTTCAAATAATGATAATTTCATAAATCTTTGTTTTTAAAATTAAATACCTTTATTTTCGTTACAAAAAAATTGTTAATTTTTTGATTGCTTTCAGCTTATTTTTCGCTAGGATGAAGAAGTATTTTTTCTATTTGATGCTTTTTAAATAGAACGGATTATCTAAAGACCAACCAATTTACAACAAAATAAAGGATAGTATATGCAAGGAAATATGATGCTTCAGCCGCTGCTGATTAGTAATTTAATTGAGCATGCAGCACGTTATCATGGTGATACAGCAATCATTTCTAAAAATACAGATGGCACAATAACAACAACTGATTGGACACATGTTGCTGAAAATTCAAAACGTTTTGCGAATGCTTTAGCAAGTTTAGGAACAGCACATGGCGACCGTATTGCAACAATTGCATGGAATAACCATCGTCATTTAGAATCTTGGTATGCCATTTCAGGTAGTGGCATGATTTGCCACACCATTAACCCTCGCCTATTTCCAGAACAGCTTGTTTTCATTATTAATGATGCTCAAGACAAAGTTGTTTTATTCGATAAAACTTTTTTACCTTTAATTAGTGCCGTTAAAGCACATACCCCAACTGTTGAGCATTTTATTTGCTTAGGTGCTTTTGACCAAGATGTAGCGACTGCACTACCTGAAGTAAAATTTTACGATGCACTTATTGCAGAAAACTCTGCTGAGTTTGATTGGCCAAACTTTGACGAAAATACAGCAAGTTCTCTTTGCTATACATCAGGTACAACAGGCAACCCGAAAGGTGCTTTATATAGCCACCGTTCAACGATTCTACATACTTATGCTATTTGTTTACCTGACTCTTTAAATCTTTCAGCAAATCATGTGATGTTGCCTGTAGTGCCAATGTTTCATGTGAACGCTTGGGGGACACCTTATGCTGCTGCAATGGTCGGTTGTACTTTTGTTCTTCCTGGTCCAGGCTTAGACGGTGCAAGTCTAGTACAAATGATCGACCAGTATAAAGTGAATATCGCCTTAGGTGTTCCAACCATTTGGCAAGGCTTACTTGCCGCAGCAAAACAATTGGGTAGTAGCTTAGACAGTCTCAATCGTAACGTTGTGGGTGGTTCAGCTTGCCCACCTGCAATGATGAAAGCATTCAGAGATTTATATCACTGTGAAACTATTCACGCATGGGGTATGACTGAAATGAGCCCTCTTGGCACCAGTAATCAGTTGAAAGCCAAACATCAACAATTGTCTTCAGAAGAACAATTAAAAATTCGTCTGTCACAAGGTCGCCCACCTTTTGGTGTCGATATTCGTATTACAGATGAAGAAAATGGCACTCATGAAGTTGCACGTGACGGTCATACCACGGGTAACTTACAAGTAAAAGGTCATTGGATTATTGAGTCTTATTATAGAAAATCTAACAGTGCGACGACAGCAGATGGCTGGTTTGATACAGGCGATATTGCTTCAGTCAATGAAGACGGTTACCTCCTACTCAGTGACCGTGCTAAAGACCTCATTAAATCAGGTGGGGAATGGATCTCGTCTGTAGAACTTGAAAATATTGCAATGAGTCATCCAAATATTGCGATGGCAGCCGTCATTGCTGCAACTCATCCAAAGTGGGATGAACGTCCTATTGTGATTGCAATCAAACAACAAGGTGCTGAAGTCACTGAAGAAGATGTATTAAACTACTATTCAGATAAAATTGCTAAATGGCAAATTCCTGACAAGGTTATTTTTGTTGATGCAATTCCATTAACAGGTACGGGTAAAATGCTGAAAAAAGACTTACGTGAACAGTATGGTTCTGTACTTTTAGAAAGCTAAAATATTTTTTTATTAAAAATAGCAAGTCATAACTACGCTATAAAGCCACGTTCATCGTGGCTTTTTTATTGCCGATGTTTGAACTTTTAATCATAAATAATTATCTGCAACACTCCTGATTTATGTTATTAATAAAGATAATTTTTCAAAATTCAGATGAGTGTAAAATGTATACAGGTATTGTTCTTGGTACTGAAAAAATTCAAAGTATTGAACAACATGATGGTTATATCACCATTCTAGTCAATAATAGCCAAGGCTTTTTAGATGATGTTTTTATTGGTGCAAGCGTTGCAATTGATGGAACATGCCTAACTGTTACAGCTATTCATCCAGATAAAAAACTGGTCAGTTTTGACATTTCAGATGTAACGCTCTCATTAACAACATTAGGCTTTTTAAAAGCAGATGATTTAGTCAATATTGAACGTTCATTTAAAATTGGTATGGAAAATGGCGGACATAATTTATATGGGCATATTGAAGGTACAGCCCAAGTTACAAACATCATTAAAAATGGACAAACTTTACATTTAGATATTGAAATTCCAAAAGAAAAAATTAAATATTTCTTCTTAAAAGGCTTTATTGGTTTACATGGCTGTAGTCTTACAATCAATCAGGTCAATCAAGCCCAACAGCAAATTTCTGTAGACTTAATTCCTGAAACAATTCGTTTAACTAAATTTGGGCAACTCAATATTGGCGACTATTTAAATTTTGAAATTGACCAAACAACACGTACTTTGGTTGATACACTTGAAAATATTTATGCTCAGCGTGGGCTAAATGCAGTTTAATTTTTTAACTGAGATGGTGCATGATAAGTTTGTTGAATTAATTCTTTTTTAATTTCGATAAGCTTGTGTTGATTGTTAGGTTTAAAACCTTCGATCAACCAAGCACCATCCGCAGCATAACGCAATAGCTGTAAATGCATACTTTGATCAGTGATTTGATGTTTGACTAAACGCTGCTCTAACCACTGATTCCATTGCTGACAAAAAGTATGATCTGAAATAAAAGTCATGCATAATGCTGACCATAATGATCCGATCCCAAAATTTTCACTTGTTAATGTTAATTCAATATAAGCTCTTGTAAAACAACCATATTGGTCATGCTCAACTGCTACATATTTTTCAATTTCTTGATCTATTTTTTGCATTGCAGTTTCAATCATTGCCGTAATTAAAATTTGTTTATTTGCAAAATGATGAAATACGCCGCCTTTACTCACATCAGATAAAGTTGCAACAGCTTGAATAGAGACGCCACTAAGACCATTTTCTGCTGCGAGGCGCATCGTGTTTTCTAAAATTAATTGACGGACTTTTTCAGGCTGTTTTTTCCGCTGATGTAAATTACTCATTTTATTTTATCAATGCCCCGCTGTTGAAGAAAATAAATTAATAACAACAACCCCTGAAATAATCAAGGCTATGCCCAATATTGCCGCTAAATCAAGAGTTTGCTTAAATACAAAGAAACCAATAAAAGCAGTCAATACGATCCCAACGCCAGCCCAAATTGCATAAGTGATTCCTAAAGGAATAACTTTAACAACTTGAGATAATAAATAAAAAGCGATGCTATATAAAACAATCACTGCAAGCGACGGTAGCAATTTGCTGAAACCTTCTGATTTAACAATAAAGGTTGAGCCAATAACTTCTGAAACAATTGCTAAAGCCAACAGTGCATAAGCATTTAATAGTGGACTCATCTTTTTCTCGCATACATAAACATACCATCTGGTTGGTATCTTATATAGAGATAAATTATTTGTCTTATTTAACACTACTTTTTATGTTTATAAATGTAAAAATGAAATCTATTTTTTTAATTTAGCTATTACAGTATTATTCACATTAAATTTAAAAAACTAACCATGAAATAAAAGTAATTTGAACCAACTTTACACAAAAATTGAAGTCCTTTTCTCATAATTTCAATCCATAATAAAATACATTATTGATCAATTATAAAATCTGTTGATGCAATTTTTGCAAAAAGGCATCCGCATCTAATTTACTCATAAAAGATTTTTGATAAGACCCTGTTGCTGTCTGATGATTAGGCGTATATTCAATTTCGATTAAGAAATTTTGATTTATCATACTTTTAGAAACATGTATTGCAATAATATGCGATGAGTTTAAATAAAAACCATCTTCAATTTTAACCAACATTACAGTACCTCAACATCTTACAGGGAGAAATAATAAAAAAGCCCATCTTTAGATGAGCTTATTATTTAAATAATTTAAGCATGAATTTTACTTCAATTTAACACTGATGAAAAACTTTTGTCCCTGCTACATTCAAATATATATAAAATAAAATGTAACTCAGATGTAAAGTAATTAAACTAAAACAACCAAAGACAATCAATCCAAACAAAATTGTTAGACACTTTCTGATTTTGTCAAAAAAATTTAATGTTAGAGTAAATATTAAGTGATGCAAGTCACATTATTAATAAAAGATATTTAATTTTAAATCTCTTTTATGGAGGTTATTCACATGAACTATTTAATTATTTTAAACTCTCTCTACCCAGATCATTTTGATGAAGTAAATAAAACGATTGAAGATTATGATCATTCAATTCGTGTTAACCAATCAACATGGCTGATCAATACCAAGTATGATGCTGTAATTATCAGACAACATCTGGCTAATGTTATGAGTATTCATGATTCATTATTGGTATTTAAAGTCAATAATGAGTTTTCAATTGCCAATCATCTTGATATCAATGATTGGTTAGAAGACATGCAATACAATACTTTAGTTGCTATTTCTTAACCCTTTCCCCCTCTTTTAAAAATGAAGGATGGATAAGGCAAAATGTTCAAAAGTCATTTTTCAGGTTATTTCCTTCTTTTTCTACATCAGTAGTCAAATTGTAGAAAAAGAAGGCTTAGCGACTTATTCAAAATTTCTTTATAAAATCAAATTCATAACAAAGTATAATGAAGTGAGCCGTTATTGCTCAAGACGAACTTGATAGCCACATTCTGTTGCTGAACAAGTTGCATCTGTAATCACAGTACCATCATCTTGTGATAAATAGTCAACTGTTCCACCTTCTGTGATCGCCGAATATAAACTTTGCCATTCCTCTCCTAAAAGTTTTTTACTTATTGTTTTAATCTGTTGATTTGTTTCTGAAGCTTCATTTGGAGATTTTTTAAATGACCAACTCACATCAATAAACTCTTTTGCAATTCCAATAACTAAATCATTGTTTTTAGAGTCTTTATAATAGTAACTGGTAATATTATCTTCACTTTTTTCTATTTTTAGTACAGGTAAAGTGATCATTTTTAATAGATCTTGTGCATTTTGAGGGGGTTGGGCATAACTCAATGTGCTGTAACAAAATAAAGTGGTTACACCTAGCGCTATTTTTTTTAAAAGCACTTGCATTTTTCAGTCTCATTTTTATCTAAGTGCCCAATTTTACATTGAAATATAAAATAAAAAACGGCTTATTTACAGAAATCAAAACATAATTTATATACCGTCTTTTATTTTTATCATGAAAATACTCCATAAACATTGAACAGCATTTTTTAATAAAAACTCAAAATATCTCTCACTATTTTCTTATTACTAGAACTAAAACAAATAAAAAACATTTCCAAATACAACAATGTAAATATATTCAAACCTTTAGTAAGATTAAGAACCGCTTTGTATTCCTTTTATTACAAATTAAGATTTAAAAAATATTTTACTATACGGTAAAGACTCAATCGCATTTGAAATAGGAATTGTTCTAATGACTACGATTAATGTTGAAAGTATCAATAATCATGCTGATGTTATTGCATCTTGTGGAACTAAAGTTGGTGAGGTTGATCATTTACATGGCAATGATCAAATTAAATTAACTAAACATGGTGATGGGTATCATCATTTGATTCCAACATCATGGGTAAGCCAAGTCACTGATAATAAAGTGATACTCAATAAAGACTCACAAGAAGTGAAAGATAATTGGGTTCAAATCTAAATATTCTTTTAAATGCTAGTTGATAGCTTTCATCGCAAAGCTATCCTTTTTTAATCTCATGAATGTATTCAATATCTAATGATATCAATCCATTAATAAGCTTTCTACTTTGACTTGTATAACAAATTGTTAATCATCAAGTTTAAATCCAAATTATATTAAAAATCATGTGAGTAATAAATATTACTCACTTCATCTCCATCCATGTATGATCATCTTAATCCATGCTATAAATTATTGATATTAATAAATTATATCTTAACAGACATGTTACAACTCAAAAGGTAGCCCTATGTTGAAATCAAGAGCAAAGAAAATATTATTTATTAGTGGTCTGATTTTATTAGCAGCCGTGACCTTAGCCAATATCGGTGCTGAAAAAATACCTACAGCACAACAAGTAGATTTAACAAAATATTTAGGAACATGGCATGAAATAGCCCGTAAGCCCTTATTTTTTCAGAAAAAGTGTGATTATAATGTGACAGCCCATTATTCTTTAAATGAACAAGGCAATCTTAAAGTAGATAATCAATGCTGGGATCAAAATCATAATTTACAGCAATCAATTGGTGAAGCTTTTGTAAAAAATGCCCCAGAAAACACGAAACTTACCGTAAGCTTTCTACCGAATGCGATTCGTTGGTTACCTGTAGCTCGTAGTGATTATTGGATTTTAAAAATTAATCAAAATTATCAAGTCGTTTTAGTCGGTAGTCCAAATAAAAAATACCTATGGATATTAAGTCGCTCACCAAAGATTGAGCAGACCATACTGGATGAATATTTAAATTATGCTAAAAGTTTAGGTTTTGATTTGTCTGATCTGACTTATACAGTACATAAATCAAAAGAGTAATTGTAATGTAATAAAAAATGCCAACTTTATATTGGCATTTTTATGATCTGTGAAGACATCAAAACTTAGCATTTAATACTTGATTATTTACTTTATTTTTCCAAAGATCACGTAAAATAGGTAAATAGAATTTCTCACCAAGCTCCACCAATTCAGCATCAATCAAAGCATGAATCTCATGCATAAAAAGATAATCCAAATCTACTGTTTTAAGTTGTTTTTGACTTTGCAAGAACGCTTTACGTTTTGCTTGAGCTGTTTTTACCAACTGATCCGCATAGTTTTTATCTTTAAATTGACGAATCGCTTGTAAACGTAATTCAATCACCCCCCAACCGCTTAATAATAATTTAAATGTCTCAAAATCTTGTGTTGTTGATTCCCAAGTCATATTTTCTAAATTTTCATCTTGTGGAAGAACAGGCAGCAACAACTCCATAACACTCGGAAAAATCTTTTTAAAACCTAAAATAAATTTAACAGGATGTTCACCTGGATAATCTTTAAATTGAACATTTTTTTGAACATCTGTTAAATAGATAGAGAGCATTAAGAAAATCCTTAAGTAAGATACTGTTTTTTATCATTTTGCACTTAATAAAAAAAATAAAGCAAAATGAAAACAGAAAAAGAAAGGCATTTTAACAATTTTGACAGTTTATTCAATGTTAATAGCCTTTCAAAAGTCATTTCAAAACTCAACACAGCGCATCTGAAAACGCGCAGGAGATTCATCCTAGATACTTTTTTAGAGCAATTGAAATTGCTTTATTATTTCACACGTTGTAAATGCTCATCAATAACCACTTCACCATCTTCCTTACTAAATGGCTTTAATTGCGGTGCGGATAGAAGATCAAGAACAAGTTCTGAAGGTCGACACAATCGAGTACCAAGCGCTGTACGGACAAAAGGACGATTAATCAAAATTGGATATTTCAGCATAAAATCCAACAATTGCTCATCGCTCCAATCAGATTGCGCCAATTTTAATGTTTCAAAAGGCTCGACATTCTGACGTATGACTGCACGAACACTCAACCCTGATTGCTGAATTAAATCAATCAGCTCTGCTTTACTTGGCGGATTTTGCAGATATTCAATAATTTCAGGTTCCTGTCCTGAATTTCGAATCAGTGCCAAAGTATTGCGTGATGTGCCACAGGCTGGGTTATGGTAAATCTTAATGTTTTGTGACATGAGATTGCTCAATCGAAATGGATATTGCATTTATATATGGATATCCGTATATTCGCAATAGTAAATATATTGGAAAATACCGACATGAACCAAGTCGATTTTTTTAAATGTCTTTCAGACACAACGCGTTTAGATATTTTGAAACTGGTGATTGAAAAACAAAATGTCTGTGTCTGTGAGCTCACTGAACAACTCGAACTCAGCCAGCCGAAAATTTCCAGACATCTGGCACTGCTCAGAAATCTTGCCATTTTACAGGATGAGCGCCGTGGACAATGGGTGTATTACGCTTTGCATCCTGATCTTCCCGAATGGGCACAGTCCGTTTTAAACATCATGGCACACGAGCATCCATCCAATATCCTGAAAAACAGTCAACATTCTGTATCCATCCATTGCGAGTAGTACATGGCTGCAAAACTTTCGTTTTTAGACCGTAACTTAACGCTATGGATTTTTATTGCCATGGCTTTCGGGGTTGCCATTGGAGTGTGGTTTCCACAGGCATCGGTTGCATTGAACCAGCTCAGCATTGGCTCAGTCAATATTCCCATTGCAATTGGCTTGATTTTGATGATGTATCCTCCGCTTGCCAAAGTTGACTATGCCACCCTGCCACAGGTCTTTAAAGACAAGCGAACCCTGACTTTATCCTTGTTGCAGAACTGGTTGATTGCACCATGTTTAATGTTTGGATTGGCGATCATCTTTTTGCAAAGTTATCCTGAATACATGACAGGATTGATTTTGATCGGACTGGCACGGTGTATCGCCATGGTTTTGGTGTGGAATAATCTCGCCTGCGGTGATAATCAATACGTTGCTGCGCTGGTCGCATTTAACAGTATTTTTCAGATCCTGTTTTTCAGTACCTATGCATGGTTATTCCTGAGCTTTTTACCGCCATTTTTTGGGGTGGAAGCGCAAATCATTCAGGTCAGTTTCTGGACCATTACCCATGCAGTGCTGATTTATTTGGGCATTCCATTTTTATTGGGTTTTCTGACCCGATGGATCTTGGTCAAACAAAAGGGATTGGCATGGTATCAAAACAGCTTTATTCCTAAAATCAGCCCGATCAGCTTAATTGCCTTACTGTTAACCATTGTGGCGATGTTCAGCCTGAAAGGTGCCGATGTGATTCGCCTGCCTCTGGATGTTCTGCGTATTGCCATTCCATTGACGCTTTATTTTGTGGTGATGTTTTTCATCAGCTTTTTTATGAGCAAATGGATGGGCAATGACTATGCCAAAACCACCGCCATTTCCTTTACCGCAGCAGGTAATAATTTTGAATTGGCACTTGCCGTCGCCATTGCCACCTTTGGCTTGGCATCGCCTGTGGCATTTACCACTGTGATTGGTCCCTTGGTTGAAGTGCCCGTGCTCATCAGTCTAGTAGGTGTGTCACTGTGGTTGAAAAAGAAATATTTTTAAGAGCTTGCACAATATATGACACTCTCTCACCTGAATCTAAATCTACTCGAACAACCCACTCTGACACATGTACAGGCTCAGGAACTGCCACATCCACCACGAATTTTATTGTTATATGGTTCCAATCGAGAGCGTTCATTCAGCCGCCTTGCTGCTCAGGAAGCAGGACGAATTCTTGAATATTTCGGTGCCGAAGTCAAAATATTTCATCCTAAAGGTTTGCCATTGCCTGAAGATGGCGATGCAAGCCATGCCAAAGTCAAAGAATTACATGAACTGTTGGCATGGTCTGAGGGAATGGTGTGGTGTTCACCATGAACGTCATGGTGCCATGAGCTCAACTTTCAAAGCGCAGATTGACTGGATTCCACTTGCTGCAGGTGCAATTCGGGCAACGCAAGGTAAAACTTTAGCCCTCATGCAGGTCTGTGGTGGTTCACAGTCATTCAATACAGTCAATCAACTGCGTATTTTAGGACGTTGGATGCGCATGATCACCATTCCCAATCAATCCTCTATTCCCAAGGCATTTCTGGAATTTGATGAAAATGATCGGATGAAACCTTCTGCTTATTATCATCGTATTGTGGATGTCATGGAGGAGTTGTTTAAATTTACCTTGCTCACGCGTGGGCAAACTGCCTATCTGACCGATCGTTATTCGGAACGGGTGGAAAGTGCCGAGGCATTATCGAAACGAGTCAATCAAAAAGAAATATGAATTTAAATTTATCAGGTTAATTCCAATAAACTCATATCAAGCCGAAGGTGATGTGATGAGGTGATGTTTCTAACTTCTACCTAAATACAGAAGTTAAGCGATTAAAAATTCAAAAGCTTTTTTTGTGAATCTGCATCACCTTTTTCGGCTGCTTTTTGATACCACTTTTTTGCTAACTCTAAATCTTTATGAACACCTAAACCTGATTCATACATCTGACCAATATTTCTCATTGCTTTAGGCAATTCCTGATGAGCTGCTTTTAAAAACCAATCAAAAGCTTGGCTGTAATCTTGAGCAACACCTAAACCATTTACATAGATTAGACCTACATTAAATTGTGATTCTGCATAACCTTGATTTGCAGCTTGCAGAAAATATTTGAGCGCTTGTTGATTATTTTGTTCGACACTATCGCCTTTAAAATACATAAATCCGAGTGAGTGCTGTGCAAGCATATTATCTTTCTCAGCAGATTTTTTAAATAATTCAAAAGCTTGTTTATAGTTTTTCTCCACACCCTCACCAAAATAATATTTTCTTCCCTGTTCAAATTGAGCTTGAGAGTTTGCAAGAGTTGGATGACTTAATGTGGGTAAATTTTGTTTATTCGCTAAAACCAATGATGGTAAAGATATTAAAATAAATAAAGAAACTTGAATAAAACTAGCTTTCATTTTTTAAAATACTCATCGATAAACTTAAAATGTATCTATGTGATATTTAGTTTTTAGCAGAATACATACCATAGAAAGCAATTAAATATTGTGAATTTATCAATCAAATCATATTTGCTATTTGCCCTATAAAAAACAAGGCAAATAGCTTGCTAAATTATTATATATCAAATACTTAATTGAAATTAAATACTTAACATACTATTTAGGGTTTCACTGACATTTTTCGATTTCACTTGAGATTTCAATGCTTCAAGCTCAGCTTTCACTTGACTGCGCTGTGGCTCTGCCAAAGTGTACCAACGTGACAAGACTTGCAATAAGCGAGAACCCACAATCGGATTTTTCTCATCCAGATATTTTGCCAGATCAATAAAATGCTGAACCCCAAAACTCCATGTATTGACAGGATTGGCATTTAGACCACCTGATACAGAACGGATTCGGTTCGGCACAGCCAAATCATAATCGGCATGAGAGGTTAAATAAGCAATGCTTTCTGCGGTTGCTTTTGGATGTGCTGCCTGAATCATAAACCATTGATCCAATGACAAAGCTTCGTCTTTAAAGCGGGTATAGAAGTCTTGTAAAACTTCCTGTGCCTGAGGTGAATCATTCCAGACCAAGACTTTTAAAGCACCTAAACGCTCAGACATATTGCCTGTATTTTGGTACTGTTCGTATGCCAAATCAAAGACTTCGCTATCCCCCTGACGTGCAAGCAGACTCAGCATGATATTTTTCAGCGCACGCACACCCATAGCCTGAGAAAACTCTTTTTGTGCAATTGGGTCAAGGCTTAAATAAGTTTCTTTAACAAAACCGCCCAATTCACGTGCCAAAGTATTCAGCAAAGCTTCACGTGCTTCATTGAGCACTATAGGATTATAATCTTGATCAATACGGCTACCTAAATAGCCCTCAGTCGGTACATCAAATAAACGCGAAGCCAAGAGTGGATCTTTGGCAATGACGAAAGGTAAGGTTTTCTGAATTGCATCCAGATAAGTTTGTGCATTATGACCATTCAACAAAATGCGTTCAAGCAAAGTCTGAGCCGCTTGCCATTGGTTAAAGCCGTTGGTTTCATACTGCAATAAGAATGCAAGTTGTTCATCTGAATAGTTAAATTCAAGATTTACAGGTGCAGAGAAACTACGCAATAACGACACCACAGGTGCAGCTTTTAAACCTGTAAATTCAATGCTTGCTTCATTTTGATCAAATAAATACACACCATCTTTCACGCCATTTTCAAACAAAGCTTCAGCATTCAATACCAGTTGCTCACCAGTTTCAGCGTCAAATAAAGCCAATGCTACAGGAATCGGAACAGCTTTCAGGTTTGGATATTTTGCATGTGCTTTTAAGCTTTGTTTTAGGCTTAAACGATAGCTCTGATTGGCAGCATCATATTCACCTTGCGCTTGCAGTTTTGGTGTACCCGGTTGGTTATACCAAATGAGAAATGCTGATAAATCTACGCCTGAACCTGCGCTTAATGCCGCAACCCAATCTTCAACCGTCACCGCTTGACCATCATGACGTTTGAAATATTCATCTGTTCCTTGGCGGAATTTTTCTTTACCGAGTAATGTTGCCATCATACGGTTAATTTCAGCACCTTTTTCATAAACAGTGGCAGTATAGAAATTATTAATTTCCACAAAATGATCAGGACGTGGCGGATGTGAAAGTGGTCCTGAATCTTCAGGGAATTGATGGGATTTTAAAACAGCAACATCATCAATACGTTGTACCGCAGCCGATTGTAAATCTTCTGAGAATGATTGATCACGGAAAACTGTTAAGCCTTCTTTTAGACACAATTGGAACCAATCACGACAAGTAATGCGGTTACCTGTCCAGTTATGGAAATATTCATGGGCAATGACGGATTGCACACGCATAATTGCTGCATCAGTGGTATATTCTTCATCTGCAAGTACACATGAAGTATTAAAGATATTTAAACCTTTATTTTCCATTGCACCCATATTAAATGCACTCGTTGCCACGATCATATAATTGTCTAAATCATATGGACGACCGTAGTGTTCTTCATCCCAACGCATCGAATGTTTTAAGGCTTCCATCGCAATATGACATTTTGGAATATCTTTGGCTTCAGCATAAATTTCCAAAGCGACATCACTACCTTCAGAAGTGGTATAGCGATCTTTCAGTACTGCCAAATCGCCAATCACACATGCAAATAAATAACTTGGCTTTTTGGTTGGATCTTGCCAAACGGTATAATGACGACCTTCACCTGCTTCACCTGCCTCAATCAAATTACCATTGGCTAAGAGTACAGGAAATTTTTTGTCCGCTTCAACACGTGTGGTAAAGACTGAAAGTACATCGGGGCGATCAGGATAGAAGGTAATTTTACGGAAACCTTCAGGTTCATTTTGCGTTACATACAGATTATCCGCAGCTTGATAAAGCCCTTCTAACTGAGTATTTGACTCAGGATGAATCAATACTTCGATATTCAGTTCGACTAAATCAGGCGTATTGGCAATGACCAATTGTTCAGCATCAAGTTGATATTGCTCATTGGTCAGCGTTTTGCCATTCAGCGTAATGGATTGAAGCTCAAGATCACGACCCAATAACACCAAATCACCAGCAGCTTGACGCTGCATCACGAGTTTACTTTTAACAAGGGAATGATCATCATAGACTTGAATATCTAGATGTATAGAATCAACAAGATAAGAAGGTTTTTGATAATCTTTTAAATAAACAGTTTGATCTGCTTCAATCACGGGGTTTGCGGCGATATTCATATGATGTCCTAATTCTGTTGTATTACTCAGATTTATATGTGTAAAGTCATTTGATCATAGGTCAAATTGCACAATTTGTCTGTGTATTGCTTTGTCTTTTTATATGGGTCTTTGTGATCTTATTTTCAATCTATTCAATGTGAAATAAGATTGATATGACGTATATTTAGTCAAAATAAATTGAGAAAAACAATTTGATGCGGCATGGGAATTTCAGGAAATTCTACATGATAATAACTATCTCTCTATAAGCTTTATACAAAATCAAAAAATCACCATAAAATGCAATACTTATGATAATACCTATTTTATAGGGGATGTTTATGAAATTATTTTTGTCCCTTAAAAAATACTTAGGCTATTTTTAGTTTTATAAGCAGCATATCAAATCTGAAATTATATTTTGATATCAATATCGTCA
Source organism: Acinetobacter sichuanensis (assembly GCF_003024515.2). GTDB lineage: Bacteria > Pseudomonadota > Gammaproteobacteria > Pseudomonadales > Moraxellaceae > Acinetobacter > Acinetobacter sichuanensis. The sequence continues at coordinate 24,156 of NZ_PYIX02000027.1, forward strand.
CACATTTAAATTTTTATCAATAAAAAACGCCCAATGTCATCACATTCGGCGTTTTTAAAATACGATTTTAAACTCAATCAAAACCCTATTTTTATCAATCCAACATTAAGCATCTAATTCAGCTAAAACTGCATCAGAGAATTCAACGTTGGTATACACGTTTTGAATATCGTCTAAATCTTCAAGCATATCAATCATTTTCATGATTTTTTTCGCTTGATCAATATCTGTGATTTCAGCTTTAGTTGATGGGCTCATCACTACTTCTGCATTGTCAGATTTTAAACCTGCCGCAGTTAAAGCATCTTGCACATCACCAAATGCTTCAGGTGTTGTGATGACTAAGATTTCATCTTCATCAATTTCAATATCTTCAGCACCAGCTTCAAGCGCAATTTCCATCACTTGATCTTCTAAAGAAACATCTTCAAAAGTAATTTCGCCACGTTTTGTGAACAAGAATGCAACTGAACCATTTGTGCCCAAGTTACCATCTGTTTTAGAAAAACAGTGACGAACATCAGGAACAGTACGGTTTAGGTTATCAGTCATTGTTTCAACAATAACAGCAACACCGCCTACACCATAACCTTCATAGGTAATTTCTTTTAAATCGTCGTTATCTTCACCACCCGCACCACGTTGGATTGCACGGTTAATGACATCACGTGTCATATTGACTGAAAGTGCTTTTTCTACGACTGCACGTAGACGTGGGTTACTTGCTGCATCTGCACCGCCAAGTTTAGCAGCCGTTACAATTTCACGAATATATTTGGTAAAAACTTTACCGCGACTCGCATCTTGTTTTGCTTTACGATGCTTAATATTGGCCCACTTGGAATGACCCGCCATGCGAAATATGCTCCTTATAGATTGGCTTGATGCCAAATCAAATTGTTGGTAATTCTACCATAAGCGCTTTTTTATGAGAAAGCCTTTGATTTTTGATTTTACATACAAAAGTATGAATGCCTAAATTTTGTTAAGTTTAACTTGTATATTGCATTACATTTAACACAATCTCATTGTCTTATAAAATTAAAACCAACGTTGAACTATAAAAATAAAAAATTATTCATGACCTTAAGATTTCGGCGTTGGAATTTCGATATCTAAATCAGCATGCTGTTTATACATTTCTTTCAGTAAAGCCAAATCATGATCTAAATCAGTTGGATAAATTTTTCCAAAAATGCCACCTTGTTTATTTTTATTATTGATATACATCAATACAATCGGAACATTGGCAGCTTTTGCAATATGCCAAAAACCTGTACGAATCGGTTTACGTGTTTCACCATCTTTTGCACGTGTTGCTTCAGGTGCAATGACCAAGTTAAATTCTTCATTTTCTTGAAAATGTTTGACCATTTGTGCAACGATATCTTGGTTGGCTTTACGGTCAACAGCAATACCACCCAATGCTTCTAAGACAGGTTTAAATGGACCTTTAAATAGCTCTTTTTTAATCAACGTATGAATTTTTATATGATAAATCTGAAAAAGTGCCAATGATAAAACAGCATCCATCATTGAAGTATGTTCAAAACCAATAATCACTTGTTTTTTTTCTAATACATTGGGTTCAACATGATACTTTACACCAGCAAGTTTGAAGGTGAGTTCACCTAATTTTTTCATATAAATCTAACCGATGACTAAAAAATAGAAGTCAAGATTTTGAAAGTATTTTTAAAAAATTACAATGATATATTGCATACGAATAAGATGATATTTGTAGTGATGTGCAAATTTAATACAACCATCAACAACATTAGACTAAAAATACCCTCTTATTTCTCTTTATACTCAAATTTATCGGACTAAACCATTTGGCTGTAAAATAATTAATGCAGCGCCACATAAAACGACTGCTCCACCCATTAGATCCCAACGCGTTAAACTCATTTGGTCAACATATCTGAGCCAAATCAGTGCAGTAAAAACATAAATTCCGCCATAAGCTGCATAAATTCGACCCGATGCAGCAGGATGTAAAGTTAATAACCATACAAATACTGCTAAACTCAATGCCGTAGGAATCCATAACCAATGGCTTTTATTTTGATTTAAAATCAGATATGGAAAATAACATCCCAAGATTTCAGCAATCGCAGTCACTACAAATAAAAAAAATGTCATGATGACTTTAGAAAACTGCACATCCATAAGTTCAACCCTAAAATAAAAAATGCTAAAAATAAAAAACCCGTGTTTATGACACGGGTTTTTATTTCAAATAAAATTAGGCAGGTTCAGCAGTTTCATCTTCAAAAACTTCAAGTTTTAAACCAACTGCCTTACCATCTTCTTTTTTCGCAGAAACAGCAACATTACCACCATGATCTGCAAGCTCACCAAAAAGAATCATTTCCGCAAGCGGTTTTTTCAAATGTTCTTGAATTAGGCGTTGCATTGGACGTGCACCCATTTGACGATCATAGCCATTTTCAGCCATCCAATCACGAGCGGATTGATCTACATCAAGTACAACTTTCTTCTCATCAAGCTGTGCTTGTAATTCTGTTAAGAACTTATCAACAACAGAACCAATCACTGTGGTTGGAAGTGCTTTAAACTGAATGACGCCATCCAAACGATTACGGAATTCTGGAGCAAAAGCACGTTTCATTGCTTCTTGGTTGTCGTTACTATTGTCTTGCTCAGTAAAACCAATACTGGTACGTGAAATACTTTCTGCACCAATATTTGTCGTTAATACAATAATCACATTACGGAAGTCTGACTTACGCCCATTATTATCAGTTAATGCACCATGATCCATCACTTGAAGTAATAAATTAAAGACATCTGGATGTGCTTTTTCAATTTCATCAAGCAATAAAACACAGTGTGGGTTTTTATGAATCGCATCAGTGAGTAAACCACCTTGATCATAGCCTACATAACCTGGAGGCGCACCAATCAAACGTGAAACTGCATGACGCTCCATATATTCAGACATATCAAAACGTACAAACTCAACTCCTAACAATTTTGCTAATTGTTTGGTGACTTCTGTTTTACCTACACCTGTTGGACCTGCAAATACAAAACTACCCACTGGTTTATCTGGAGATTTTAACCCTGCACGAGAGAGCTTAATCGCTGATGAAAGTGCAATAATTGCTTCATCTTGTCCAAAGACCACACGTTTTAAATCACGCTCTAAATGTTCAAGTACAGACTTATCATCTTTAGAAACAGTTTTTGGTGGAATACGTGCAATTTTTGAAACAATATCTTCAATATTTTCAACAGTAATGAGCGTACCATCTTTTTCAGCTTTTAAACGACGCTGCGCACCTGCTTCATCAATCACATCAATGGCTTTGTCAGGTAAGAAACGATCATTAATAAACTTAGCAGATAACTCAGCCGCTGAAACTAAAGAAGCATCATCATATTCAACATGATGAAATTCTTCAAATTTAGATTTTAAACCACGCAAAATATCAATGGTTTCTGAAATAGATGGCTCATTCACATCGATTTTTTGGAAACGGCGTGATAAAGCATGATCTTTTTCAAATACTTGACGATATTCTTGGAACGTTGTTGAACCAATGCAACGTAAAGTACCATTTGCCAAAGCAGGTTTAATCAAATTCGAGGCATCCATTGTGCTGCCCATACTCGAACCTGCACCAATGATCATGTGGATTTCATCAATAAATAAAATCGCTTCTGGCTTTTTCTTTAAAGCATTTAAAAGTTGTTTTAAACGTTTCTCAAAGTCACCGCGATACTTCGTTCCTGCAACTAAAGCACCAATATCTAAGCTAAACACTTCTGCATTTGCAAGCGGCTTCGGCGCTTTACCATTCACAATGAGCCAAGCCAAACCTTCAGCAATAGAAGTTTTACCAACGCCTGGATCACCCACTAACAATGGATTATTTTTACGACGACGACAAAGAATTTGTGCTGTACGCTCAATTTCTTTTTCACGACCAATCAATGGATCTGTTTTGCCTTTTTGTGCTTCGACATTCAAATTCAATGTATAAAGCTCTAATGGTCCAGCATTTGCAGAGGCATGTGATTCGCCTTCTAAATCATCAGATTCTTCTTCAACTTGAATTTCTTCTTTACGTCCACCATGCGATAGATATTGAGTTAAAGTCAAACGATTAATTTGATGACGTTTGAGCAAGTAAACTGCAAAAGAATCACGTTCTGAATACATTGCAACGAGAACATCCGCACCCTCAACCGTACGATCTCCACCACTTGATTGCACATGGAATATCGCACGTTGCAAAATACGATCAAAGCTCTCTGTTGGATGTGGTGCTTGATCGCTATTTTCACCAAGTTTTGGCGTATGTTGTTCTACATATTCTTCTAATTCTTTACGTAGACTGACAATTTCTGCTCCACATGCCTTTAAAGCATTAACAGCAGAGTCATTATCTAATAAAGCCAATAGCAAATGTTCAACCGTAAGAAACTCATGTCTCTTTTGACGAGCCATGCTAACAGCCAAACGTAAAGAAACTTCCAATTGACGACTGAGCATGTAACCCCCTTATTCTTTTGGCTCAATCTGGCAAAGTAACGGATGACCTTGAGACCGAGCGTAATTATTTACTTGGTTAGCTTTTGTTTCCGCAATGTCTCGCGGATAGACGCCAGCTTCACCTTTTCCTTCATAATGTACTGTTAACATTACTTGAGTGGCTTGGTCAAGATTCAATGCAAAGTATTGTTGTAAAATTTCGATTACAAAGTCCATTGGCGTGTAATCATCGTTCAATAAAACAACAGCATACATTGGAGGACGCTTCAACTGAGGAGGTGCTGTTTGTACAGCAGTATCCCCTTCATGGTCTTCATTTTGCTGGGATTCGCTTAAACGTGGATTAAAATGCCAGTCAACATATCCAGTCTGATCAAAAGAAGATTTCATCGCATTTAAACTAATTTGACGTTTAAGGGTTCGCATATATTTTAAATTCATAAGTTATTGAGCATTTGCCTCAGCTTGTGGAACTTCAGAAGCAAATGCTGCTGAACTTTCTACTGCCTTGCCTCTAGACCAACTAAAACGTTTAACAACAGGTGTTGCACCATTGAGACGTATTTCAATGTACTGTGGACTAAAACCTTTTGGCATTGTCCAACGTCCTGTCAAACGTTCAAAATCTTCAAAGTTATAACTGCCATCTTCCATAGGCACAGTTAGAACTTCTGTACCACTAATTAAACGAATTTCAGCCGATCCTGTTGCACGACGATTATTTGGACTGACTTGAACTAAATCAATTTGATATTCATACGCATTTTCAGGTAAAGCTTTTACTGCCAAATTTTGTACAGTTAAACTTAGTCCACCTCGCTGTTTTAATACATCTCGGTAGACAGCATTTTTACCATCGACTTGTTCTTTATCCGACTTCGCTTGATTTAACGCATCAAAAAGATCTTTGGTATTGCCTACTGCAACATCTCGCTCTTGTACCGCAGCATTTAGGCTTTTATTTAAAGTTGTTAAAGTCGCTTTTTGCTTCTCAACAACTTCAACAAGTTGTTCGGCATCTGCATCGTACCCGACCACTGTTAAACCCTGACGATGTCCAACGGTGTAGCCCAAAAGCATACTACCTGCACATAAAACGACACCACCTGCCAGAAGTGGCAAGTTGCCATTCATTAATGTTTTTTTAGACTTTGGGCTCGGCTGTGACGCGGTATTTGTTTGTGTATTTGGCATCGTCATCTCTGATCAGTAGTTGCATCAAACCACACATTTAACCGCAAAGTTAAATGTGTGTGAAGTTGAAAAGCGTTTTTTATGGTAATAATCCGATGCCTTGTAGACCTGCATCTTCATCAAAACCAAACATTAAGTTCATATTTTGTACAGCTTGTCCTGCCGCACCTTTTACTAAGTTATCTTGTACAGACAAAATAACCAGTTTTTTCGGTTGTGGCTTATACAAAGCAATACGCAACTGATTTGCACCACGTACTGAGCGTGTTTCAGGTGAACTATTTGCAGGCATTACATCAACAAATTGTTCATGCGCATAGAATGTTTCATATAAACTTTGTAAATCTAAAGCATCGCCCGCATCTGTTAAATCGACATAAATCGTGCTTAACATACCACGAATCATTGGCACTAAATGCGGCACAAATACGATATGATCAAATACACCTTTTTGACCTGAAATATTTTCGAGTGCTTCTACAATTTCAGGATGGTGACGGTGACCTGCAACGCCATAAGCCTTAAAGTTATCTGCATTTTCAGAATAAATCATGCCTAAGCTTGCTTTACGACCTGCACCAGAAACCCCAGATTTTGCATCAATAATAATACTTTCAGGTTTAATTAAAATGTCTTGCTGTTTAAATAAAGGCGCAAGTCCTAGCTGTACTGTGGTTGGATAACAGCCAGGATTACCTACAACTTGTGCTTGTTTAATCTTGTCACGATTGAGTTCAGACAATCCATAGACTGAGTCTTTTAAAATATCTGGGCAAGCATGTTCTAAAGCATACCATTTTTCAAATTGAACTAAATCTTGCAAACGAAAATCAGCAGCTAAATCAATTACTTTAGTATTAGCAGCCACCAGTTCAGCTGCATGTTTCATAGCAACACCATGTGGCGTTGCAAAAAAGACCACATCACATTTTTTTAATTCGTCAATATTCAAGTCTGAATATTTTAGGTCAGTATGCCCACGTAGACTTGGAAACATATCATCTACACGGCGACCATCTTCAGTACGCGAAGTCAGTACATTTACCTGTGCATTTGGGTGTCGTAGTAAAAGACGCAACAATTCAACGCCCGTATAACCTGTGCCCCCGACAATACCAACTGAAATCACGTTTATTACCTCAATTTTAAAGTATCCATTTTATCACCCTGTAGTATGACAGGAAGTTTTCCTTTTCTAAACTATTTCACTCGGTTTTCTTTTTATTTCGTGACATTCTCAAAGCCTTTGTCTGAAAATACCTCAATCACACCTTTTTCAAAGCTCACAATGTTCATTTATACATAAAATTTTAATCACACCCACTTCATCTATAAATATATACATGATATATATTAATAATTTTAATCATTCAGCTATTTAATAAGCAAAAAAAATGACATGCTTAACGACTTTAGCATATTGAAATTGAATGTTTTTATAGGGTTAAATGAATTATTTTATATATCTAATTCATTTTTTTCATGATAATAGCCTAGTGATTATGGGCAACAAGATGTAACATAACGCATCTAAAAAATAATAGCCGTAGGATTTTCATGCGCGAATACAGTGTTTTTACTTCTGAATCAGTAAGCGAAGGCCATCCAGACAAAATGGCGGACCAAATTAGCGATGCTATTTTGGATGCCATCTTAAAAGAAGACCCATATGCACGCGTTGCCTGTGAAACGTTAGTAAAAACAGGTGCTGTCGTTCTTGCGGGTGAAATTACCACAACTGCCAATATTGATTTTGAAGCAGTTGTACGCCATACCGTAAAAGGTATTGGTTATCATCATACTGACTTAGGTTTTGATGGTTCAACGTGCGCAGTGATCAACATGATTGGTAAACAATCACCTGAAATTGCACAAGGTGTAGACCGTCAAAAACCAGAAGATCAAGGCGCTGGTGACCAAGGTTTAATGTTTGGTTATGCAAGCCGTGAAACTGATGTACTTATGCCTGCACCTATTTCATATGCACATCGCTTAATGGAAAAACAAGCAGAATTACGTCGTAATGGTACATTACCATGGTTACGTCCTGATGCTAAAAGCCAAGTAACTTTTGCATATGAAAATGGTAAACCTGTACGTTTAGATGCAGTTGTACTTTCAACTCAACACGATCCTGACATTTCACAAGCGAACTTAAAAGAAGCTGTGATTGAAGAAATCGTGAAAAAAATTATTCCTGCGGATATGTTCCATGCAGAGACTAAATTCCATATTAACCCAACAGGCTTATTTGTCATTGGTGGTCCTGTAGGTGACTGTGGTTTAACAGGTCGTAAAATTATTGTAGATACCTACGGTGGTATGGCGCGTCATGGTGGTGGTGCTTTCTCTGGTAAAGACCCATCTAAAGTTGACCGTTCTGCTGCTTATGCAGGTCGTTATGTTGCAAAAAACATTGTTGCCGCTGGTCTCGCTGACAAATGTGAGATTCAAGTGTCATATGCGATTGGTGTAGCTGAGCCAACTTCGATCTCAATCAATACATTTAATACAGGCAAAGTATCAGATGAATTGATTATTCAATTAGTCCGTGAACATTTTGATTTACGTCCATACGGTATTACTCGTATGTTGAACTTAATTCAACCAATGTATAAGCAAACAGCAGCGTATGGTCATTTTGGTCGTGAAGGCTCTGATACTGCATTTACATGGGAAAAAACAGATAAAGTTGAAGCATTAAAAGCATCTGCAAACTTATAATTTTAGATCTTATTTGATCTAACAAAAAAAGCTCGCAAATGCGAGCTTTTTTATCCCCTATCCTAATTGGTTAATTCACCTTAAGAAACCCTAAGCCAAAACCAAAATATTTACTTAGATTCAGAGCGTAAATTTTCTTTATTTAATACCTCCACCAAACTCATCTGATGTGGTGCCTCTGAATGATTTTCCACATAAATATGCATAATTTTAACAGTTACAACAACAGCTAAACACGCAAGCACACATAAAATCCAAATACTATAAGGACTTCGAATATGCTGTGAACCACAGTGTAAACATTCTCTATCATTTGCAGTAACAGCCTTGTTACAACAAGCGCATTGGTATTGATATAGCATAGGTATCCTCCTACTACACGATTACATTTATTGTTTTTCTAAAACGTGAACATCTTAATATTTAAAAATGTCACTATGATTAAAGTAACCAAATTAAAATAATTTGTATAATATTTTTTATGTATAAATTAGCAAAAAATCTAGTTTATTTACAGTTTTTCTTAAATATCAAACAATTAAATTCATCTAAAAATTTATGATAATTTTAGCAAAATGACATTTAAGCCAATCAATCTTTTACTCTAAGGATGAGATTGATTAAAATATTCATTTATAAATTGAGGAAGACATGATGACAGCATTGATCAAAAAAGGTGGTTTACGTGAAAGAGCAAATCGTAGTCGTAAATATCAAGGCTCAGAAAATACAGAAACTCGACTTATTCCAAATAGTTACTCGGGATTAAAAAAAACGAGTCAAGTTTCTGACTTTAGCAATGAAAATAAACGTGAACATCACGTTAAAGAAGTTGAATTGCATCCAACCATAACCACAACGCAAAAATAAGAAATAGTGCACCTGAAACAATGTCAATATAACTGCCTGATTTTTGATAAATGGATTTTACTTTAGGCATTGACATAATAAGCATAAACAAACTGAAAACTAAAAAAGTTTGTATCGGAATAATCACTGCTAATTGTGATTTTAAATGACTATTTGCCGAAGAACTTAAAGCCAAAGAAAATACACTACTAAAATAAATCAAGGTTTTAGGATTAGATAAATTGGTCAACAATCCCATAATAAAATAGTTTTTAGGTTGTTCCGACATGACTCCTTGTAACGAAGTTTCTTGTTTTAAATGTAAGATTCCACCCTTCAACATGGCATAACCCATTTTTGCTAAGAAAAACCCACCAATGAACATTAAAACTTGTTGAATCCAAGGCCATTGTTCGATTAATACGGTAAAACCCAATAAAGTTAATACCACCCAAACAATAATCCCAACAGAAATACCCAGAACAATTTTTAAAGTATTTTGTCGTGTAGTCGAAGCTGAACTTTTAGCAACCAATAAAACATCTGGTCCAGGACTGAGTTGTGCAATAAAATGTAAAGAACAAATCGTCAATAGTAATGACATATTACTCTGCATTAAATACTTGAAAGATGTCATATTATACGCTGTGTTTTCGCTATTTTAATGTGCATTAAAGCTCACATATAAAAAAAGCTAGATCATCATCTAGCTTTTTTTGACATTTTTAAATTTTATTTTTTTACATCTTTGAAATCAATTTGCTTACGCTCAGGTTCAATTTCACGAGCTTCACCATCAATAATTGAAGAATCGTGATATTGTCCACCCTGTTGTTGATTTTGCATTTGACGCATTAAATCTGCGAAAGGATTCTGTGCTGAGTCTGCGCCCATATCGCCCATCATTCCACCCATCATTTTTTCCATCATGGCTTGTTGACGCTTCATCATGGTTTTCATCATCATGTTTTTAAAAGCTTTTTGCACAGGTGGAATCAGAATTAAGATAGCAAGCACATCTGTAATCAGACCAGGAATAATTAATAAAATTCCTGCTAAAATTTTAGGTAAATTGTTCGTTAATTGTGGGTCAGCACTCATCTGCCCCATTTGCATTTGCTGCATCTGCGGCATTAAACCTGCTGCATTGGCACGGACTAAGTTCAAACCAATGAAAAAGGCAGCAATAAACCAGAAGAATACATACCACATGCTTCCGACTAGATCACCGACACCAATCCATACAAATATTTCGAGGATTAAACCAACCAATACCACAAGTGCTAATTTCATGAAAATTAATCTATTCTCAACATAAATAAAAAGAGTGTATATCAGCTTCTTTATACACTTAAATGTCTATATGGGCATTTAAATATTTTTAAAGTGCATTTCATCAAAATTTTCTTGTTTTATTTTAGATAGAAGCTTATGACAACAGGAAAATCAATATAATACACTGATATTCAATATGCTACATGATTGCCAAAAATAACAATTTTCTCTTATTTTTAATCTTTTTTATAGGTAATACTTTGAATTGTTCTATTCATGCAACATATCGTTTTATCCATAATGCTGTATTAAAATGAAAATGACGTAGACTTAGCCCTATTCAAATGTGAGATAAAAAAGATGAACTTTAAAGCATTAACACTTGGTTTAGCAGTTGCTTCAATTGCAACATTCACTGTAGCAAAACCTGTTGCCTATCAGATTGATCCAACACATACAGCAACTGTATTTACATGGAATCACTTTGGTTTCTCTACACCATCAGCAAATTTTAGTGATATCCAAGGTACAATTAACGTTGACAATGCCAAACCAGCAAACTCTTCTGTTGATGTGACTATTCCTCTTGAAAGCCTAAACACGAACGTAAAAGCTTTGGATGAGCATTTGAAAAAAGCTGACTTTTTTGATGCTGAAAAATATCCAAACATCACATTCAAAAGTACTAAAGTACAGTCTTTAGGTAAAAACAAGTACAAAATCACAGGTAATTTGACTGTCAAAGATGTGACAAAACCTGTTGTTTTAGATGCTGTTTTAAATAAACAAGGTGAACACCCAATGACTAAAGCGCAGTCGATCGGCTTTAATGCAACGACTTCTTTTGATCGTTCTGCATTTGGTGTAGGTGGCTTTGTTCCGAATGTTGGCGATAAAATCACTGTAAATATTACAACTGAAGCTTCCGTTGCTGCTGCAAAATAATTTAAAGTGATTTAAAGAGAGCTTGCACACAACTTGGGTGCAAGCTCTTTTTATATTTAATCTGCAGAAATATCTTCAAAGAGTACAGAAGATAAATAACGTTCACCTGCATCAGGTAAAATGACAACAATCGTTTTTCCTGCATTTTCAGGACGTTCAGCCAATTTTGCTGCTGCTGCCAATGCCGCACCACTTGAGATTCCCACAAAAATGCCTTCTTGTGTTGCTGACTGACGCGCAAAATCAATGGCTTCTTGATTTTCAATGGCAATAACTTCATCGACTAAGTCTAAGTCTAAGTTTTTAGGAATAAAGTTTGCACCAATCCCCTGAATTTTATGTGGTCCAGGTGTAAGCGCTTCTCCACGTTTTGCTTGACCGATAATAGGCGAGTCCGCTGGTTCAACAGCAACAGAGTAAATCGGTTGATTTTTCACTTGCTCAAAATAACGTGAAATACCTGTAATGGTTCCACCAGTCCCCACACCTGCCACTAAAATATCAACTTTACCGCCCGTTGCTGCAAAAATTTCAGGTCCTGTGGTTTTTTCATGAATTTCAGGATTTGCAGGATTTTCAAATTGTTGTGGCAAATAATATTGTTCAGGATGTTCTGTAACTAAACGTACAGCTTCATCAATAGCACCTTTCATGCCTTTTGCAGGTTCAGTGAGGACTAAATTTGCACCTAATGCTTTCAGTACTTTACGGCGCTCGATACTCATACTTGCAGGCATCGTTAAGGTAATGTCATAACCTTTTGCGGCTGCAACAAAGGCTAATGCAATTCCTGTATTACCACTGGTTGGCTCTACAATATGCATACCTGCTTTGAGTAAACCTTTTTTTTCTGCATCTGCAATAAGTGCTGCACCAATTCGATCTTTGACTGAAAATGCAGGATTACGGCTTTCTACTTTTGCCAAAACAGTCGCAGCACCTGAAATCAAACGATTGATACGAACCAAAGGCGTATTTCCTACCGCATCTGCATTGTTACTATAAACGGCAATGCCTAAATTTTCTGTTTTTGGAAAGTTAGCATCAGTTGTCATAAAATTTCCTTAATTTTAAAATGATTGCATATTTAACTATCATATCGTCTTTTATTGTCACGTTGACATTCAACACAGAGATTTATTGATAAAAAATGTGTAAGGTTAAAGTGACGCAGACGAATCATGCGATTTGACCAGAAAAGTGTTTTTTCAATTGAAGATATTTTTGTGGTCTTAAAAATGCGTAATTTAGCTACATTTCGTTAAATTTTAGTTGAGTTTGTTGCAGGAATATCCAAATAGTCTTATACATTTTTCATAAATTTAGCCCATAATAGACCACATTAAAAATAGTATTGAGATACACATGGCAAACAATGCTTATCAAAAATTTTATCGTCAATTTACCAAGAAAGTTTTAGATAAAATTGTCAGCCCACAAGTTCTTGGTGATACTCAAGCACTTGAAAATACAATAAAAGAACAAAATGCAAAACAACTTCCAATTTGCTATGTCATTCAAGACAATTCTACTTCAAATAAAGTTCTGATTGATAATGAAACAGAGAAACGCGGTTTACATTCGGCTTTTTCTACACTAAGGCTCAAAGACCACCAAGAAGATGATTCTTTTTTAGTATTAGAAGCCTCTAAAACCAATGCATCTGCTTATTATCCAGATAAATTAATACGTTTAGTAGAGTATTTATTAAAGCACCCAGAGGAAGATATTTTATTTGTTCCTGTCACTATTTTATGGGGACGTGCGCCCGAAAATGAAGACAGTTGGTACAAAGCTTTAATGGCAGATGCTTGGACTAAACCGACAGGGATTAAGCAAGCGTTAAATATCACTTTATATGGTCGTGAAAATTATATTGAGTTTCATCAGGCGATTTCATTACGCGTATTAATCAATAGTGCTTTGGAAGTCGCACCGAACTTTGCACCAGCACACTATGTCGTTAAACAACTTAACCAGTCTTTTAATCAATATAAAGAAGCCATTTTAGGTCCTGATATTTCTGACCGTCGTAATGTGATTAATACTTTACTGATTTCAGATGTGATTAAAGAAGCTGTTTTAACTGAAAGTATTCATAAAAAAATAAGTGTGCAACACGCTGAAGATTTAGCGAAAAAGTATTTAGATGAGATTGTTTCTGATTTTTCTTATTCTACTTTGCGTTTTGCTGAAATTGCGCTCACTAAACTCTGGACTCAGCTTTACGATGGTATTCAAGTACATAATTTTGAAGTCGTTCGTGAGCTAGCTAAAGATTATGAAATTGTTTATACACCATGCCACCGTAGCCATATTGACTATTTACTCTTGTCCTATGTGATCTATAAACGTGGCTTGATGGTACCGCATATTGCCGCAGGAATTAATCTCAATATGCCTGTTGTGGGTCAGCTCATGCGTGGTGCTGGTGCTTATTTTATTCGTCGTAGCTTTAGTGGAAATGCGCTTTATACGGCTGTTTTTAAAGAATATGTGCATAGCCTACTCAGCCGTAATACTCCCTTAGAATATTTCGTTGAAGGTGGACGCTCTCGTACAGGTTTGTTACTTCCTGCTAAAAAAGGCATGTTGGCAATGACCATTCAGAGTCATTTGCGTGGCAACAGCAAACCAATCGCCTTTATTCCAACCTATTTTGGTTATGAAAAACTGATCGAAGGTTCTTCTTATATTAAAGAACTCGGTGGTCAGAAAAAACAAGCTGAATCTTTATTTGGTTTACTCAAATCTATTCAAAAAATTGAAAAAGTCTTTGGAATGGTGCATGTTAATTTTGGTGAGCCTGTTTTTCTCAAAGAAATTTTAGAGAAAAATCATGTGCCTGAGCATGTCAGCTCTGAAGAAGAACTTCCTGATCCTGTTAAATTAACAGTGAACGAAGTTGCCAATGATATTTTAAAAAATATTAATAAAGCCGCGGTCATTAACCCTGTAAACTTAATTGCGACTATTTTGTTAAATGCACCCACACATGCTTTGGCTGAACGTGATGTTTTATTACGACTAGAACAGTTTAGAAATTTACTTAAATATCATGTATATGATGAAAGAATACAAATTACAGCACTTTCAAACCATGAAATTATTCAGTATGCAATTAAACTTAAACAAGTTGAATTTATTGAACATGATAATGAACGTTGGCTTAAAGTATGTAACCAACAAGAGGCTTTGCTTAAATATTTTAGCAATAATATTCTGCATACCTTGATTTTACCTGCACTGATTGCTCATATTTTAACGGCACAAAGTGAGCCACAAATTAAAAAAATCAGTAAAGACGAATTGTTCAATGCTGCTTTACAACAATATCCAGAACTACAGAAAATGTACTTCTTAAAATGGCAAGCCGATGAAATCAGTGTAGAAATCAAGCATATTTTAGACTATTTTGTGACTGAAAAATTGATTCAAATTGATAATCAAACGATTTTAATTGATCAAGCGGATGATACTTTGCGCTTATTAAAAGCTTTTGCTCATTTGTACACGATGAACTCAACGCATTAATTTTAAGCGATTTTAAACTAATACCAATCAATAAAAGTTTTATAATGTATTTTTGGAATGATTTTCTCTGCTTCTAATTATAAATTAAGACGCGGAAACGTCATCCACAGTTGTTTGAGGCAGGACTCCTTCGTATAAATAAAGTTTCTGCGAAACATTAGATTTTTTGACGCTAGTGAACGAGTTCTGTGGATGACAATGGTTTTGCCTACTTTTGCCAAAACAAAAGTAGGTCGAGCCGAAGGCTATTCCCTAAATACAAACTTTAGATGTAAGACTCCGTCAAAAACGAACCTCTTATATTATGTTAATTTTCAAGAATGGTATAAACCATTAGAAACCGAAGTTGCTGCTTCGGTTTTTTATTTCACTGCAAACGTACCAAAATAATTTAAAACTTGCGCAAAGTTTTCCACAGACTTAAAGCCTATATGCCTTAATAACTGATGCAATGCTTGATTCGAAATTAAGCAAAAATCATCTTGTAAACGCTCAATCATGGCTTGGCTTTGTTTTTCTGAAAGCCCTGTCAATTCAGCTAAATGCTGCAAAGTTTTCAATTGTTGTACATTTTCAATTTGCATCAAGTCATAACTCAAACACACAGCCTGATCTTTTAAAGCATGATAAATATCTTGAAAATAAACCATTTTTTCAGTTTCAGGAATAAAATGTGAAACCAAAATAGACAATGCAGCATCAAATTTTTGTGCTGTATGACTCAGCCCAGAGGTATCGCTATGCAAAAACTGTACATGTGTCGCTAAATTTTCAGACTCAAGCCGTGCTTTGGCTTTTTCAAGCATATTTTGAGCAGGGTCAATCGCAGTAAATCTCCAATGTGGAAATTGAGCTGCCAAATAACACAGTTCATGCCCTGTACCACAGCCCACCACTAGAACTTCAGCTCGCTCAGGTAAGCGCGCTTTGAGTAAAGCATGAACCTGCAAATGGATCAGCTCATAACCTGGAATCAGTTTTCGAATATGATCATCATACCCATCAACCACTTGAGGATGATTAAAATCTTTCGCCATCGTCTTATTACTATTTTATTGAAAATAAATGAAACGCACTAAGCCAAAACAATGTCACTTGAAATAGAACTTAGTGCGACTTTGGATCACTTAACGTTTAAGCAATTTCTTTTAAATTTAACTCGCTGCGCATAAATTCTTGAAGTTTAAATTTTTGCGCTTTTCCAGAAGCAGTCATCGGAAACTCAGTAAAGAATCGCACATATTTCGGAACTTTATTATGTGAAATATGCTCCTTACAATACTGACGAATGCATTCTTCTGTCACTTGATGATGCTCATGTAAAATAATACACGCACATAGCTCCTCACCATAACGTGGGTCAGGTAGACCAATCACTTGTACATCAGATACATCAGGATGAGTATATAAGAAGTCTTCGATTTCTTTCGGGAATAAGTTTTCTCCACCACGAATCACAACATCTTTGATACGTCCCTTGATTTTGACAAAACCGTCTTCATCCATTTCAGCAATATCACCTGTGTGCATCCATTTTGCCACATCAATCACTTCTTTGGTTTTTTCCTCATCTTCCCAATACCCCAACATCACAGAATAGCCACGCACACAAAGCTCACCGAGTTTGCCACGTGGTACGACTTTGCCCTGTTCATCAATAATTTTAACTTCAAGGTGTGGTTTGACTCGCCCAACAGTACCGACACGACATTCAATTGGGTCTGTGGTTGAAGTCTGCATACTGACAGGTGCAGTTTCAGTCATACCATAACAAATGGTAATTTCACTCATATGCATACGATCAATTACACGTTGCATGATCTCACGTGGACATGGACTACCTGCCATAATGCCTGTACGTAAACTACTTAAATCAAACTGATCAAATGTTTCTTCTTCGAGCATGGCAATAAACATGGTCGGTACACCATAAGCTGCTGTACATTTTTCTTGTTCAATGGCTTTTAAACTCGCCAATGGATTAAACACAGCAGATGGATAGACCATGGTTGAACCATGGGTGATACATGCGAGATTTCCCATTACCATACCAAAGCAATGAAACAATGGCACAGAAATACAGACTCGATCTTGCGGTGTTAAATGAATCCCTTCACCCACAAAATAACCATTATTTAAAATATTATTGTGAGTCAGCATCGTCCCTTTCGGATTACCTGTTGTACCCGAAGTGAATTGAATATTAATGGTTTCATCAAATTGCAAATCTTGGGCAATTGTTTGTAATTGTGCTTGTTCTTTTTTGCTAGGCGGACTCAACAAGTCTGAAAAACGATGAATGCCTTCATGTTGTTGCTCATCAATTTTAATCACATATTTTAAATGTGGCACTTTTTCAGCATTTAAAACTTTATCATGCGCAGTCTGAATTTCAGGGGCAATTTGGGTCAATACTTGCTGATAATCAGAGCTTTTAAAAACTGAAGCAATGATTAATCCCTTGCAAGACACTTTATTCAGTACATATTCCAACTCATTTTTTTTATAAGCAGGATTGAGATTGACCAAAATAATGCCTGCTTTAAAAGCAGCAAACTGGGCAATCGTCCATTCCACACAGTTTGGAGACCAAATCGCAAGGCGATCACCTTTTGTAAGCCCTAAACGCAATAAACTACAGGCAAAGGCATTGACCTGATCTTGCAGCTCTTGATAACTGAGCCTAATATTTTGATGAAGACTGACCACCGCATCCTGATCAGCATACATCTGACAGGCTTCATCAAATTTATCACCAATCGTCATCCCAATTAAAGGTTCTTGACTTGTTCCATATGCGTAACTTAACCGTACTTGCGACATTGAATCATACTCCTTGATTCTTTGTGATTTTGCTTTTCTAATCTCTAATCTAATTGTTTTCCATGATCACTTGTCGAAACAGATTTTATGTGTATTCAAACCGTTAAATAAATATTAATCCTCCTTGCTTTGTACAGCATTTACACAAAAATCGGCAATCTGTTTCACAAAATAATCTTTATAGGACTCATCAAACATCACATTTCTTGAAGGATTTAAAGGTTCAATCACCACAAATGTCATTGCACCCACCACACAAAGTGCAGCTGTATTTAAATCTTCAAAACCGAATTCACCTGTGGTTTTTCCTTGAGCCAAAATTTCCTTCATGCTTTGTTTGATCAATTGTTTACTACGAAAACGACCATGCTCTAACTCTGGGTCAACGGGTTCAAACATCAGTGAATATGCCAATTGTGGGCTATTCATTGCACGTTTGACAAAAGTTGTGACTGCTTTATGTAACTTTTGCGTCGCAGTAAGCTCACCTGCCGCAATATGATTCAAAATATCAACTTCGACATGGATCGCGTCATCTAACACCTCTATCAACACTTGGCTTTTGTTGGTGAAATAACGATAGACCAAGCCGCTTGATACCCCTGCTCGGTCAGCAATCGCTTGTATCTGTGCATCTTTAAATCCACCTTCAGCAATTAACTCACGTGCAGACTGCAAAATCGTTTTGCGATTTTGTTCCATTCGTTCTTGCATTAAAGATGATCGTTTATAGCTCATATTTTGTATTCTCAATCAATTAAAGTGAATTGTAAATCAATTTTTGAATTTATATTCACTTTTTCAAAAAAAACATGTATTGTAAATTTAGCAACAAGAAAAAGTGTTTTTTGGAACAACAACTAAAACCGTTAGGATGACAGGACGATGAACCTACAAAGTATTGATTTTGGACTTGATGAAACATTAATTGCGCTCCGTGATTCAGTGGCTGCGTTTTGTGCAAAGGAAATCGCGCCCATTGCCAAACAAGTCGATCAAGATAATTTATTCCCCCACCACCTTTGGAAAAAGTTTGGTGATATGGGCTTAATGGGTTTAACAGTGAGTGAAGAATACGGTGGTACTAACCTCGGTTATTTAGCCCACATCATTGTCATGCAAGAAATTTCTCGTGCTTCAGCCGCTATCGGTTTGTCTTATGGTGCGCATTCTAACCTATGTGTCAACCAAATTAACCGTAATGGCAACGCAGATCAAAAGCAACGTTATTTACCAAAATTGATTTCAGGTGAATATGTAGGCGCACTCGCAATGTCTGAACCGAATGCAGGTTCTGACGTGGTCAGTATGAAACTCAAAGCCGAAGACGCTGGGGATCATTTTATCTTAAATGGTTCAAAAATGTGGATCACCAACGGTGGCGATGCTGATGTTTTAGTGGTGTATGCCAAAACTGATCTTGCCGCAGGTGCAAAAGGCATGACTGCATTCCTTGTTGAAAAAAATATGGAAGGCTTTAGTCATGGTTCACACCTCGACAAACTCGGTATGCGTGGCTCAAACACCTACCCGCTATTCTTTGATAATGTCAAAGTACCGAAAGAAAATGTCTTAGGTGGTGTCGGTAATGGCACGAAAGTCCTGATGAGTGGCTTGGACTACGAACGCGCTGTTCTCAGTGGTGGACCTCTTGGCATTATGGATGCTTGTTTAGATGTGGTGATTCCTTACATTCATGACCGTAAACAATTTGGACAAGCTTTGGGTGAGTTCCAACTTATGCAAGGCAAAATTGCCGATATGTATTCAACATGGTTAGCGTCTAAAGCCTTAGTTTATGCCGTTGGTGCTGCATGTGACAAAGCGGATCATGATCGTGGTTTACGTAAAGATGCAGCAAGTGCAATTTTGTATTCTGCTGAAAAAGCGACATGGATGGCAGGTGAAGCGATCCAAACTTTAGGTGGCAATGGTTATATCAATGAATATGACACAGGTCGTCTATGGCGTGATGCAAAACTCTATGAAATCGGCGCGGGTACATCAGAAATCCGTCGTATGTTGATTGGTCGTGAATTATTCAATGAAACCAAATAATTAAACACTGTTTTTTAATGATCTTGGCGTGATAATAAATTTCAGGATCATTTAAACACCAACACTGATGTAGCAATAATCGAATATAAAAAAGACAAGGATGTTTCAGATGAACCAAATACAAAGCAAAATTAATATTCGAAGTGAGGATTTTAAAGCCAATCAAGCGGCGATGCAGCAACTGGTCGATGATCTTAAACAAAAAGTCGCAACCATTGCTTTGGGTGGCGGTGAAAAAGCACGTGAAAAACATATTGCCCGAGGCAAACTCTTGGCACGTGATCGTATTGATCAACTGATTGATGCAGGTACAGCTTTTTTAGAAATCGGTCAAATTGCAGGTTTCAATGTCTACGCTGATGATGTCCCTGCTGCAGGAGTAGTGGCAGGCATCGGGCAAGTACAAGGCGTAAGCTGTATGATCGTGGCAAATGATGCAACGGTGAAAGGTGGAACGTATTATCCACTCACAGTGAAAAAGCATTTACGTGCGCAAGAAATCGCTGAACAAAACCATTTACCGTGTATTTATATGGTGGACTCAGGTGGTGCGTTCTTGCCGATGCAAGATGAAGTTTTTCCTGACCGCGACCACTTTGGACGTATCTTCTACAATCAAGCGCGTATGTCGAGTATGGGTATCGCTCAAATTGCCATTGTCATGGGGAGTTGTACCGCAGGTGGTGCTTATGTCCCTGCCATGTCAGATGAAACCATTATTGTCCGTAACCAAGGTACGATTTTCTTAGGTGGTCCCCCACTGGTCAAAGCTGCAACGGGTGAAGTCGTGACTTCAGAAGACCTCGGTGGCGGTGATGTCCATACACGTCTTTCAGGTGTTGCCGATCATTTGGCTGAAAATGATGAACACGCAATCTTAATTGCTCGAAATATTGTTAAAAATTTAAATAAAACGCCAAATCAAAATAATGTTGAAATCGAAGAACCACTTTATGCAGCGGAAGAACTCTACGGCATCATCCCAACCGATACACGTAAACCTTTTGATATTCGTGAAGTCATCGCTCGTATTGTGGATGGTTCACGTTTAGACGAATTTAAAGCGCGTTTTGGTACAACTTTAATCACTGGCTTTGCTTCGATTTATGGCATGAAAGTCGGCATCATTGCCAATAATGGGATTCTATTTTCAGAGTCTGCACAAAAAGGTGCGCACTTTATTGAACTATGTAGCCAGCGCAATATTCCATTGTTATTCCTACAAAATATTACAGGATTTATGGTTGGTCGTCAGTATGAAAATGAAGGTATTGCCAAACATGGTGCAAAACTGGTCATGGCAGTTGCGACAGCAAATGTACCAAAAATCACTATGGTGATCGGGGGTTCATTTGGTGCAGGGAACTATGGTATGTGTGGTCGTGCCTACTCGCCTCGTTTCCTTTGGACTTGGCCAAACTCACGTATTTCGGTGATGGGTGGCGAGCAAGCAGCAAGCGTACTCTCCACTTTAAAACGTGACCAAATTGAATCTAAAGGTGAAAGCTGGAGTGCTGAACAAGAAGATCAATTTAAACAACCGATTCGTGATCAGTATGAGCATCAAGGTCATCCATATTATGCGTCTGCACGGTTATGGGATGATGGCGTGGTTGACCCTGCACAAGCTCGTCATGTTTTAGGTTTAAGTTTAGCGGCTGCGCTCAATGCGCCGATTGTACCAACCAAGTTCGGCGTGTTCCGCATGTAAGGGGTGCAAAATGGATTTTCAATATTTACAACTCGAACAACAGCAGCAAGTCGCAACGGTTTGGATCAATCGTGCTGAACTCCATAATGCTTTCAATACGCAAGTCATTGAAGAATTAAACCAATGTTTTCAGCATTTAAATACTCGTGATGACATTCGCGTGGTGGTTTTAGCAGGTCGTGGCAAAAGCTTTTCTGCGGGCGCTGACCTGAATTGGATGAAACAAGCAGGTGAAGCTTCTCAGGCAGACAATGAAGCTGATGCTTTAAAACTGGCAAAAATGCTACAAAGTTTAGCGACGTTAAAACAACCGACCATTGCGCGTGTGCATGGTGTCGCGTTTGGTGGTGGTATGGGCTTAGCTTCTGCATGTGATATGTGTATCGCCAGTACTGATGCAAAATTTGCAACCTCAGAAGTACGCTTGGGTCTAGCGCCTTCCACCATTAGCCCTTATGTGATTCGTGCCATTGGCGCACGTCAAGCATCACGCTATTTCCTCACCGCTGAACGTATTACTGCGGAGCAAGGCAAAGCGATTGGTTTAGTGCATGAAGTGACCACACCTGAAACTTTAGATGAAAAAATAAATGAAATTGTGGGCACTTTATTATTAGGTGGACCACAAGCACAAGCCGCTTCCAAGCAACTGATTCAAATGGTTAGCCAAGAAAGTTTAACTGAAAAACTACTCGTTCAAACTGCTCAGCATATCGCACATGTACGTCAGGGTGCTGAAGCGAAAAATGGATTACAGGCGTTTTTAAATAAACAAAGCCCTGAATGGATTACAAACAGTACAGAATAAGGACAACACCATGTTTGAAAAGATTTTAATTGCCAATCGTGGCGAAATTGCTTGCCGTGTCATTCGTACTGCAAAAAAATTAGGCATTGTAACGGTAGCGGTCTATTCAGATGCAGATGCCAATTCACAGCATGTCAAACAAGCAGATGAAGCGGTTTATATTGGTGAATCCCCTGCTTCACAAAGTTATTTACAAGTGGATCGGATCATTCAAGCGGCGTTAAATACTGGTGCGCAAGCGATTCATCCTGGTTATGGTTTCTTGTCTGAAAATGATCAATTTGCCCTTGCCTGTGAAAAAAATAATATTGTGTTTATTGGACCTCCTGTTGCTGCAATTTTGGCAATGGGGCTTAAAGCGACTTCAAAAGCCTTGATGGAAAAAGCAGGTGTGCCTTTAACACCGGGCTATCATGGTAGCAACCAAGATGCAGCATTTTTAAAACAACAAGCCGATGGTATTGGCTACCCTGTTTTGATTAAAGCCAGTGCAGGTGGTGGTGGTAAAGGCATGCGTTTGGTTAAGCGTGAAGCTGACTTTTTAGATGCGCTGTCTTCGTGTAAAAATGAAGCAAAATCGAGCTTTGGTAATGATGAAGTTTTGGTTGAACGTTATGTAGTAAATCCGCGCCATGTTGAAGTACAAGTCTTTGGCGACTCACACGGCAACTATGTGCATTTATTTGAACGTGATTGCTCAGTACAACGTCGTCACCAAAAAGTACTTGAAGAAGCCCCTGCACCAAATATTGCTGAAGAAAAATTGGAAGCGATGCGTAAAGCGGCGATAGATGCAGCAAGTGCAGTAAATTATGTTGGTGCAGGAACAGTTGAATTCATCGTTGAACAAGATGGTACAGCGTATTTCATGGAAATGAATACCCGTCTTCAAGTTGAACATCCTGTCACTGAAATGATCACAGGGCAAGACTTGGTTGAATGGCAGCTGCGTGTTGCAAGCGGTGAACCATTACCCAAATTACAACATGAACTCAGCATCAACGGTCATGCCATCGAAGCGCGAATCTATGCCGAAGAACCTGAAAAAGGTTACTTACCTGCGATTGGAAAAATCCGCTACCTACATTATCCTGCACAAAATGAACATGTTCGTGTTGATAGCGGCATTGTGCAAGGTGATGAAATCACGACTTATTATGACCCGATGATTTCTAAACTGATCGTATGGGGCAAAAATCGTGATGAAGCCTTAGTCCAAATGCATCATGCACTTGGGCATTTTCATGTGGAAGGTTTGGGCAATAACATTGCATTTTTAGACCGAATTATCCGTTGCGATTCATTTAAAAATGCAGACTTAGACACCAATCTGATTCAACGTGAAGATGAATTTTTGTTTAAAAATATTCGCACTGCGGATACCAATTTAATCATCATCGCAGCATTTACCGAGCTTTTAAGCCGATTTAAAGCCAATAAAACAGCAAATAATCCAGTTTGGCAAAATCAATCCATTTGGCGTTTGAACCAAGCCAACCGCTACCCTGTCAAATTTAACTTGGCTGGGCATGAAATTGTTATCCATTTCCGCCCCGTCGCTGATCAATTCATTGCAGAATATCAAGATTTACAACTACAAATCTCGGGTCAATTACTCAATGAAAATACAGTACACATCGACCTCAATGGTCTGAAGCAAAAAATTGCTTTTAGCCGTAATGAACAAGCTTTGACGGTATTTTCAAATGCACAAAATTATATTTTTGAACATATTCAGCCAAAAATCAGCAATGAAGACAGCTCAAGCAATGAAAGTAATTTAAAAGCACCGATGCCGGGGGTGATTACTAAAGTCTTAGTGTCTGCGAAAGATCAAGTGAAAAAGGATGATATTTTACTGACACTTGAAGCGATGAAAATCGAATATACCATTCGTGCACCACAAGACGGCGTGATTGCAGCAGCCTATTTCCAAGCGGGTGATCAAGTCAAAGCGGGTGATGAGTTGGTTGAATTTGAATTACTCACGGAGAATGTTGCATGACTTTAGCACACGACAACTGCGTGAAAATCGTTGAAGTCGGTCCTCGTGACGGACTACAAAACGAGAAAACACCTTTAACACTCGAACAACGTAAAGCCTTGATTTTAGACTTAATGCAAACAGGACTGACTTCAATTGAAGTCGGCTCTTGTGTCTCAGCAAAATGGGTTCCGCAAATGGCAAATAGCGACCAACTCTTTGCCGAATTACCGAAAGATCCTAATATTGGGTTTAGCTTACTCACGCCTAATCTTAAAGGTTTTGAAGCTGCGCTTGCGGTTGGCTGCCAAGAAGTTGCTGTTTTTACTGCGGCTTCTGAAAGTTTTACCCGTAAAAATATCAACTGCTCAATTGATGAAAGCTTTGAAAAATTTGCTGATGTTCTCGCCGCAGCCAAAGCCAACAATGTCAAAGTTCGTGGCTATGTCTCATGTATCGTTGACTGTCCTTATGAAGGTGCGATAGACCCGAAACAAGTGGCTTATGTGAGTAAACGTTTGTATGACATGGGTTGCTATGAAATTTCTTTAGGTGAAACCATCGGTACAGCCACACCCGATCGTGTTAAAAAAGTCTGGGATGCGTGTCTTGTTGAATTAGATGCAAAAGTGCTTGCAGGACATTTCCACAATACCTATGGCATGGCGATTGCCAATATTTATCAGTCTCTTGAACAAGGCATTCGAGTTTTTGACTCCTCGATCGCAGGTTTAGGTGGTTGTCCTTATGCCAAAGGTGCCTCAGGTAATGTGTCAACCGAAGACCTATATTATTTAATGTCGAAAATGGGTTTTGAAACAGGGATCAATCTTGATGCATTAATGAAGGCAAGTCGAAATATCAGCCAAGTTTTAAATCGACAAAATCCTTCAAACTATGCCAATGCCTATTGGCAAACTCAATGCGCTTCATGATATAAACCATACATAAGTGCAAGAAAAATTAATGGAATAAGATCGTAATAATAAGGTGAAATATGCTCAGTAAAGTTTATGCAAATGCAACGGATGCATTACAAGACATTGTCCAAGATGGGCAAACTTTAGCCGTTGGCGGTTTTGGTTTATGTGGTCTGCCTGAAGCTTTAATTTCAGCATTAAAGGCAACAGGTGTCAAAGACCTAACGTGTATTTCCAATAATGCAGGTGTGGATGGTTTTGGTCTAGGTTTATTGTTAGAAACTAAACAAATCAAAAAAATGATTGCCTCTTATGTCGGTGAAAACAAAGAGTTTGAACGTCAGTTTTTAAATGGTGAATTAGAAGTTGAACTAACACCTCAAGGCACTTTAGCAGAAAAACTCCGTGCAGGTGGTGCAGGTATCCCTGCTTTTTACACCCAAGCAGGTGTCGGTACTTTGGTTGCCGAAGGCAAAGAAGTCCGTAATTTTAAGGGTAAAGATCATATTTTAGAAGAATCCCTCACTGCGGATATTGCCCTAGTCAAAGCCTATAAAGCGGATAAAGCAGGGAATTTAATTTTCCGTAAAACAGCACGTAATTTCAATCCTGACTGTGCCACCGCAGGAAAAATCACCGTAGTTGAAGTTGAACATTTAGTTGAAGTCGGTGAGCTAGATCCAGATCATGTGCATCTGTCAGGCATCTATGTACATCGTATTGTTGTCAATGCACAGCCTGAAAAGCGTATTGAACAATTGACATTAAAATCAGAGGGATGAAGTCATGGCTTGGACACGCAATGAAATGGCACAACGTGCTGCACAAGAACTTGAAAATGGTTTTTATGTCAATTTAGGGATTGGTTTACCGACCCTAGTTGCAAACTATATTCCTGAAAATATGGATGTTTGGCTACAGTCTGAAAATGGTTTACTCGGTATCGGCGAGTTTCCAACAGAAGAGACTGTGGATGCAGATCTCATCAATGCAGGTAAACAAACCGTCACTGCACGTTCTGGCGCAGCATTTTTTGCGAGTTCAGAATCATTTGCCATGATTCGTGGCGGCAAAGTCAATATTGCGATATTAGGTGCAATGGAAGTTTCTGAAACAGGTGACCTCGCCAACTGGATGATTCCCGGCAAAAAAGTCAAAGGGATGGGCGGGGCTATGGACTTGGTTGCAGGTGTCCAAAAAGTTGTGGTGTTAATGGAGCACTGCGCCAAAGATGGCTCGCCTAAAATCGTTAAAAACTGCGAGCTACCTTTGACAGGAAAAGGCGTGGTTGACCGTATTATTTCTGATTTAGGTGTTTTTGATGTGACAGAACAAGGGATTAAATTGGTCGAACTGGCAGAAGGTATCAACTTTGAAGACGTGCAAAAAGTCACAGGTGTGCCAATTCTTCATTAAAGTTCTCATACAAATATGACAGCGATTAAAAATTTTATATTTTTCATGATGTTTATACTAATTTTAATAACTTAAATTGACTTGTATCAAACGATTCAAATCTGGTTATCTCTAAACATAGACCCAGTATATGTTTTTCATATTGGGTCTATTTACAATCTATTCAAAAATAATCATCCCTCAACTCACATATCATCATAGACTATTAATTTATAATCATATTTTCATATTCCTTGTACTTTACTCGGTAACCAATGAACAAAAATAAAACCGAATAGCGTTATACATCCTGCAAAAATAAAAATCCATTCTCCAGAAAATTGCTGCCAATAATGCCCTGCTAAAATACTACCGCTAGCAACACCAAGTCCCCACATGGTGCTATATAATGCCTGCCCTCGCCCTTGTTGTCCTAAGCTAAAATTTTGAAAAATAATACGCATTGCCAATACATGAAATAAACCAAAACTAAAAGCATGCAATGTTTGTGAAAGAAATTGCATCAAAAAACTTTCAGGAAATGTACCTACCAATACAAAACGAATTCCTGTCATTAACAAACATAAACTGACCAAAATGCGCCAAGAAAAATGCTTAAGAAAAAATGTGGCATAGGCAAACATCATGATTTCAGCAATTACCCCAACTGACCATAAAAATCCAATTTCAGTTGTACTAAAACCAGCTTGTTTTAAATAATTACTATAAAAACTATAAAATGGCGCTTGAGCAAAAAGCATAACGAATTCGATGCTAAAAAAAGCCCAAACGATAGGACGCTTTAAAATAGGCAATAAAGGTTCTAACTTTTTTTGCGCTTGTGGTGCATGTTTTGGCTCATGAATGGTAAAAGACCACAGAAATGCAGTAAATGCTATACATAACAACATGATGGGTAACATTGAAATTGTGACAATTTCGAGTAATGCACCAATACTAAATACACCAACGATAAAACCCACCGATCCCCATTTTCTAACTTTGCCATACAGCTCAGCTCTACGCTCTCCCAACCAAAATAATGTCACACCTTCAAATTGAGCTAAAATAGCATTCTGAAAAAAACTAAAAATAAGCATCAATAATGCAACAGACTGAAAGTTATTAGGAATAATAAAAATTAGTAACCAAATAACAGCTTCCATCCATGTTGCTAGTCTAACCAATAGCATCCTTTTGCCTGACTTATCAGCAATCCATCCCCAAATAAATGGAGCAAAAAAACGAGTAATAATTGCAATAGAGGACAGAAGACCAATTTCACTAAAGCTAAAACCTTGATTTTGCAGGTATAAGCTCCAATAAGGCATGAATGTTCCAACAATTGAATAATAGAAAAAATAAAAAGCACCTAGTTTGTGTTGGATTGGAATTGGTTGCATTCAGTTGTAAACCTTTGTATTTACAATTAGTTATAAAAAGTAATAGTTGCATATGTATGCATTTAAATGTAGTGGATTGCAATTCAACAATCTACAAATCAGTCTACAAATTAGAAAATAATAAAATTATTTATTTTTTGTAGATTGCTCAATAAGCATACAAAAACAATCACTTTTGGATAGCGAGCTTATTATAGTTAAAATATTTACTGATTTTTGCTTTTATTCAAAATCAAATCTAAGTCACAACCGACTTGCTATAACCCTATCTCAGACAGTGAAACTGAGAGAAGTGTCAATAATAAATTGGGGTCATGTTGTCAATTAATGAAAACAAAAGAAAGAAAATAATAAAAACCGCAAAAAGCGGTTTTTATTTTCAGATAATCAATTATCTAGGCACTTAACTTTAATTTTAAAAATAATAATTTAGCTTAAATAAGTAATTCCTTGGGGTACCTGGCATCGAACCTGACCGCCAGTACTCCTTATCGGTTAAATTATTTACAGCAACAGTAGCACCCCATGCTTTATCTTTGTAACCTAATGCAGCATCTATACGTGTCCAATCTGGCATTTCTGTTGTGTTTTCATCTGAAGTGTAATATGACCCCATATAAGTTGCGCCAATTTCACCATATATTTTTTTGGTCGGTAAGTAACGAACAAATAGGTTTCCTGTATGTTTTGAAACATTGCGTAAATAATTTCCAACAAGTTTAGGCTCTACTTTATCTTCGTTAATTTTCGCATCTGTATACCCATATCCACCGCGCACATAAATATTATTGACCAACCTACCAATGAAACTAAACTCTGCTCCCTTAGACTCATGCTCACCCACAACAACATAAGGAGAGTTATCATCATCCGGATCTTCATGATCACGTATATTATGTTTTTTAATATGAAAAGCAGACAATTGCGTATTCAATCTTTTATTAAGCCAATCACTTTTTATACCAACTTCATATTGATCATTATATTGTGGCTCATAGTTGAAAGCAGCTAAGTCTGCTGTTGCTGATACAGCACTCACTCCCATGCTTCCACCAAAAGGGGCAAAACTTTTGCTATAAGAAGCATATAAGCTGTGAGCAGGAACTGGTTGCCAAACAAAACCTATATTTGGACTGAATGTCTCATTTTCTACAGTTTTAGATTGCCCATAAGCAGATGAGCTTGCAAGCTTATTGGTTGTTTTTGCTTCATAGTAATCATACCTTCCACCGATCATCATTTTTATTTGATCATTAAAACTAATGAGATCTTGTAGGAATATCCCGTAGTTTGTACCCTCATTATAGTTATGAGACGTAATAACGTGTCCATTGCCGCGGTTACTAAAACGATCACCTGTTAATGGATTAACAAAACCATAAATAAGAGATCCATCTTGATTTTTATTAGATAATAGTGGCTCGCGCTGTTCGTAAGTCCAATCCGTACCAATTAAAATATTATGTCTAATTGATCCTGTGTTAAATTCACCAGTAACATCCCACGTATTGGAAGTGGTCTTATTTGTTGTTTGTTGCCAATAATAAATTTGGTTGACATACCCTTTATAACACCCTTTGTCTGTAGAGGTTGGTGTCTTATCAGAAGTACACATTGATCCAGCATAAAAATGATCAAAATTTTGTTCCGCTTCACGATGACTTAAAGCCCAATGAAACTTCCAATCTGGTGCAAATTCATATTTAACATCTGTTCTCGCTGTTTTTAAAATATCCTCAACATAATCCCCAGATTGTGCAAACCCCATTTTAGTGGAGGTCCCTTTAGGTAAATTTTCATAAGACGGACCACGATCAGGAATACGGTTTAAATCATCATAAGTAAATTCTGTTGTCCATAACAGTTTCTCATCATCACTTCGATAAGTAAAACTTGGCGATATCATTTCTTCTTTTGTGCCAATACCGTGACGAAAGCTATTTGTATCTGATTTTTCACCAACTAATCGTACTGCCCAGTTATCATTTAGAACTTTATTAATATCAACTGTGCTGCCAACATTTTCATAAAAGCCAGCATATACCCCCATCGTACTAGGTGATTCAAAGTTAGCGAATTTAGTGACCATGTTTATAACACCACCACCACCACTACGACCATATAAAACAGAGGCTGGACCTTTTAAAATTTCGATGCGCTCTACGTTAGCAGTACTACGTCTTACTTGACCACTTTCACGAATACCATCTCGATAAATATCACCAGAATCGGCACTAAATCCACGCAGCATAATCCCATCCCCCCTCATATCATAAGATGTTGATACGCCTGGTGTGCCTTGTAGCATTACACTTAAATCATTTGCTCCATAGAGCTTATATTTTGATACATCGATTGTATCAATCGTTTGGGGGATATCCTTTTTATCTAGACCATTTCGAGTAACATTTGCTTGTTTATAATCTACATAGGTTTTGACTGGGTCACCTTCAGCCATTGCCTGCATTACAATAGTTGGAAGTGTTGCATATATTGCATCCTCATTTACTTCAGAATTAGCTTTTGCTGAAGAAACAAAAAGAAAGCCCGTAGAAAGCATCATTAAAGGTAGTTTTTTCTTTGCGTAAAACACATAAACACCAATGTTAATAATAATCATTATTAATTATATTAACATTTAAAACAAAATGACAATAATTTATTACAAAATAATCTTCTTATTCGTGAATTTTTCTATATGTCTTTCCATATGGTCTATAATTTTCAGACAAGCTAGGAAAGACTGATAAATAGCTTTTTTGCATTTAAAATTAAAGGTTGATCACAGTACACTCCCTCTAATATTAAGTATTACGAGATAGTGAAAGTTTTTAATTCTTATCTCAAAATTAATTTTTATTGCTGTTTTTTGCAAAACTACTACATTTAGATTATTAGTCATTCCAAAATTATTCCTGACTATTTTTCACTCAAATTAGTTATAAAAGTTAGGACTAACTTTGTTAATGATTGATGAAAACGTCAAAACACACAACTATAACAACTATCTATTTTTCTAAAAATCATCATAAAATTTAAAGAAAACACAGTTTAATAGTCGGATGCTTACCGCTCAATTAAGGTTTCGTCATCCTATATTGACTACAATCATGTGGATAACAGCAAGAGAGTTTATTGTGCACCATTCTTATCATATCGAAAAACATTATATTGAACGTGCTGGATGGTTACGTGCAGCAGTACTGGGGGCAAATGACGGAATTATTTCAGTGACCAGTCTGGTGGTAGGCATTGCAGCCAGTGGTGCATCTACCCATACCCTACTAGTGACCTGTATCGCTGGATTGATTTCTGGAGCTATATCAATGGCTGCGGGTGAATATATTTCGGTTAAATCCCAGCAAGACATTGAGCAGAATGATCTGGAGATGGAACAACGTGAACTGCAACGCCATCCCGAACATGAATTAAATGAATTAAAAAATATTTATATACAACGCGGATTGCAACCCACTTTAGCTGAAGAAGTTGCCCGTCAGCTCACCGCACATAATGCTTTAGATGCCCATGCTCGTGATGAAATTGGTATTTTAGATCATACCTCTGCCCAGCCTTTTCGCGCTGCTTTTTCTTCAGCCACTGCTTTTACAGTCGGCTCACTCTTTCCTTTAGTTTCCATTATATTACTGCCTGAGCAATACTTAGAGAAAGGCGTGATGGTGATTGGAGTATTAAGTCTTGGCATTATGGGTGCACTGGCCAGTTATGCAGGGAGAGCTAGCATTTGGAGAGGCTCAATCCGAGTGATGCTTTGGGGTATTATCGCGATGCTACTTAGTTCTTGGATTGGATCATTATTCAATGTGAGCGTAGCATAAGAGCGTTTTTTGTATTACTCCGAAGGATTTCCTTCTAGCTATTATGCCTGTTTGTTGTCATAAATTTAGTCCCCACTTGTTTTTAAATGGGGCTAAGTTAAGGCTTATTTAAAGGTGCACATATAATGGTTGTCAATTTACATCATAATTCACTCACCTTAATTGCACTCACTCCACTTAGTACCGCCAAATCATAACGAGACTCAGCAGGTCGGCTCGTTTTCCCATACCAACGAAACTCTTGAAATTCACCATCGGAATATAATGCATAAGAAACAGCATTGCCTTGGTTCCCACCTAAGCAGACTAATTTTTTAGTTTTTTGATCACGACCTACAACAAAGCAAACATGACCACCGCCCTTGCGAGTTTTAATTGCAACACATCCGTAGGCAGGCTTAGCGAGTTTTGATCCGTAGTTCACATAATCAAGTGCCCGGTACCAATGCTTTGGATATTTTACACCTGCAGTCTTTAAGCAATGAGCTACGAAAGTTCCACACCACGGTGTTTCATCATCGGTGAACCAACCACCAAGTCCTTCGATCCATCCTAAGATAGTTTTGTTATGTTGCTTACCTACAATTTCACGCAAGCCAATATGTTTTTTCGCTTCAACCATCCACGCCAAATCATTGGTTGCTTGTGGGGTAGCTAAAAGGCTATTAATGCCATTTAATTGTGGTGCATGTAGCTCTGGTTGATAGATCTTCTTGCCGATCAAGCCAAGCAATGGAATTACAATTCCAACAACTACGGCTTCATGCTGTTTTGGAATGAGCTGAAAATCTAATGCCCATTGCAACAATGGAATTAGTACAAGCATAAAAAAAGCTACCAACATTGGGAGCTTCACGGAAAGATATTTCCACGCATTTTGATCAATCAATTTCATTTTTTAACTCACTTCTTAAATCATTCATTCGTTGTTTATGTTTAGCTTCATACATTTCAATTTCATGTAACTCTTGTTCACGCTTGTCTTTACGTTTTTGGAATTGGCGATTTGATAAAAAGTTCATGAAGCTAATAATTAAGCCTGCTAAACCAATAC
>NZ_PYIX02000028.1 GCF_003024515.2 Acinetobacter sichuanensis
TATTAATTATATTTATGATAATTAAGTCTAGTAGGAATTTTATTCGTAATAGCATACAATTTAAGGCATAAGGTAATTCTAAGTTACAATTTAATACAATTAAGGGTTTTGAATGTGAAGTATCCACGCACCTCACTTTTTTTAGCAGTTTCATTTTTATTTACTGGCTGTGCAATGACTTCTGGTTTACAAACCTATGATGTTCCAGACCAAGGACAATATCAAACTGATCAAGGTGCAGAACTCAATGTCGTTCAGCTCACTCAAAATACTTTGCCAAGTCAAATAGGTAGTCTTGACCAATCGGTTCAAAATGTAGCGTCATTATTTCATCATCAAAATACAATTTATCGCTTAAGCTCAGGGGATATTTTATCTATTCAGCTCTGGGCTTACCCAGAAATTACCCCTCCTGTAACCCAAATGACCAATGATACTTCTGTACTTGCAAATGGTTATCGTATTGATCAAAACGGTTATATTCAAGCGCCTTTAATTGGTTCATACCGCGCATCAGGCAAAACTCTTTCACAAATCAATAAAGAGATGCGTAGTTTATTTGCTCGTTATCTTAAAACACCAGATGTTGTCGTGCGTGTTTTAGCTTATGAAGGAAAACGCTATTTTGTAAATGGTCAGGTGATGAAAAGTGGACAATACACTTTAAATGATCAACCCATTAGTATTTATACTGCTTTAGGACAAGCAGGTGGTATAAATTCCCAAACAGGTGATAATACTAATATTCAATTAATTCGTAATGGGCAAACTTATAATTTAAATACCATTACTTTAGAAAAGCAGGGTTTATCTTTACATAATCTTCTCATTCAGCCAAATGACACTATTTTTGTGAATGCTAAACAAGATCAAAAGCTTTATGTATTAGGTGAGTCTAGTCGTACTCAAGCTGTGAATTTACGTGATCAAGGTATGACTTTAAGCGATGTTCTAGGTGAAAGTGGCGGTATTAATCCAAACTCTGCAAGTGCAGCACGCATTTATGTAATGCGTACAGATTTAAATACTAAAGCATCTACAGTCTATCAATTAAATCTGAGTAGTTTTGGTAATTTTGCTTTAGCGAACCAATTTGCAATGCAAAAAAATGATATCGTTTATGTAGATGCGACTGGATTAACACGTTGGCAACGTGTCATTAACCAAATTATTCCTTTCTCTAATGCTTTATATAACATTGATCGTTTAGGGCAATAATGAAAATTCAAAATATTCTTGTCGTTTGTGTGGGTAATATTTGTCGTAGCCCCATGGCTGAGTATTTTTTAAAAAATGCTCATCCTGACCTACATATCGAATCTGCTGGCTTATCTGCGATGGTTGGGCATCCTGCAGATGAGAAAGCAATCGCTTGCATGGATGATCAAAGCATCGATATGCGTGGACATATTGCCAAGCAAATTAATGCACAATTAATCAAAAAATCCGATTTAATTTTAGTCATGAGTCATAATCAGCAAAAACATATTGAACAAACTTGGCCTTTTGCTAAAGGTAAAGTGTTTATGTTAGGGCATTGGCAGAATATTAATGTGCCTGACCCATATAAGCATGATCAAGCATTTTTTATTGAGACATGTAATAATATTCAACGTTATGTCACTGATTGGCAATCACATCTTTAAATTTAAATTAGTTGTAGTCATATGAACCAAAATTCAAAAACGAATGATGATACGATCGACTTAAAAGAGTTATTTTTTTCATTAATTGCTCAATGGAAAGTGATTGCCCTTTGTGTAATTTTAAGTTTGATTTGTGCATTACTCTACCTACGTGTTACTCCAAATACATATTCAACAGATGCTTTAGTTCAAGTTGAGGACAGTAAAGGAGCAGGTGCTGCTGCACTTTTAGGTGATTTATCTTCTGTTGTCGATCAAAAATCTCCAGCACAAGCTGAAATTGAAATCTTAAAATCTCGTATGGTATTAGGACAAGTTATTCAAGACTTGAATCTCAATATTCGAATCCATGATGACGAAGACAGCAAATTACATCGCTTACTCACACAAGATGACATCTTATTAGATTATCGTAAAGACGGCGTATTTTACCAAAAAAATCAGTCCAATTTTTTAATTAAGCAATTTGATGTGCCACTGGCTTATCAAAATAAAGCCCTAACTTTAGATTTGACAGTACCTCAACAGTTTAAGTTAATTGATATTGAAAAAGAAAAAGTTCTTTTTACAGGTAAATTAAATCAACCCAATCAGTCAAATGGCTGGAATATCAACATTGACAGTAAAGCTCCATTTAAGCAAACATTTACATTGGTTAAACAATCTTTACCTGCTGCCGTAACTTCTTTAAATGATGATTATTCTGTTGCTGAAAAAGGTAAATTAACGGGTGTCATTGGACTGAATTACCAAGGTCAAGACAAACAACATATTACTGAGGTTTTAAATAATATTTTACATGTATATCATGCACAAAATATTGAACGTAAAACTTTAGAGTCAAAACAAACACTCAAATTCTTAGATAAACAGTTACCTGAACTTAAAAAACAGCTTGAAGAATCTGAAATTAAGTTCAATAAATTCCGTGAACAATATAATACTATTGATGTCACACAAGAATCTGAGTTAATGCTCAAACAAAATGTTGAATTAGAAAAAACCCGTATTGAGTTAAAACAGAAACAAGCTGAACTTTCTGCAAAATATACCGCTAGCCATCCATTAATGGCTGAAATTAATGCTCAGTTAGCCACTATTGATAAAAAAGCCAATGAGCTCAATCAGGCTTTAAAACGTCTACCTGAAACTCAACGCTTATATTTACAACTTTATCGTGATGTAAAAGTAAATAGTGAACTATATACTTCTTTACTCAATAGCTATCAACAATTAAAAATTGCTGAAGCGGGTGAAATTGGTAATGTCCGTATTATTGATACGGCTGCTGAGCCCATTAAACCTATTGCGCCTCGTAAATTAGTGATTCTGATTCTATCTATTTTTGTGGGTGGTTTTGTTGGGGTACTCATAGCATTATTACGTAACTTAATGCACACAGGAATTAAAGATTCAACTCAAATTGAAAATGAATTAGATTTACCTGTTTATGCTACTGTGCCTCGTTCTCCTGTACAAGAAAGTCGGATTCAAATTTTAAAGAAAAAGAAATCTATTCCTATTCTTGCGGTTAAAAATACCAATGACATTGCCATTGAAAGTTTACGTAGCATCCGTACCACGATTCATTTTTCATTAGCAAATGCTAAAAATAATGTCATTGCAATTTCAGGTCCTGCACCTGAAGTCGGTAAATCATTTATTTCGGCAAACCTTGCAACTATTTTTGCTCAAGGTAATAAACGTGTTTTATTAATTGATGCTGATATCCGTCGTGGTTATTTACATAAATATTTTAATCGTGATACCACACCTGGCTTAACAGAACTCCTCAGTGGTCAAAGTACACTGGCACAAACAGTCTTTAAAACCCAAGTCGATAATTTGGATTTTATTGCACGTGGTAAAAACCAAAATAATCCATCTGAAATGCTGAGTTCTACACAATTTAAAGAATTGTTAGAGCAACTTTCTCAGCAATATGATCATATTATTTTAGATACACCACCTGTTTTAGCCGTTACAGATGGTATTATTATTTCACAATATGCAGGCGTAAATTTAGTGGTTGCACGTTATGCAAAAACTCAAATTAAAGAGCTTGAACTGACTGTAAATCGCTTTGAGCAAGCAGGCAGTAAAGTAAATGGTATTATTCTAAATGATATTAATCGAGCTTCAGGTGGCTACAGTTATGGTTATAATTATGCTTATAGCTATACAGCACAAAAAGATGATTAATCTATAAAATAATGAAAATCCAGATCTTTTGATCTGGATTTTTAATTTAAAAACCCTGTATATTTTTGGTTGATTTATACGAATATAGATACCGTTTTAGTGTAAGACATTATATGCTTTGGTAGTTCAAGCTATAATTTATATGATTAGCTCTTGTAAGATAAAAATTTTTAGGAAATATCATGAGTAAAGCCTTACCCATCGCTGTTGCTGTATTATTAGGCGGTGCTGCACTTGTTCCTGTGTATTATGCAACTCAACACCCTGTTGATGTAAATAAAAGTAGCATTTCTAAAACTGCAAAACCTGTAGAAAAAATTAGCTATGCTTTAGGTTATGAAGTTGCAAGTCAAACACCTGCTGAAGTTGATGTTGATACATTTATCAGCGGTATTCGTGATGCACATGCGAAAAAAGAACGCTTATTTACAGATGAAGAATTACAAGTTGCCTATACTGAATTCCAAAAAGAAGTGCAGGCAAAGCAACTTGCTGATGCGAAAGCAAGCGTTTCTCAAAGTGATAATTTCTTAGCTGAAAATGCTAAAAAAGAAGGTGTAAAAACCACAGCTTCGGGGCTGCAATACAAAATCACTAAACAAGGTGATGGTAAAGCACCAACTGCAGAATCCGTGGTGACCGTACACTACAAAGGTCAATTACTTGATGGAAAAGTATTTGATAGTTCGTATGATCGTGGCGAACCGATTGAGTTTCCTTTAAATCAAGTCATTCCTGGTTGGACTGAAGGATTACAATTAATGAAAGAAGGTGGAAAAGCCACATTATATATTCCATCTAAACTGGCTTATGGTGAACAAGGTGTTCCTGGTACCATTCCACCAAACAGTACCTTAATTTTTGATGTTGAATTAATTAAAGTAAAATAAATCAGTAAAGGAGAGCATTTGCTCTCCTTTTTTGGATAGATATGATGAAAAAAAGTATTGTATTAATCGGTTTACTCATGACGTATCATGCAGGTCATGCTGCAAATATTAACAACAAAAGTTCTCAAAAAGACCAACTTGGTTATAGCTACGGCTATGTCATGGGTAGAACAAATGCAGATACACTTAAAGATATTAATTTAGATGCATTCATTCAAGGTTTAAAACAAGGCTCTATTGGGCAAAAAGCCAGTTTAACTGATGAGGAAATGGCAAAAGCATTAGCCCAATACAAACAGCAAAGCGAAGCGAAACAACTGATTGAGTTTCAACAAGTCGCTCAGAATAATGCCAAATTAGGTGAAACCTTTTTAGCTGAAAATGCAAAAAAATCAGGTGTTATCAGCACAAAATCAGGTTTGCAATATCAAGTTTTACAAGCAGGTCAGGGCAAAAAACCTTCGGCGAATTCTAAAGTATCCGTCAATTATGAAGGTCGTTTATTAGATGGTACTGTTTTTGATAGCTCAATTGCACGTAACCAGTCTGTTGAATTTCAAGTCAGCCAAGTCATTGCAGGTTGGACAGAAGGCTTACAACTCATGCAAGAAGGTGCCAAATATCGCTTTTTCATTCCTGCAAAATTAGCATATGGCGAAATTGGTTCAGGCGATGCCATTGGTCCAAATAGCACACTGATTTTTGATGTAGAATTATTAAAAGTTTTACCGTAAAAAATGATTTAAATAAAAAAAACATCGCCAAATTGCGATGTTTTTTATTGTCTATTCTCTTTCGTTAGTGTTTCAGATGACGTGGTCTAAAACCACTTGCAAATAAACCAATCGCATAAGCCAACACACCTGCTACACAAAGCCCTACGACTTCAAGGATGCGAATCCATTGTGCAACACTGTCATCATACCAAGTTAAAGCATACCAAAGCACAGCGACCATACTGATATTGGCAATAAGAAATTGAATAAATAGCTTTTTCCAATGCGCTCCAAAACGGAAAATATTACGTTTATGTAAATAAAAATACAGCATACCCGCATTCACCAATGCAGAACCTGAAGATGCAATGGCAAGTGCCATATGTTCAGCATGCCAGTCTATAATTTTAAAAATTCCAATAAAAACAACGTTTAAAATTGCGTTGGCTGCAACAGCCATTAAACCAACACGTACAGGTGTTTTGGTATCTTGAATCGCATAAAAACCAGGTGCAAAAACTTTGATTAACATAAATGCCAATACCCCTGCGCTCATACATTGCAACGCCATAGCTGTCATTTGTGTATCACGTACATCAAAAGCACCATGTTGGAAAAGCGCTTGAATAATTGGAGTAGACAGCATAAATAGTGCAATACTTGCAGGTACACCAACCAATACAATGACACGTGCAGCCCAATCTAGCATTTTTCTAAATTTTTCTTGGTCTTGCTGTGCTTTGCTCATCGACAAAGAAGGCAAAATGACGGTACCAATGGCAACACCAATTAAGCCTAATGGTAACTCTGTCATTCGCTCAGCACTATATAACCAAGATACCGAGCCATCTTGCATGAACGATGCCCAAATGGTATTGAGTAATAAATTAATTTGTGTGACTGATACACCAAAAAGCGCAGGCAACATTAATTTTAAAATGCGTTCCACACCTTCATGTTTAAAATCAACTTTTGGTGGAATCAGTAGTTTTTTGCGCCATAATTCAGGAATTTGAATCGCAAGTTGTAAAATTCCTGCCGCAACCACTGCCCAACCCAACGCCATAATCGGTTCAGCCATATATGGAGCAAGCCACCATGCCCCTGTGATCATGGCAACATTTAACAAGACAGGTGCAAATGCAGGTGTCGAAAATGAGCCATAACTATTTAAAATACTGCTCGCAAATGCTGTCAGTGACATAAACATTAAATATGGAATGGTTAAACGAAACATATCGACAGCTAAATCAAATTTAGCAGGATCATCATGGAAACCAGGTGCATAAACATACAAAATCACAGGCGCTGCAATCATACAAAATAATGTCAGCAATGACATCACCGTCAGTAAACAGCCAAAAACACGACTAATTAAGATCTGAACTTCGGCATGTAATTTTGTAGTTTTATATTCTGTTAAAATTGGAATAAATGCTTGGGAAAATGCGCCTTCGGCAAACAGCCGCCGAAAGAAATTGGGGATACGGAATGCAACCACAAAGGTGTCAAAATCCTTACCTGCACCAAAGACATTTAATAAAACCATATCTCGGACAAGTCCTAATACTCGGGACAGCATTGTCATCGAACTGACAATAAAGGTGGATCGCCACAGCGCCATTGCATTCACCCAATTAAAATAAAGTCGTTATTGTAAAGAAACTCAAAATAAATATCGTTGTTAAATCATGAATGATTTATTGTTTTTGCTTATGTAGCAATGTTCTAAACTCATTCCATTGAAAATGTGGACCAGGATCCGTTTTTCGCTTTGGTGCAATATCAGAATGCCCAGCCAAATGCTGATCGGTTTTAGGATAAGCCCGTTGTAAAACTGCCACGACTTGAGCCAACACATTATATTGATTTTGCTCAAAATTTAGATCATCACTTCCCTCAAGTTCAATACCAATAGAGTAATCGTTACACTCTACTTTGCCCAAGTAACTTGAACGTCCTGCATGCCAAGCCCGATCTTTAAAATTAACAAATTGTAGTACTTCACCTGTTCTTAAAATCAGTAAATGTGCTGAAACTTGCATACCTTCAATGGTTTGAAAATATGGATGAACTGACCAATCGAGTTGATTTTGAAAAAATTTTTCAATATACCCACCACCAAATTGTGAAGGTGGCAAACTAATATTATGAATCACAATCAGTTGAATTTCTGTCTGTTCAGGGCGCTGATTAAAATTGGGAGAAGCCACTTGTCGAGCGCCCAAAAGTTGCCCATCAACCACTTGAAATGGTGTTGCTTGCATAAACATTCCTATTATCAATCATTCAAGCATTGGATGCATTTGGTACGATAGTTTACGCTGAACAAGGTCAAATAAAAACTTATCCTATTGTTAAAGGACAGTGCTAATATATTGCACAATTTTTAAGAGCGAATATAGGGAATTTATGAGTATACCTCAGTCTTTGCTTGATCAATCGATCCACATCAATATACAACAAGCATTACAAGAAGATGTGGGCGACGCAGACATCACTGCCCTACTCACACCTGAAGATGAGCAAGCGACTGCAACGATCATCACACGTGAAACGATGGTTTTAGCGGGTCAACCTTGGGTAAATGCTCTGATTCAAGCTTATGATCCAAATGTACAAATTACATGGCTTAAAAATGATGGCGATCTCGTCCAAGCCAATGAAATATTATTTAAACTGGCAGGTTCAGCACGTAGCCTACTTACTGTAGAACGTCCAGCGCTCAACTTTGTGCAAACATTATCGGCAGTAGCCACTAAAACTGCTGATTATGTCAAACAACTCGAAGGCTTAAACACTCAATTACTTGATACACGTAAAACCTTACCGGGTCTTCGTATTGCACAAAAATATGCGGTTGCAGTGGGTGGTGGGAAAAATCATCGTTTGGGTTTATTTGATGCCTTTTTAATTAAAGAAAATCACATCATGGCAGCAGGTGGCATTGCACAAGCAATTGCTAAAGCACATCAAATTGCGCCAAACAAGCCTGTCGAAGTCGAAGTTGAAACATGGGAAGAACTCAATCAAGCACTTGAAGCCAAAGCCGATATTGTCATGTTAGATAATTTTAGCCAACAGCAAATGATTGATGCCGTTAAACATGTTGCAGGACGCTGTAAATTAGAAGCATCGGGTAATATTACCATTGAAAATTTACGTGAAGTTGCAACTTCAGGTGTAGATTATATTTCAATGGGCGTACTTACCAAAGATGTTAAAGCCGTTGATTTATCTATGCGTTTTAATGATTAACAGACAATAATTCGAACATATTCCCTCTTTTAGTTATTTAAAGTAAAAGAGGGAATAAAATGGTATTTTGATTACAATTTAAGCACCTAAAAACTTTCAAAACCTATCCCTCAAGCCTATAATTGCAAGCCTTCTCTTATTAAGCTTAATCTCTGCAAATGAAGACTTTAAGACAACAAGTCCTTTTTTTAATTGTGGCTTTTGTATCTGTATTGGCTTTTTTTCTCTATCAAGAAAATATTCAAAGGTTTTGGGCTTTACCCGAAGCTTATCGAGAATTACGCCTTTATAAATATGGTTTTTCTGTTTTTTTAAATTACGCACTGATTAGCCTGATTTATCTGGTTTTTAGACGAACTTTTGCAACAATTTTAGTCAGTCAGTTTTTAATTTTTATGCTGACCTTTATCAATGTGAAAAAAGAACAGTATTTGTCAGCAAGTCTTATTCCTAGTGATTTTTTATTAGCAAAAGAAACATTAATTGCATCGCCTTTTTTATTAAAAATTACTTTTTTTACAGGTTTACTGCTTTTTATTGCCTTAATGTTTTGGCTATATCGTAAAGAGCAAACTGAAAAAAATACCCTACTTTGGGCAAATGCAGTTTTATCTATTTCAATTCTGAGCTTTTTTATTACGGCAAATTTTAGTAATAATTTTAGTCAGGTATGCTCAGGCGAGCAAAAACCAAGTTTATGTAAATATCGTATGTACTTACCCAATACACGTGGAGATTGGGTAGGCGATCATATGAATATTAAACAATTAGGTTTTAGTGCTTTTTTCTTTTCAAAAACAGTTGATGATATTAAAGCCAAAGTTTCAAATACTGCGACAATTCCTGAAGCTAGAATTCAAAATATCTTAGCAACATCAGAAGCTTTAGCTGAAAATAAACCTCAACACCAAGCAGACCCAGAAAAATTATTACCGAATATTATTTTTGTCATGAGTGAATCTCACTGGGATGCAACTCAGCTCGACAAGAGTATTCCTAAAAATATTACCCCCACCATTCAAAAAAATCAGGTCAGCAAACTACTCTCCCCTAGTTTTGGTGGTGGTACAGCCAATGTCGAATTTGAAGTCTTAACCAGTTTAAATACTTATTTAAATCAGAATCAGTTGGCTTATGTTGCAAAACTAAAACGTCCAACGTACTCATTACCGATGTATTTAAATAGCTTGGGTTATAACACGACAGCCATGCATAATAATGGTAAATATTTTTATAACCGTAGCAGTGTTTATCAAAATTTAGGTTTTAACCAATTTACTTCGATTGAAAATATGGTGAGTGCTGCTGATCGTGGTAAATATATTAATCAAGCAGGTTGGGCAAATGACGATTTAATTTACAACAGTATTCAACAACAACTCAAACAACAAGATCGACCACAATTTATTTATGCAATTAGTGTTGAAAATCATCCAATGTATAATGATGATCGTTTTGGAGCCAATAATTTTAACATTAGCAAATCGGGTATTTCAGATGCTTCCAAACGTGCTTTAAATACCTACTTGTCTGGTATGCAACGTGCCGATCAACATTTAAAAACTTTGCTTGAATATACCAAACAATTAGAACGCCCAAGTATTGTAATTTTCTTTGGTGATCACTTGCCTAACTTACAAAATGTTTATGATGAATATAGCTTTTGGGGTTCAGAACAAGCCAAAACCGAGAAAAATGATGTGCGTTTTTATGAGACACCTTTAGCCATTTGGAGCAGCTTTCCAATCAACAAAAAACAATGGGCAGAACCGTTTATTCCTGCACATTTTCTTGCACCACGTGTTTTAGCAGCAGCGAACATTCCACTGTCACCCTATTATAAGTTTATCCAAAAAGTGAATACTTGCTATAGTGCTATCCATAAAACAGGCAATTACACCACTCAACATTGTGATAATGCTGTACAGCAATTGCAAGATTATAAAGATTTAAACCTAGATATTTTAGATGGTAAAAACTTTAGTTATGAAAGTTTAAAATCAAGCCTGCAACGGCAGGATTAAAATGAGTTTATGCAAAGTGCACTTTTCTACTCAGCCCTCTAAATCAGTCTGCTTGCTTTTGTTGGGTTGAGTCGATTGGTTTTTTTGGGTTTGTAATGTGTCATCTGAGTTTTCTGCCTGTGGTGCAATTGTCATCAACACAAAAGTAACGACCATCAAAGCAATAATTAATAAATTCATAAAACCTCAAAACTTTATCTTTTATGATCTACAACACTAAAAGATAAACATGACATTTTTTTAAAGATTCGGTTGTATCTTCAAGGTGGTCTATAAGGAAAAATGTAAATTTAAGTTTTTATTTTATAGCAAAGTTAGAAAAATAAGGCATTTTTCAACCATGTAATGCCTTATTTTTAAATACAAAACTACCCATTAAACCCCATATAAGGATCAGAGATAGAATCTTTGTTATTTTCAATACGTCCCGCAAAACGACGACTATAACGAGAATCTGTTGGCGTACTTACCGTAAAATCATACCATCCGCCAAATTCTGTCATATCCAAAATTAACTCTTGCTCTGTCACATTTGTTTCAATTTCCCATGTTTTATTGGGCAAATAGGCATTGGCTGTGACGCGCAATTTTGTTGCTTTAGCAGCGTCATTTCTGACTTTTAAATAGAGCTTATAGCTACATTCTTCTACGCATACACGTATTTCAGGCAAACTTTCTGTTTGAGCAGTTTCAGTTAAATCACCAATAAAAGCACGATGAAAACCATTTGGTCCTAACACCCACAAATCATATTGTCCATTTAGCGTATGCCAAACATCTTCTAACTGTTTGCCTGCTTCTACCATATAACGCTTTGGAATTGCAGTTAAATTTAATTTATCATAAACATGGAATACTGCCGCTTGCGTACCTGTGTTAGAGAACATTAATTTTACAGTTTGTCCTAATACATCTACTTTTGCACTGGTATGTAAAATATAGGGTAAAGCTTTAGAAGGACGAATACCTTGTTCTTGCACAGGAAATAATGCATCTATTGGGCGTACCACTTGAGGCAATGCAGCTTGTGCCTGACGAATCGCATCAGCTTGCTCTTTACTCTTTTTGCCTGCTAACTCAGGTAGAGCCGAGATATTTGGTGTTTTAAAATTAAATGCGCTGGTTAAATCGCCACAGACTGCGCGACGATATGGGCTGATATTTG
The DNA here is from genome assembly GCF_003024515.2 of Acinetobacter sichuanensis. Classification (GTDB taxonomy): domain Bacteria; phylum Pseudomonadota; class Gammaproteobacteria; order Pseudomonadales; family Moraxellaceae; genus Acinetobacter; species Acinetobacter sichuanensis. The sequence goes on from NZ_PYIX02000028.1 coordinate 11,902, forward strand.
GTTCTTTGACGGCAAAACGTTCCTCTAAGAAACGAATCACAGAAGTATGGTCAAAGACTTGAGAGTTCACCCATCCACCACGACTCCATGGAGAAATGACATACATAGGAACACGAACACCCGGTCCATAAACACGACCATCAGGTTGAGGTTGTGATTTTGAATCCGCAATTGCTTTATGGTCAAAATACTCATACGAAAGCTGAGCATTGGTCAGAGTCGTTTTACCCTGTAATTGTCCTGTTTCATTACGAGAAGGCGCACTTGGTGATGGCATATGATCGAAGTAACCATCATTTTCATCAAAATTCACCAAGAGTACAGTTTGGCTCCAGACGTCTGGATTCTCAGTTAATGCATTTAATAGCTCTTGAATATACCATGCACCTTGTACAGGACTTGAAGGTCCAGGGTGTTCACTATATGTCGCTGGCGCAACCACCCAACTCACTTGTGGTAATTTCTTTTGTGCAATATCTTCTTTTAATGCCGCAAAAAAACCACCATCTGGCATGGTATTGGCAATGCCTTTATATAAAGGCTGTGTTGCATCAATTTTTTCATCATAAGCTGGGCTAATGACATCACTATTACTGACAGGTTGCCCTGATAATTCATTCGCACGACGATATTGTTTAAAACCCGCCAGTGGATTATCGGTAAAATTATCTGGCATGCCTTGATAAACTTTCCATGACACACCTGCCTGTTGCAAACGTTCAGGATAAGTCACCCAATCATAACCTACACTCGAAGGACCAAGACCATCAAATTCATTGACCACACTCGCAACATTTGCACCTGTAGGTCCATTGGTTCCTGTCCAAATAAATTTTCGATTTGGGTTTGTTCCTGCATGCATCGCGCAATGATACGCATCACACAAAGTAAAAGCATTTGCTAAAGCAAACTGAAACTCGACTTCAGCTTTTTTAAAATACCCCATCGATTGAGGTTGTTTATGCTTCACCCAATCGCTCATACGTCCAGCGTCCCACGCATCTTGTCCATCTTTCCATGAATGTGGTGTGCCACTGACACGTTGAGCATTGCCTAAACGACTATCTAAATGATAAGGCAATACTTTATTCTGATCTTTATCATATTGCTGCCAAACTTTACGCTCATTTGACAGTGGAATAGTAAAGCGATCACCAAAGCCACGTACACCTTTTAAGGTACCAAAATAGTTATCAAATGAACGATTTTCTTGCGTTAAAATAACGACATGTTTGACATCTTGAATTGTGCCTGTTTCTACTTTGGCATCAATTGCGAGCGCCTTTTGAATACTCATTGGGAAACTTGCTAAAGCTGCCGCACCAAACATTGTTTTACTTGTATTTATTAAAAAATCACGACGATTCATCTTCAATATCCTTAATTTTTATTATGGTGCACAGTGCATTTTACAATTTGACACAGGTGGATTTGGCGTTTGGCTTGAATCACTGTCATTATCGTCATTACATCCACTGAGCATTAAACAGCAGCTTGTGGCTAAAATTAAAAATAAACTTTTCATTGACCATTTCCGTATTTCAAAGAAGCTGTTAGTCAATACAAAGCCCATGACAGTTTGGTGATGCTTTGGTTTCAATTCCATTAAGCTTTTGAATGAACAATAAAAAACGCATCCGAAGATGCGTTATATATTTAGGCTAAAAAGTGCTTACCAGCCCAAAGCTTCTTGTTGTTTTTTCACTAACTCTTGGATACCTTTTTCAGCCATTTCTAGCATTGCATTACACTGTACACGTGTAAATGGTTTGTCTTCGGCTGTACCTTGAATTTCAATAAATTCACCAGCTTGGGTCATCACAACATTTAAGTCGGTTTGACAGTTTGAATCTTCTTCATAGCAAAGATCGAGTAAAACTTCATCTTTATAAATACCAACAGAAATTGCAGCAACAAGCCCTTTTAATGGATCTTGTTTAATTTTTTTCTGTTCAAGTAGAATATTCATCGCATCAATAAGTGCAACTGCTGCGCCAGTAATCGATGCTGTACGTGTGCCGCCATCCGCTTGGATCACATCACAGTCAATCGTAATGGTATTTTCACCCAGTTTTTTCAAGTCAACCATCGCACGTAAGCTACGACCAATTAAACGTTGAATTTCTTGAGTACGACCACTTTGTTTACCACGTGCTGCTTCACGATCACTACGTGTATGTGTAGAACGCGGCAACATACCATACTCAGCAGTCACCCAGCCTTGCCCTTTTCCTTTTAAGAAACGTGGTACTGAGTTATCAATACTTGCAGTACACAACACTTTTGTATGACCAAATTCAACCAATACAGAACCTTCTGCATAACGCGTATAATTACGGGTAATTTTCACATCACGTAATTGATCTAATGTACGTTGGTCGATACGCATAATTCGTCCTAATGTTGACTAAAATAATTGTGCATAAGTATAGCAGATGCAATCAAGATGGTTTTGTTACAAGTAAGTGTTTTTCAACGAAACAAGATGTTATAGCGCCAGTTTGTTGTGATGTAAATCAACCAAATTTGCTGTTTTTATTTTACCTTTTTTATTATTTTTCATGAATAATCATTATTTTTAAAATAATAAAATGTTAAATACATCACATTTTAATTTAAAATAAAAAATATTAAAAAAATTCAGAAAACTCAAATATATTTATACAAAAAATTATATTTAAATTTAACAAAACTCAGGTTTAAGGCATTTTAAATTGAATATTATTTTTTACAAATATTTATATATTTTTGATATAGAAGTCGTTGTTTTAAAAAAATCAATCTTTTATTTTAAGTTTAAATACATTAAATTTTCAAACAATTAAATATAACCAATAGTTGAAATGATTGTTTTTGAAATGAGCTTAATTCAAGGAATAGATGAGCCTATTAAACATCTCTATTTTCAGAATAATGAACATACACGAAAGAGTTTTATTGAAAAAATCGAAATCATGATTTTTGAAGAACTCAAGTCAAGTTTGAAAAATCTTAAAAACCAAGATTTAATTAATTTCTATAATGATATTTATTGCGAAAGCTATAATTTATTATTAAAAATGCAAAATAGTTTTATTTCTTCTGGTACTGCCGAATATGAATTAAACTATTTACATGTTGAAGAAAGATATATCGAAACAGTTTAAATAACGATGGAATAGTTTTTTACACTATTCCATAAAAGTAGCGCCAACATGCAAATGTTTAAGCAAAAATTCCTTTCACCTTTGCCAAAGATTGTGTGATTTTAGTGGTCATATTATTCGGTAGAGAACATTTGGCTAAACGTACCCACACACTACCAAACTGCTGAAAAAAATTCGCTTCATTGTAGTTAATGCCATACTCAGCACATAAAGCCTGAATTTTCGGTGCCACTTCTGCATAACGATTGGCAGGCATATCTGGGAATAAATGATGCTCAATTTGATGGCTCAAATTACCACTTAAAATATGTAGCCATTCTGCTCCAGTAAAATTACTCGAGCCACGAATCTGACGTAAATACCACTCAGCACGCGTTTCATTTTTAGTATTGTCCGCTTCGAACGTTTCTGCATCTTCAGTGAAATGACCATTAAAAATCACCGCTGAAGACCACAAACTACGGATCACATTGGCAATCGCATTGCCCGCAAAAACAGGCAAAGCATTTGGACCTGCAATCACAGGAAAAAATACATAATCTTTTAAAATCTGACGACGCGCTTTCTTACGAAATTTGCTTGCATCTGCCCAAACTTGCTGCCAAGTCTTGGTTTTATAAATCAAAGCATCTTCCAAATGCAGGTTTTGCACACCCACATACCATTCAAAAAACACCATCAACTGAATCGCCAACGGAATATTGAACAAGAAACGAGGCTCCCACTTTTGCGACTCACTCACACGAAGCAAACCATAACCGACATCATGATCTTTCCCGACAATATTGGTATAGGTGTGATGTACATAGTTATGGGTATATTTCCAGTCATCACCCGTTGCCATGGTATCCCAGTCATAATTTGCACCATTTAAACTTGGATCATTTAACCAGTCAAACTGACCGTGCATCACGTTATGACCGAGTTCCATATTTTCCACAATTTTGGAAATACCCAATAAACCTGTACCCATCACCCAAACAGGTGGAATCCAACCGCCAAACATCAACATAGCACGAGAAGCGATCTCGCTATAACGCACAAAGTTACGGATTTTATAAATATATTTAGCATCTTGCTCGCCCAAATTTTCCATCACTTCACGACGGATTTCATCCACACGGCGACCAAATTCTGCTGTTTGTTCAGGGTTTAAATGTTTTGATTTACTGTTTGAAAAATTCACTGACATATTCATTATTTTTACTCCTGAACAGTCCAATTTTTAAGGACTGTTACTGAATTTCGGCAACAATTTCCCTTTAGCAAGATTGGGTCTGCCGAAAAATTGTTTACATCTTTTAAATGAGTTTAAAGATATTGATGATTTAGAAATATCTGCAACTTAGAGATTGATCACCACAGGACTTACTGCTTGGCTGATACATAACTTAATTTGTGTATTGGCATCATGATTGATCTCACCTGTCAGCATATTTTGGGTTGAACCACTGACTTTGGTACAGGTACAGGTATTGCACATGCCCATACGACAGCCATGTGTCGGTCTTAAACCTGCTTTTTCGGCACTTTCAAGCAAACTTGATTTCGCTTCAAACTCTTGCTGAGAACGTATAAAAGTCACAGGTTGCGCTTCCAAACTTTCATCTACAGCAATCTGAAAATACTCTTGCTTTAAACGCTCACTGATATTCAAATCTTGAAAAATATCATTGGCACTTTGCATCATGGTTGTAGAACCACAGACATAGCTTTGACGTTGTTGAAAGTCAGGTACTAAACTGTCCAATAGCTCTACGGTTAAATGCTTTTTCTGCTGTAGAGTATTGATATAGTGATAATTAAACTGTGAATTTTGTTGATAAAGCTGTTCTAAATCTGCATGAAATGCTTCATCACGACTAAAATAAATCACATCTACAGCACGATTTTCGTCTTTTAAAGCTTCAAGCAATAAAGAATAAATTGCGGTAATGCCACTTCCCGAAGCGATCAATAACAATGGCGAAGTATGATTTTCTAAAACAAAATCACCCTGCGGTTGTGATACTTCAACAATGTTGCCATAAGCCAATTGTGTCAAAACATTGGATACTTTGCCTTGTTGTTTCACTGCAATGATAATGTCACCATTTTCAAGTAACTTCACTATAGAATAGCTACGCTGTTCTCGTACTCCTGCAATTTCCACAGTCACCAATATGCTTTGTCCTGCCTTAAATTGTCGATGCTTAAAATTACGATTTGGGCGTAATTGGATTTGATAAAAACCAATACTTAAGATACGAATTTTAATGATCGTCGCTTTGATCTTTTTCCATGCCCAAACAGGATTAATTTTTTCGACGATAAAATCGACAAAATCCTCATGGATCCATTCAGGATGATACTGCTCGTCTTTCACTGTTGCGATATAACTCATAAACGTTCCTCTTTGTGCTTGCTATTTATTGAGTGAACAAGTGTTCTTTTAGTGAACGTTTGTAAGCTATACTTATTTTTAATTTCAGTCAACAAGTGTTTACTGACATTCGTCGTTTAATTTCCCTTTATTTTTGATAAACTCATCACAATCAATTTCTTCGGATAACAGCATGTCGATACGGGATGAGCGCAAACAACAAAGTCGTCAGGCTTTACTTGATGCTGCCTTGACACTCAGCACATCAGGTCGTTCATTTTCGAGTATTAGTTTGCGTGAAGTTGCACGAGAAGTAGGTTTGGTTCCAACCGCTTTTTATCGACATTTCCAAGATATGGAAGAGTTAGGCAAAGAGTTAGTTGATCAAGTTGCTCTTTACCTTAAAAATGTTCTCCATCAACTCGGACAAGGTCTGGCTTTGCCTGAAGCGAAAACTCAAACAACAATGGACTCTTTTTTCGAAGCTGTAGAGCAAAATCCACAACAATGGATTTTCATGATCGCTGAACGATGGGGAGGATCAAAAGCTGTACGCCTTGCCATTAATCGCGAAATTAATTATTTAACTGAAGATTTAACCAGCGAATTAAAAAAATTAGAATTTTTTGAACATTTTCAAAATAGTCAGGACTTACATGTTTTAACAAGTTTATTGATTAACTCATCATTTACTTGGGCAATGTCATGGCTTAGCCTGAGCCGCCAATACTCAGATCTTGAATTAGAGTCACAAAAAATGATTTTTAAAAAACAATCCGTGACACAAATTCGTTTAATTTTTAGAGGCATTTTAAACTGGGAAAGTAGCCGTATTTAAAGCTTCAATTTGCATTATTTTCTGAAAAATTCTGACAAAAAAAGACCTACATAATGTAGGTCTTTTTTTGTCACGTTAAATTATTTACGTTCTTTATTAATTAAGTATTCAACAACTTGAACTACTTTTTGATCTTCACCTTGTACAACATATTTGCCATTTACCACAACTGCTGGAACACCACTTAATTGATATTGTTGAGCAAGTTTATTGGCTTGTGAAACTTTGGCAGTGATTGCAAATGAATTATACATGCTATTAAATTTTGCTTCAGGTACACCATATTTAGTAAAGAACTTAGCAAATTCATCTTTTTGTAAAATTTGCTGACCAGTACCATTCGCATGGAATAACGGTAAATGTGTACGTTTACGTACACCTAATGCTTCAGATACATAATATGCACGTGCACCTTGTTCCCAAAGTTTATTCATTGCTGCTGGTGTACGAATAAAATTCACATCACTTGGAATTTTTCTTAGCCATGCTTGCATATGAGGTTCTAGCTTAAAGCAGTGTGGACACCCATACCAAAAAAATTCACGTACTTCAATTTTACCTGCAACTTCAGGTTTACCAGGGTTTTGTACTACGGTGTAATCTTTACCTGCAACAAAATCAGCCGCCATTGCATTTGCAGAAAATGCCATAACCATTGCAGTCATGCCACCTAAAATAAATTTTTTCATTGACTTTATTGTCCTCGAACTCGTTTTGTATAGCTTATGCACTCACTATAAAACAATTATGGGAAAATCGTTTTCCTTCTGTGAAGTTTTTTACACGATTCATCGCTTTTTTCATAATTAACGGTACACTAGCATAATTGAACTTAATTTTTGATTAAAACAATTTATTCAGAGGTGACTGATATGTCGCAACTTAATGTTGATCCACAGGAAATTGCTAAATTTGAAGCGCTTGCTGCATTATGGTGGGATCAGCACTCTGAGTTCAGACCCTTACATCAAATCAATCCACTTCGTTTAAACTGGATCGATGAACGTGTAGGCGGTTTATCAGGTAAAAAAGTACTTGATGTTGGCTGTGGTGGTGGAATTTTAGCTGAAAGCATGGCGCGTCGTGGTGCAGATGTACTCGGTATTGATATGGGTGCTGCGCCTTTAAATGTGGCACGTCTACATGCTGAGCAAGAAAATGTTCAAAATATTGAATATAAACAAATCCCTGTGGAACAACTCGCAGAAGAACAAGCAGGTCAATATGACGTTGTGACTTGTATGGAAATGCTGGAACATGTACCTAACCCTGCATCTATTATTCAAGCCTGCCAAAAATTAGTTAAACCCAATGGGCAAGTATTTTTCTCAACGATTAACCGTAATCCAAAAGCCTATTTATTTGCCATCATTGGTGCGGAATATGTACTTCGTCTTTTGAAAAAAGGCACACATGATTATCATAAATTTATTAAGCCTTCTGAACTTGCACATGACATCCGTACCTCAGGTTTAAAACTCAAAGATATGACAGGCTTACATTATAATCCATTGACTAAACACTACTGGCTTGCATCAAATGTCGATGTGAATTATATGGTTTATACAGTCAATGAGGGTGTCTAATGCAAGCAGTTCTATTTGATTTAGATGGTACATTGATTGATACAGCAGCAGACTTTATTCGCATCATTCAAGAGATGTGCCGTGCAGAAGGACGTGCTGTTGTTGATGCAGATCTGATTCGTACTCAGGTATCTGAAGGTGCTCGTGCCATGGTGAAATTGGTTTATCCTGAACTTGAAGTGGATGATCCCATTTTTTTAGCGCATCGCCAACGATTTTTAGATTTATATGGCGCTGATATTGCAGTAGATACAGATTTATTTACAGGCATGTATCCACTTTTGGCAGATTTAGAAAGTCACCATATTCCATGGGGTATTGTCACCAATAAACCACGTGGATTAAGCGAAGCTTTACTCAAAGCACTTGATTTAACTGAGCGCTGTGCAGTTCTCGTTTGTCCTGAAGATGTCAAACAAACAAAACCTGATCCTGAACCGATGTATCTTGCTGCAAAACACTTGAAGATTGATGAAAAACAGATTATTTATGTAGGTGATCATCCAAGAGATATTGACGCAGGTCGCAATGCAAAAATGTATACCATTTTAGCAGCGTATGGTTATCTACCCTTGCAACACAAAGATAATTTAGCAGCATGGCAAGCAGACCATATTGTCAGCAATGTTTCTGAATTACATCAAGTGCTCAATAAACTGGTGGGTATTAAACAACACAGCGTAACTTAAAAATCATCATAAATAACAAAGATTAGGAGGTCTCCCATGAAATATTCAGAATATCAACCTCGTTCAGACTTACTCAAAGACAAAATCATTTTGATCACAGGTGCAGGGGACGGAATTGGGCGTGCTGCTGCAATCAGTTATGCACTACATGGTGCTACAGTGGTTTTGCATGGTCGTACGCTGAATAAGCTTGAGGTCATCTATGATGAAATTGAAGCTTTGGGAGCACCACAACCTGCGATTTTACCCTTACAACTTTCTTCAGCTTCAGCACGTGACTATGAGCTTTTAGTAGATACACTGGAACAGCAATTTGGTCGTTTGGATGGGATTTTGCATAATGCAGGTATCTTAGGGGAGCGTGTTGAATTGGCACATTATCCTGAAGAAGTTTGGGATGATGTCATGGCTGTTAATTTACGTGCGCCATTTATATTAACTCAAGAGTTATTACCTCTATTACAAAAATCTGAACATGCTTCTGTGGTATTTGCAAGCTCAGGTGTTGGTCGTGAAGCACGTGCAGAATGGGGCGCTTATTCTGTTTCTAAAATTGCCATAGAAGCTGTCAGCCAAATTTTTGCTAAAGAACGTACTTATCCAAATATTCGTTTTAACTGCATTAATCCAGGTGGAACACGTACAGCAATGCGTGCCAAAGCCTACCCTGCTGAAGATCCAAAAACTTTACCTACACCAGAAGCGATTCTTCCTGCATATCTTTATTTAATGGGAGATGACAGTCTTGATATGAATGGTCAAAGTATTGATGCACAAGACTAAAATTTAGTATTAAGTTTTGAATGAGTTGCTAAAACTCATTCAAATACGTCTTTCTACAGCACATTATTTAAAATCGCTTTACCCAATCAATATTACAATAATATTCAGTTTTCCAAATCAAAAGATCTGATTTATCCTTTTTCCAAGCTCAATTTTATGGCAAGGAACTACACATGACAGATCAAAAACTTAAAGTTGAAATGATTCGTTCTATTGAAGAATTGCAACTTCCAAATGAACTCATTGATGCTTTAGATGATGTAAAACTGGCTGAAAATGTCAGCACTGCCTTAACTTATTTAAAAAAATATAACGCAGCAGTGGCATTAATTTTTCTGTCATTTAAAAGATAAGCAATGATAATTTAGTGTGATCAATTCACTTATTTTCATAATTTCTTACATCTTTATTGAACTCCGTCACAAATTTTAAATTTGCTTTTAACCCTTATTTAACAAGTCTTTCCAATTTGAGCTTTTATCATTAACAGAAATATGTTCTTATTATGTCTGCATTTTTAAATGAAAAACTGAACTTTCTTCACAGTTTCTCTGCAATTTGACAGTACATTAGTGATGTGAAAAACAACACTTCAAAAAAGCGAGGGCTCCTATGAAAAAGATTTTAGCGATCATCGCCATTTCTTTATCAACACTGATGAACATGCAAATCGCCAGTGCAGGACCTCATTTTGACAATGATCGTGGTTATGAACGTGGTGAAAAAGGCGACCGTGGAAATCGTGGGCGTAATGCACGTGACTATGATGACGATGATATTCAAGAAAAGCGTCGTGAACGTGAAGAACGTGGTGTAAAACGTTTGCAACAACACAAATGGCAAACAGGTTATGTCATGCCGCAACATTATCGTGGTAATAGTTATAAAGTCGATTATAAAGACAGTAATCTACCTAAGCCATCTCGTAATCAACAATGGTACAAAATTAATAACGACTATATTTTAGTTGATTCAGACAGTAATAATATCGTGAATATTCGTGGGATGTAATCAGTATCTGTTGACCATCTCGCAATGCTTACCATAATAAAACAGCGTACACTTTGCATGTACGCTGTTGCTCAATGCCATAGATGTGACTCAGTGCCTCTGCGGTTTATGCAAGTCGATCCAATACATTAATGGATGCTGTTCAATAAAAGCGAAAGGAATATCAATCTTCCAACCTTGCTGATTATATATTCGCATATGGGGTTTTCCTAAAATATCTAAATGACGATATTTCGTAATCTCATGAAAATAAATCGTCCGATCCCTTCCAATACCTCGATTATAAACAACACAATTTTCATGCAATTCGATATACCAATTACGTGCCAAAAATAAGAAAGTATTGGCAAGAAAAGCAAATAGCCCACAGATGACCCATGCAGCAATCTGCTGCTTTTTTTCCACATGCCCTGTTAAAATCCAAATTGCAATTGCGCCTGCAGCTATTGCCAATAGGATGAAAAAGACTGTTGTGTGTTGACTTATTTCTAGGCGGTTATGACTGGGCATTTGATAACGAAACAAGTGACGCATGATTTGAAAGAGATAAATACTGATGAGACTTGTGAAAAAAGTAATCAAAAAAAAATTTATCGTCATAATGGTCTTCTCTTTATTTTTTTATCTGTCTTAAATTTTACATCAAGCGTTGAAAATACTGATCTTATTTTTAACATAAAACAATATTTGCTTTTTATTCTTCATCAATTCTTCATACATTTCACAATTCAACTCAATAGCACTCACCATTTATCTCAAATTGTTGAGTAAATTGATTCTATCGAAGGAAATCAGCTCTATTCAGGTGAATCAAATGAAAAGTGTACTCACAGCAATCGCATTATCTTTAAGCGCACTCGTTGCAACATCTGCAATGGCTGCACCAAATGACTATCATCGTGACCATAACAATCGTTACCAACAAAACCATTGGGATCATAAAAATGATCACCGTTGGAATAACGATAATCGTCACAACAATCAACATAACAACCAGCATAATAATCGTGTAAATCCAAGTCGTGAATGGCGTTCTGGGCAGTATTTACCAAGCCAATTTAGCTCATCACGTTATCAGGTAAATTATAAAAATTATCGCCAATTGCCAAAACCGAGCAAATACCAACAGTGGTATAAAGTAAATGGTGACTATGTATTAGTGAATGAACGAAATAATCGTATTATTCGCATTATCGGTTAAAAATTAGAATTTCTAGAAAACCCCATATAGCCCAATTTATATTGGGCTTTTTCTTATTTTGATAATTTAAATATATTTATGGATAAATATAACGTTTTTTAAATACATATTTTCAAATTTACTTCATTGTTTCTCTATATTTTTCACGTAAATTTAACTCATCGAAAGGCACAAACATAAGGTTAGGCAGAGTCAATGAAAAGTTTAGTTAGCGCAATTACATTATCATTAAGCGCACTTGTTGCAACATCTGCAATGGCTGCACCACAAGATCATTCACATGCTCCACATACATCTCACAGCAGCCAAACGCATCAACAAACTGTAAAACATAATACCCATACACAGCATGCACAATCACAACAACAATCGTGGAAAACAGGCAATGCCTTCCCAAGTCAATATCGTAGTGCTGGCTATAAAATTGATTATAAACAACATAAAAACTTGAACAAACCGACCAAACATCAGCAATGGTATAAAGTGAATGGTCAATATGTATTAATGAATACGACAAATCATAAAATTGTCAAAGTTGTTCGTTAAACTCAAAAATCTCTCCCAACACCTTATGTTTTTAAAAGACATAAGGTGTTTTTTTATGGTTCATATACCGAAGTGATTTTTTTTGTTTAGAATTACAAATTGAATATGACATATTGAGATGGCTTACATGCAAACTGACATTTTAGAAACTTCACAAAGCACCACCCAACAATATGTGCATTGGTTTCGTCATTCTGCGCCTTATATCAATGCACATCGTGGCAAAACATTTGTGCTTATGTTTGCTGGTGAAGCTGTTCTACATGAGAATTTTCAGCATATTATTCATGATATTGCGCTCTTACATTCACTTGGAATTCGCCTGATTCTTGTTTATGGTGCGCGCCCACAAATTAATGCAAATTTAAAAGAAAAGCATATTCAAAGCCCAATTCATATCAATCGACGTGTGACGACACGCGAGTCTTTACCTGCGGTGATGAACGCTGTTGGTTCTATTCGTTTGCAAATCGAAGCGCTACTTTCAATGGGTTTAGCCAACTCTCCGATGTTTGGGGCACGTATAGATGTCGTTTCTGGTAACTTTGTGACTGCAAAACCGTATGGCATCCGTGATGGTGTGGACTTTCAACTGACAGGTGAAGTCCGTAGCCTAGATACCGAAGCTATCCAACGGCATTTAGACAGCCAAAACATTGTTTTACTAGGTCCTACAGGCTACTCCACTACAGGAGAAGTCTTTAACTTATTAGCAGAAGAAGTCGCAACCAAAACAGCGATTCATATCAAAGCCGATAAATTGATTTTTTTAGGCAATCAACAAGGTTTATTAGATGAACACGGACAATTATTAAGAGAGATCACACCGCATCAACTCGATCAACATATTGAAAAATTCCAAGATTCTAATTTTGAAATCGCACTCCATTTACATAATGCCAAGGAAGCTTCGCTCAAAGGCGTACATCGCGTTCACTTACTGTCTTATGCTTATGATGGTGCATTAATCGAGGAATTATTCACTCGTGATGGTCACGGTACCATGATCACTGATGCCCATTATGAAGAAGAGCGCATGGCAAATATTGGTGATGTTGGTGGTTTAATCAACCTCTTGCGTCCACTCGAAGAAGAAGGCATTTTAGTCTATCGTTCACGTGAACTTTTAGAAAATGAAATTGATCAATTTGCTGTGATTGAACGCGATGGTACGATTCTCGCTTGTGCTGCGCTCTATCCAATTCCTGCAACAGAAAATGAAATTCAATCTGCGGAAATTGCTTGTGTTGCTGTGCATCCAAGTTATCGTAAGTCCAATCGTGGCAGTCAAATTCTGCATTTTCTTGAAGAAAAAGCACAACAACTTGGAATTCAACAACTGTTTGTACTCACTACGCGTACTGCGCATTGGTTTATTGAGCATGGTTTCTCTAAAGCCAGTGTTGATGATCTACCTTCAGCACGCCAAGCTTTGTATAACTATCAACGTAACTCTATGGTTTTTAAAAAGCGTATTTCTTAATTCCGTTTGGTATGACATCTGAATGAGCATTAGCACAATTCTCACTAAGCTTATATCAATAGATTGCATCAAATCCTATATTCATTTTGATGCAATCTATATCTATAAAAATAACTAAAAAATAAATTATATTTTTCAAATATTTAATTAACCCTCCTTTCTAGTGAATACATTTTAAATTGCTTATTTTTTGCTAAGTTTAGCTTTTATTTTTTTATCTTTTTTTTTCATTAGCAATCACATAAAACTTATTTTTTGGAAAATACAAAGCTCTCTAAGCTGTTGCTCATTCACTTTATTTTTAACGTAGGGGCAACATAACTCATGACTCGTTCATTTCAACCGACATGGAAAAAAATTACCATTCTCAGTGCGAGTCTTGCTACCGTTATGATGCTATCTGCATGTTCAAAAAAAACCGAAAGCACCACTTTAAATATTGGTTATCAAAAATATGGTCTACTGCCAATTATTAAAGCACGTGGCGATCTAGACAAAGCGTTAAAACAAAAAGGCATCAATATCAAATGGGTAGAATTCCCTGCTGGTCCACAGCTTTTAGAAGGTCTCAATGTCGGCAGTGTAGTGTTTGGCGAAGCAGGTGAAGCACCGCCTATTTTTGCACAAGCGGCGAACTCGAAACTGGTCTATATCGCCAATCAGCCTGCTGCACCGAAAGCAGAGGCTTTAATTGTACCGAAAGATTCAAACATTCGATCTATTCAAGAACTCAAAGGTAAGCGTGTTGTTTTAAATAAAGGTTCAAATGTCCATTATTTATTGCTCAAGTTGCTTGAAGCCAACCATTTAAAACTTTCTGACATTGATGTGGTGTATTTACCTCCAGCCGATGCCCGTGCAGCATTTGAAAAAGGTGCTGTGGATGCATGGGTGATTTGGGATCCATTCTTTGCCGCAGCAGAACAACAACTTGGTGCAAAAGTTCTGGCAACAGGAGAAAACCTCGTCAGTAATCACCAATTTTATTTGGCAGATCGTGAGTTTGCAGAACAACATCCTGATGTCCTAAAAACCGTCGTGAATGAACTCAACACCACAACACAATGGGTCTCACAGCATCAAACAGATGCAGCAAAGCTTTTAGAACAACAAACAGGGTTATCGACAGAAATACTCAGTACGTCTATCTCTCGTATGGGATTTGGGGTGAAACCTATTTCAAATGAAGTGGCGAAAGAACAGCAATATGTCGCAGATGCTTTTTATCAGCAAAAACTTATTCCAAACAAAATCAATATTCAAGCGGCTATTTTAGCCCATTAATTTGAGGAAAATAATATGACTCAACAGCAAAACAAGACACCAAAACCATTACAGCCTCAGTTCACACAGCATGGCATGACTGCAATGTTGGTGGCTTGTGCGATGTTGGGTTCACCTGTGGTTTGGGCAGTAGACCCAAGCGTCAAAGAGTTACGCATTGGCTTTCAAAAAAGCTCAATTAACTTGGCAATCGCGAAGCAACAACAATTGTATGAAAAAGAATTTCCCAATGCCAAAATCTCTTGGAATGAATTTCCTGCTGGTCCACAAATTTTAGAAGCACTTGCAGTGGGTTCAATTGATGTTGGCGTAACTGGCGATACACCGCCTGTTTATGCTCAAGCAGCCAATAAACCATTGTATTACATCGCCTATGAAGCGGCAAAACCCTTGGCATCTGCGATTTTAGTGCCTAAGGATTCAAAATTGACGCAACTCAGTCAACTCAAAGGGAAACGTATCGCGCTACAAAAAGGCTCTAGTGCACATTATTTATTGGTACAAGCGGTGCGTAAAGCAGGTTTGCAATGGTCTGACATTCAACCCATTTGGCTTACACCTGCGGATGCTCGTGCAGCATTTCAAAAAGGTGCCGTCGATGCATGGGCAATTTGGGATCCTTATTTTGCTTCTGCACAAATTGAAGACCAAGCACGTGTACTCGCTTCAGGTAAAGGTCTAAGCCCTAACTACACATTTTATTTAGCTTCACCAAATTTTGTAAAACAACATCCTCAAGCAGTGACTGGTTTTATTCAACAAATCAATCTGGCTGATCAATGGGTACAAACACATCAAAAAGAGACGGCGCAAAGTATTGCTCAAAGCACAGGTTTAAAACCAAACATCAGTACGGTATTTATTCAACGTCGCCCAAAACCCTCTTTTGCAGCACCACTCAACGCCAAAGTCATTGCAGATCAGCAACAACTGGCAAATCGTTTTGCTGAACTCAACATTATTCCTAAACCGATCAATATCAAGCTAGCCGTTTGGACTGGCAAATAATTTAAAAGGATGCAAGTGATGAAAATTTTTTGGTTTATTCCAACACACGGTGATAGTCGTTATTTGGGTACGAGTAAAGGCGCTCGTCAAGTCGATCATGCTTATATGAAGCAAATTGCGGTTGCAGTTGATAACTTAGGTTATGAAGGTGTTCTTATTCCAACAGGGCGTTCATGTGAGGATCCGTGGATTACAGCGGCAAGCTTAATTGATGCGACACAAAACTTAAAATTTCTTGTGGCTTTACGTCCAGGTGTGACCACTCCTGCCCTTGCTGCACGTATGGCAGCAACCTTTGACCGTTTATCCAATGGTCGCGTGTTACTCAACCTTGTGACAGGTGGCGATGAGCAAGAGTTAAAAGGCGACGGTGTCTATGAAGACCATGCAACACGTTATAAAACTGCCGCAGAATACACCACCATTTGGCGTGAAATTTTAAAGCGCTCACACACAGGCGAGTCTTTTAGTTTTCAAGGTGAACGTTTAAGCGTAGAAGATGCCAAGTTACTCTATCCACCGATTCAGCAACCTTATCCGCCACTTTGGTTTGGCGGTTCTTCTGAAGATGCGATTGAATTGGCAGCCGATCAGGTCGATACCTATTTAACTTGGGGCGAACCACCTGCCGCAGTCAAAGAAAAAATAGCTGTCGTCAAAGCCAAAGCTGAAGCTAAAGGTCGTCAGTTAAATTATGGCATTCGTTTACATGTCATTGTGCGTGAAACCAATGAACAAGCATGGCAAGCAGCCAATGAGCTGATCCAATACGTCGATGATGCAACGATTGCCGCAGCACAAAAGAAATTTAAACAAATGGACTCTGTTGGTCAGCGCCGTATGGCTGAACTGCATAATGGAGACCGAAGTAAACTCGAAGTGTCACCTAACCTTTGGGCAGGTGTCGGTTTAGTACGTGGTGGTGCGGGTACAGCTTTGGTTGGTGATGCACAAACAGTTGCTGACCGTATTCAAGAATATGCTGATTTGGGTATTAGCACATTTATTTTCTCAGGCTATCCACACTTAGAAGAATCAATTCGTTTTGCTGAATTGGTCTTCCCTTTACTGCCGATTGAAACACGCCAAAAACTTACACAACCGAATTTAACAGGTCCATTTGGTGAAATCGTTGCCAATAACTATACCGCAGAGGAACATAAAACTCCTTTAAAGGAGTCAGCATGAATGCAACGACCAAACCAAGTCATCAAGTAAAAAATAGTTCCGTTTCACGTGGAACGAAAAAAATTGGACAACGCCTGTTACCTTGGATCGTACCTATTTCTTTGGTTCTGATTTGGCAAATATCCTCTCAAACAGGTTTGCTTGAAAGTCGTGTATTACCTGCACCTACTGCTGTAGTTTCGGCATTTTGGACGTTACTGCTCAGTGGTGAACTTTGGCAACATGTCAAAGTCAGTGCAGGACGTGCTTTGATGGGGTTATTGGTGGGTGGTGGTTTAGGTCTATTTTTAGGCTTACTCAATGGTTCATCAAAAGTTGCATCAAATTTACTCGATACCACTTTACAAATGATCCGAAACATTCCAGCGCTCGCGTTGATTCCACTGGTCATTTTATGGTTTGGTATCGATGAATCAGCCAAGTTATTTTTGGTTGCTGTGGGCGTATTTTTCCCGATGTATATCAATACTTATCATGGTATCCGCTCTGTAGATCCACAATTGATTGAGATGGGTAAAAGCTATGGTTTAAGCCGTTGGCAACTGTACAAAGACATTATTTTACCAGGGGCAATGCCTTCGATCTTGGTCGGTTTACGCTTTTCACTTGGACTGGTTTGGGTCTTACTGATTGTTGCTGAAACTATTTCAGCGCAATCAGGTATTGGTTATATGACCATGAATGCCCGAGAGTTCTTACAAACGGATATCGTACTGGTAGGGATTTTACTCTATGCCCTATTAGGTAAATTTGCCGATGTTTTTGCACAATATTTAGAAAAATATCTATTGCGTTGGCACTCAGGCTATCAAAAATAGGAGCGAGATTATGACGGATTTAAGCATCAGCCAATATGCTCACGAGTTTGTCGTAACACCTGAAAATGTTACAGCAGATAATGAAAAAATTGGTGCAGAAATCGATATCACCGAATTACACAAATATTATGGTGATGTAAAAGTTCTAGAAGATCTTGATTTAAACATCAAAGCAGGAGAATTTATTGCCATTGTAGGACGCAGTGGTTGTGGTAAAAGCACCCTATTGCGTTTAATTGCCGACTTAGAACAACCCAGTTATGGTGAAATTAAGTTTAAATCGCAAATTAATTTTCGTGAAGGAATTACCGCAGATGATATTCGTGTCATGTTCCAAGATCCACGTTTATTACCTTGGAAAAGTATTCTTAAAAATGTTCAATTGGGTTTAGATAAAGCCCAATATCCAAAAGCTGAACAATTACTGGAAAAAGTCGGATTAAAAGAAAAGTCGGAACTCTGGCCCTCTCAACTTTCAGGTGGGCAACGCCAACGTACAGCTTTAGCACGTGCCTTATCTCACACACCACGTGTTCTGCTCTTGGATGAACCATTAGGTGCTTTAGATGCCTTAACACGACTAGAAATGCAAAGTTTGATTGAAAAATTATGGCTAGAACAAGGTTTTACCACTATTTTGGTCACTCACGATGTCAGTGAGGCAGTACAACTTGCCGATCGCATCATTTTGTTAGACAAGGGACATATTGCTCAACAATTTAATATTGATTTGGCACGACCTCGTCAGAAAGGCATCGCTTTTGCCGAGTTTGAACAACAAATTTTACAAGCAGTATTGTCTACTTAATTCATAGTATAAAATTCAAACAACAACTTTAAAGTTAATTTAGAGTTGTTGTCATTTTATTTTAACGTGATCACAAATTTATTAAAATTTCTTAACAAATTTACTTTTTATATTATGTTCAATATTAAAATAAGCTTAAAAAAAACCATTTATTTTTTCTTATATTTTTATAATTATTGCATTATTTTTGTGCATATAAACTAAATAAATGCATATTCGACATTAAATAATAAAACTTCATAATAAAACTCAATAATATTTTAAAATAGTCGAGCAGACCTGTGCACAAATCAAACGTTTTACCGTACAATTTAAATGTTATTTTTTAGACCCAGTGATGCGATGGAACAAAAAAAGAGTGCTCAGAAAAGACAGCAGTTACTCAATGCAGCCTTAGACGTATTTTCAATCTACGGATTTAATGGCGCGAGTTTAGAGGAAATTGCTCAGCTTGCCGAAATGCACAAATCAAATATTTTCTATTATTATGAAAATAAAGAAGCCTTGTATGTCGAAGTGCTAACAACAGTCATGCAAAAATGGTTAGCGCCTTTACAAATGCTTGAATCAGAATTAGAGCCTGTTGAAGCGTTAAGTCATTATTTAATGACAAAAATTGAAATTTCTAGAACGCAACCAAAAGCCTCTAAGCTGTTTGCTTTAGAAATTATTCAGGGTGCGCCTCATATTTTACCGATCTTAAAAGGTCCATTAAAAAAATTATTTAAGCGTAAAGCAAAAGTGATTTTAAACTGGCAAGAGCAAGGTAAAATTTCAACGCAAATTGACCCTGAACTTCTGATTATTAATATCTGGGGCTTAACACAAAATTATGCCGATTTTAGTACACAGATGGAAATGGTTACAGGCAAGACTTTAAGAAATAAAAGTATGTATCAACGTGCAATTGAACACACGATTCATATGATTTTATATGGTGTAATTCCAAGATAAATCGATCATTCTTAAAGCTCAAACATTGTTTTGGCATACGACCATAGTTTGCTATGGTCGCCAGATTTTATTTTAAAAATTTAAAACCGCTTATATAAATCTAATAATTTTTGCGCGCCTAATAATAAATTTTCTTCCCAATCTAAATGTGCGGTTTCATTTGCACCATCGGTAATATACTTTACTGAAATTAAACGCACACCCAATTTTTTACAGACTTTTGCTAATGCATAGCCTTCCATATCGACTAAATTACATTTTACTTTAGGTAAACTAATTTCGAAATTATCACCTGTACCACAAATCCCCTTCGGCAAGTCTTGAAAATAAGGCTCTATTTCAATAGCACTTGGAAAATACTCATCCATTGGGGTAATTCCAACCTCAAACCCTAAAGGTGATACATCCATATCACGCTGTACAAATGTCGTAACCTCAACCAACTCATGCGCATTAAACGTTGAGCTTCCCGCAGTACCTAAATTTAATAAAGTTTTACACTGCGTTTTCTGGATAATTTCAAATGCTTTAAATGCAGCATTCACTTTTCCGATACCACTATAATGCACAGCAATACTTTCTTGTTCAAATAAGCCTTTTGACTCACTTGGCAATGCCATCACTAAAGCTAAATCCTGTTTCATAAAAGCACTTGCATCTCATGTTTTTGATTTGAATAAGGTTGTTTATTTTCAATAAAAAAGCCAACTTCTGCATCAAAGTTGGCTTTTCATTTCATCATACGATCAGTTAATCAAATAAACGATCGAAGAATGATTTTTTCTTTGGTGATGATGTACTGTCATCACCATCCATTGTTGCTTGCAATTCTTTTAACAATTCACGTTGACGTGCTGTTAAGTTGACTGGTGTTTCTACCACAATACGACACAGCAAATCACCTTGCATACTGTTACGTACAGGGGTCACACCTTTACCACGTAAGCGGAACATTTTTCCTGTTTGAGTACCTTCAGGAATTTTTAAGCTCACACGACCTTCTAAAGTCGGGATTTCTATTTCTTTACCTAAAGCAGCATCAGCGATGCTAACAGGAACATCCATATAAAGGTCTGCACCATCACGTTGGAAGATTTCATGTTCACGTACAACAACTTCAACGTATAAATCACCTGCTTGACCATCACGAATTGCTTCGCCTTTGCCTGTCAAACGCACGCGATCGCCATTGTCCACACCCGCAGGAATAGTCACTTCGAGTGTTTGCTGACGGTCTTTTACGCCTGTACCATGACAGGTGTTACATGGGTTCTTAATGATTTTCCCTTGCCCACGGCACGTACTACATGTCTGCTGTACCGAGAAAAAGCCTTGTTGCATACGCACTTGACCTGCACCATGACAAGTCTTACACGTTTCTACATCATTTGGATTTTTAGAACCTTTACCATCACATACATCACATGGTGCTGGTGCAGTAAAAGTCACCGTTTTTTTAACGCCTTTAACTGCTTCTTCTAAGGTTAATTCCATGACGTAACGTAGGTCTGAGCCACGACGGGTTCGTTGTTGGCTACGACCGCCACCACCGAAAGCACCACCAAAGATATCACCAAATTGGCTGAAAATATCTTCTGCGCTAAAGCCACCACCGCCAAAGCCGCCACCACCGCCCATGCCACCTTCAAACGCTTGATGTCCCATACGGTCATACATACTGCGTTTTTCGCTGTCAGATAAAACTTCATAAGCTTCAGCAGCTTCCTTAAATTTATCTTCAGCTTCAGGGTTGTCAGGGTTACGGTCTGGATGATATTTCATCGCCAACTTACGGTAGGCTTTTTTAATTTCATCATCACTAGCGGTTTTAGCAACACCTAAAACCTCATAATAATCACGTTTAGCCATGATTGGCGATGCTCCACAAAATTTTGATCAATTCTTACTGTCAACTAAAATGGGGACGACCCGTCGCTTTTACAAGCGTTCACAGTAAAAAAATTAAAATACAGCTTTACTAATAAGATATTTATTGAAACCTTTAAACCATGCATTTAAGAGGTATAACCATGAAATTGCACTAAAAATTACACCAATCACAGTACATGCCTTAACCCAAAGCATCGAATCCCAATAAAAGAAAATGAGCGGAATAAACCACAATGCAGCAAATGCTGCCAAAACTAAGAAAATGACCACACTACGCATCACCCATAATGCTTGAGCATGAATCCATACTTCTGCATGTTCGGACATCGCAACTTTACGTGCTAAAAAGTACGAAATAAGAGCACTGATAATCGTAAATAATGCGAGAAATAGGAAAATATACGAGATCGTCATATAACGACGATGTACTTTGAGATTGTCTTGCCCCATAGGTGATTTTTATACCTCAATCCATCACATCATTTTACATATTTTGTGTGGAAACTTCTAATGCGACTAGCTGTAAAATATGAGGTGCTACTATATTGAATTTTTCAAAATTTCGCACCTACAATTCATATATTTCTAGGAAGTTTTTACTTGTTTTTTAACTTTAAACCACGCGGCATAAAGTGCAGGTAGAAAAAATAGTGTTAAAAGTGTTGCAATAATTAAACCACCCATGATGGCAACTGCCATTGGTCCAAAGAAAATACTACGTGATAATGGAATCATTGCAAGTACCGCAGCCAGTGCAGTTAAAATAATCGGTCTAAAACGACGAACGGTTGCATCTAAAATTGCATTCCATTGATCTTGTCCAGACTGAATATCTTGCTCAATTTGATCAATCAAAATCAATGAATTACGCATAATCATGCCTGACAATGCAATTGTACCGAGCATAGCAACAAAACCAAATGGCTTATTAAAGATTAATAAAAATAAAACAACACCAATTAAACCCAAAGGTGCTGTTAAAAATACAATAAAGGAGCGTGAAATACTTTTTAATTGAATCATTAAGAGTGTAAACACGACAGCTAAAAATAATGGCATTCCTGCATTGACAGAACTTTGTCCTCTGGCTGACTCTTCTACTGTGCCACCGACTTCAACTAAATAACCATTTGGTAATTCAGTACGTAATTGCTCAATACTGTCTGCTAGCTCACCCACTACTGTTGCTGGTTGTAAAGCACTACGAATATCTGCACGTACTGTGATTGTTGGTAAACGATTACGATGCCAAATTAAACCATCTTCAAATTTATATTGAATATTGGCGATTTGAGATAATGGCACTGAACCGCCTTGACTCGTTGGCACAGCCAAATTTTCTAAAGATCCGACTTCAAGCCGTTCAGCCTGTTCACCACGTAAACGAATATCAATAAGCTCTCTTTTTTCACGGTACTGATTAATCATTGCCCCTGAAATTGAACTATTTAAAAAATTGGCAACATCTAGACTACTCACACCCATTTGGCGTGCACGATCTTGATCAATTTCTAAAGAAATAATTTTGCTTGGTTCACCCCAGTCTAAATGCACGTTAGTCGTATTTGAATTTTGACTGACCAATGCTGAAACTTTATGTGCTAACTGACGGACTGTATTTAAATCTTCTCCCGATATACGATATTGAATTGGATAACCTACAGGTGGACCATTTTCTAGTAACGCCACACGAGTACGCACCTCAGGCAATAGTTGGCGAATTTGCGTATCTAAAGATTTACGAATTTCATCACGATCATCTAAAGAAGATGCCAAAACGACAAACTGGGCAAAACTTGCTTGTGGTAATTGCTGATCAAGCGGTAAATAAAAGCGAGGAGAACCTGTACCGACATAAGCAACATAATTATCAATCCCTTTTTGTTTGGATAAAAATGCCTCGACTTTTTTGACTGCTTTTTCGGTTGCAGCCAGAGAAGCACCTTCTTCAAGCTTAAGATCAACTAAAATTTCAGCTCGATTGGAAGGTGGAAAAAACTGTTGTGGTACTAACTTGAACATCATCACTGATAAAATAAATATACCTACAGTCAGCGTGATCACGGTCTTACGATAATTTACACACCAGTTGACCAACTTTCGAAAGCTTTGATAAAACTTAGTTTGATATGGATCATAATGTTCACCCGTATGATGCACGATAGGGGGTGGTTCAGGTTGTTTACGTAAACGCGCCCATAGACGTTGATACCATGGTGCTTTTTGGGCTGTTTGATTAAAATCTGGTAAAAGTTTATCGCCTAAATAAGGCACAAAAACCACGGCTGCCACCCAAGACACCACCAAAGCAATGGTCACGACTTGGAAAATAGAACGTGTATATTCACCCGTGCTCGATGCTGCGGTTGCAATCGGTAAAAAACCTGCTGCGGTAATTAATGTCCCAGTCAGCATAGGGAAAGCCGTGCTTGTCCATGCATAACCTGCGGCTTTCATACGGCTATAGCCTTGCTCCATTTTGATTGCCATCATTTCAACAGCAATAATGGCGTCATCGACCAAAAGACCGAGTGCTAAAATTAAAGCACCTAAGGAAATTTTATGTAGCCCGACATCAAATAAATTCATTCCTGCAAAAGTCATTGCTAAAACTAAAGGAATTGAAAATGCGACGACTAAACCTGTACGAAACCCGAGTGAGAAGAAACTCACTAATAAAACAATAATGACAGCTTCTGCTAAAACCTGAATAAACTCATGAATACTACGTTGCACTGCAACAGGCTGATCAGAAACTTTTTGTAGCTGCATACCCAGTGGCAAAGTTTTTTGTAGGTGGGTAAATTCGGTTTCTAAGTTTTTGCCCAAGGCAATAATGTCGCCTCCTTTACGCATAGATACTGAAATACCAATACCATTATCACCATTAAAACGCATACGTGGTTGCGCAGGCTCACTAAAGCCTCGATAAACCTCAGCAACATCACCCAGTTGAATGGTTTTATCGCCCACTAACAAAGGCATTTTTTTAAGGTCATCGACAGACTGTAACTGCCCTCCTACACGAACTTGAATACGGTCTGTTGTTGTTTCAAAAAAACCTGCACTTGCGACACTATTTTGCTGACGTAAGGCTTCTTGAATTGCTGTTACAGGAATTCCTAACTGAGCAGCTTTGGTATTTGAAAGTTCAATCCAAATTTTTTGGTCTTGTAAGCCAACTAACTCAACTTTCCCTACATCTTTAACACGCTGTAACTGGAGTTGTAAGCGGTCAGCGTATTCTTTTAAAGTGGCATAATCAAAATCTTTGCCTGTTAAAACATAAATATTTCCAAAAGTATCACCAAACTCATCATTGAAAAATGGTCCTTGCACACCGCTGGGTAATTGGTGCTGAATATCCCCAATTTTTTTACGAACTTGATACCAAACATCAGGAATTTGATTAGATTTTAAGGAGTCTTTGGCAACAAATGTCACCAATGATTCACCTGGGCGTGAATAGGCTGCGATCCGATCATATAAGCCCGTACTCATCAATTGTTTTTCAATACGATCTGTGACTTGTAGAGAAACTTCTTCTGCGGTTGCACCTGGCCAATAGGTCTGTACTACCATCACTTTAAAGGTAAATGGTGGGTCTTCGCTTTGTGATAATTTTGAATAGGAAAATATCCCCACAATACCGAGTAAAATCATAAAATAAAGCACTAAACCTTTATTTTTGAGTGCCCATTCTGACAAGTTAAACTTCATGTCATGACTCATGGTTTTACTCCTGCTGATAAAGTGACTGCTCTATTTTCACGGTCTACAGGTTTGATTTTTTGTTTTTCTCGCAATAAATGCACACCACCAATCACCACCCAATCCGTTGCATTTAAACCATTTAAAATAGGCACACTATCACGACCATAAGCACCTAAACTGACAGGAACTTTTCGAATCGTCTGATTTTGATTAACCACCCAAACATAAGCTTGATTATTATTTGCTGAAACACTAGACAAAGGCACACTTAAAACATTGTCAATATTTTGGCTAAAAAACACGCGAGCACTTTGCCCCAACTGAATCACTGACTGCCCTTCTCTTAATGTAACTTTCACACTAAAAGTACGGGATTGATCTGCCGCAGGTGAGATTTCACGTACATAAGCCGCAAATTTGTCCTGTGGTTTTGACCACAATGTGACCCATGCATTTTGCCCTACTTTAATCTGACCAATGGCTTGCTCAGGAACACCGATGACGACTTCTCGTTCACCATCAATAGCCAATTGATATGCTGCTTGCCCTGCTGAGATGACTTGCCCAACTTCAATATTACGTTGTGTAACTACCCCATTTTTATTGGCAATGAGTTGATTATAGGTTGTTTGATTGGTTGTTATTTCATAATGAGCTTGTGCTTGTTTTAAGGTCGAGGCTGCTGCTTCATATTGATTTTTGACAGCATCATACTGTGAGCGGCTCACAGCATGGCTTGGTAAAAGTTGTTGAAAACGCTTAAATTCATCTTCTGCAATTTTTAATGCAGATTGTGCATTTTCCAGCTGAGCTTTGGCTGAATTTAATTGTAACTGAGCATCTTTGATGTCTAGCTTTGCAAGAGTTTGCCCAACTTTGACCCGATCCCCAACATCCACATAACGTTCCGTAATTTGTCCACCCACACGAAAAGCCAAAGCTGTCGTTTGTCGTGCTTGTACATCACCAGCATAACTTTTTTGTTCTTCATGCGACATTGTAGGTTGCGTTACCATCACAAAAGGAATTTCTTCTGCTTCTGGCGCTTGTTTTTGACACCCCACTAAAATCACACCACATACCATCATTAAACTGATCACAGTTGATTTTAAAATACTCATACACAATGCTCTTATTGAAACGTTTTTTTTCGGGCAGAATAGCAGTTAGGTGAATGAATATTTTATCCATCATGTGATTCCTCACATATGTTCATCCATGTTCAATCACTTTAACAAAGGTTCAACTTTTAATTAATATACCGCAAGGTACATTAATTAAAAATGACCATAAAAGTAAATGACCTATTTGACTTTTTTTTGGAAAATTTAGTGCAAGCACATGTTGGTCGTCCTAAGGACTTAGAAAAGCGAAAGCAGATTTTAGAAGCTGCTAAAGCCTTATTTTTATTACATGGCTATCATGGTTCAAGCATGAATCAAATTGCTAAAGCAGCAGGTGTAACCAAACTGACGGTCTATAACCATTTTCAAGATAAAGAAAATTTATTTACCTGTGCAATTGAACAAACCTGTGAAGCTTCAATTAATGCTAGACCATTAGGTTTGACTGCTGAAAGTAATTTTCAAATGTGTTTTTATCAAGTATGTGAACTTGCACTGAATATTATTTCTTTGCCTGAAGCCATTAAGCTTGAGCATTTACTTTTAGAACTTGCTGCTGAAAAGAACCCTTTAGCACTACAGTTTTATAATGTTTCACACCAAAAAATGTGTACAGTCTGGCAAGATTTCTTTGAACAAGCCATCGCATTAAAATTCATTCAAGCTGATGATATTGAAAAACAAACAAATTTAATTTTGTCATTGTTATTGGGCATTCGTCATCACGAAGTTCTGCTTGGTATTCGTCAACCACCCGATGAACAAGAAAAATATCAAATTATTCAGGATAGTATTCATCTATTTCTTTTACGTTATAGCCTATAGTCAATGTATTAAGTTTCTAAATAAAGATTATGCAGGTTTTACGGCATACTATTTTTTAAAAGCACAATTGTTGTTGAAATAACCGACTGCTTTTCTACTTTTGTAGGGGTGTACTTGGAATCTCAACATAGCGAGTTATAGTCAAAAGGATAAGAACTGGAGAATAGCAATGATTCAACAAATTAATGCTCCACTACGTGAGGATGTACGTTTGCTCGGAAATCTTTTAGGGGAAACTTTAAAAGAACAAGCTGGACAAGATTTGTTTAATCAAATTGAACAAATTCGTGCTTTAGCCAAAGGTGCACGTGATGGTCAAATCGAAGCAGAAAAACAACTCGAACAATTGTTTCTTCATTTAAAAGATGATGAAATTTTGCCACTAACTCGTGCATTTTCACATTTTTTGAATTTTTCTAATATTGCTGAACAATATCATGTGGTGCGTAGTCGTCGCCAAAGTGAATTTGATGAAACGCAACCCTCACCCAATGTTCTTGTACCATTGTTTGAACAATTTAAAACTCAAGAAATTAGTACACAGCAGCTTTACCAACAAATTTGTCAACTCAGTATTGAGTTGGTACTAACTGCGCACCCGACTGAAGTAAGCCGCCGTACGCTGATTCAAAAATATGATGGCATTAATGATTGCCTATCAAAATTTGATCAACAAAAACTAACCCCTAAACAACGTGCTGAAGTTTTAGCAGATTTAAAACAATTAATTTGTTCAGCATGGCAAACGGATGAAATTCGTCAACACCGACCTACACCTGTAGACGAAGCAAAATGGGGCTTTACCACCATTGAACAAACATTATGGAATGCTGTTCCTAAGTTCATTCGTGAACTAGACCACTTGGTTCAAGAACATTGTGAAAAACCATTGCCTTTAGATATTTCCCCAATTCGTTTTGCATCATGGATGGGTGGAGATCGTGATGGTAATCCAAATGTTACGCATAATATTACCCAAGAAGTCTTATGGTTATCACGCTGGAAGGCAGCAGATTTATATGTTCGTGATATTGAAGATCTGCGCTGGGAACTTTCTATCGAAGCATGTTCAAATGAACTCAAACAAGCTTTAGGTGGGCAGCATCCTGAACCTTATCGTGAATATCTACGCACAACACGCACTCGCTTAAAAGCAACTCGCCAATGGCTTGCGAGCAAATTACAAGGACAACATTCCGATGTTGACCGCAGTCTGATCATTCGTCATAAAGATGAGTTATTACAGCCACTTCTTCTGTGCTATCGCTCGCTGATCGACAGTAATTTACCTGAAATTGCCAATGGCAAATTGCTCGACTTTATTTATCGAGTCAACTGTTTTGGCATCGAATTACTCAAACTTGATATTCGTCAAGAATCAGGTCGTCATCGTCAAGCCATTTCAGCGATTACTGAATATTTAGGTTTGGGAAATTTTGAAACTTGGACAGAACAAGCACGTCAAAACTTCCTCATTCAAGAGTTACAAAGTAAACGTCCGCTCTTGCCTAAACATTTAAATGAACCTGCCAATAGCTTGATTGAACATCCTGATGTACAAGAAGTGTTTGCCACTATGCGTACTTTGGCGGAACAGCCAAAAGAAAGTTTAGGGGCTTATATCATCTCTATGGCGGAATACCCAAGTGATGTTTTAGCTGTTTTACTCTTGCAAAAAGAAGCAGGCATTGAACACTTTTTACGTGTCGTTCCACTGTTTGAAACCCTGAAAGATTTAGATGGTGCAGCAGCAACCATGAACACGCTGTTCAATATGCATTGGTATAAACAGCATATTCAGGGCAAACACGAAGTCATGATCGGCTACTCAGACTCAGCCAAAGATGCAGGTTTTATGTCTGCTAACTGGGCGCAGTATCGTGCGCAAGAAGAATTGACTGCTGTAGCAAAACAACATGGCGTACAACTGACATTATTCCATGGTCGTGGTGGCTCCATCAGCCGTGGTGGTGCACCCACTCAGCAAGCACTATTCTCACAACCACCGGGTTCTATTTCAGGTGCGATTCGCGTGACTGAACAAGGTGAAATGATTCGCTTTAAATTTGGTTTGGAAGAAATCGCACTACAAAATCTGGAAATTTATACCGCAGCGACGCTTGAAGCAACGCTACTGCCACCGCCTGAACCGAAACAGGAATGGCGTGATTTGATGCACACCATGACCGATTTATCGGTTCAGGTCTATCGTCAAACAGTGCGCGAAAACCCACATTTTGTGAAATATTTACGTACCGTAACGCCTGAACTTGAATTACAAATGCTGCCGCTCGGTTCACGCCCTGCAAAGCGTAAAGTCAGTGGTGGGATCGAATCATTACGTGCGATTCCGTGGGTATTTGCATGGACACAAATTCGTTTGATGCTGCCTGCATGGCTCGGTACTGGTGCCGCAATCAATCAAGTGATTGATCAAGGTCAGAAAGCCTTATTAGATGAAATGCTTGCCGAATGGCCTTATTTCCAAACCCTCATTGATATGCTGGAAATGGTCTTATCCAAAGCAGATTCCAACATTGCACTATATTATGAATCGCATCTAACCGATGATGAAGACTTGAAAGTTTTAGGTGCTGAATTACGTCAACGCTTACATGATGCAGTACAAACATTGTTGGCAATGAAAGGTGAATCTCAGCTTTTAAGTTCAAATGAAGTCCTTGATCAAGCCATGAAAGTACGAAAACCGTATTTGCTCCCTTTGCATTTATTACAAGCAGAGTTAATGAAACGTCGTCGTGCTTATTTGGCTGAACGTCAGGCTGAGCATACTCCTGTAGATCATGCTCTGATGGTCAGTATTGCTGGGATTGCCGCAGGTTTACGCAATACAGGTTAAATAAAACGTTGAAACACAATAGAAGAGAAAGCTAAATTTTCTCTTCTATTGATAAAAAATGCCAATCCGATCAAGCATTTTATATTTCTCATAAATAATAAATAAATTTTTTTAATCAGTAATTCAATATTTAATTATGCATTTTTTTATTTGTATTATTTTTAATACTTTGATTTTATTTGGTTAGATCTATCAATAGTTTTACCGTATGGTAAAAATAATAAATTATTTCTAATAAATGCAATCCTTTAGTTTGACTAAAATGATTAAAACTCAAAACAAGAAAGAGTATCATGTGCGCAATTTGTTTTTTGAGCGCTCAATTTATGTCCAACTGGTTCCCCAAATGGCGTCCCTATACAGGTGATATTAACTCGCAACCTGTCGGTACCAATGAGTATTTACCTCCTGCTCAAAGTGCCGTTTTAGGCATACAACATACTTTTGCGATGTTTGGCTCAACCGTACTTGCACCCTTCCTCATGGGGTTTGAGCCCAATCTGGCTATTTTAATGTCTGGTATCTGTACCATTCTGTTCTTTCTTATGACAGGTGGTCGCGTTCCAAGCTATCTTGGTTCAAGTTTTGGTTTTATTGGCGTGGTGATTGCTGCAACAGGTTATGCAGCCTCTGGCACAGGTGCTGCCAATCCCAATATTGCTGCGGCTGCTAGTGGCATCATGGCATGCGGCATTATCTATGCCATTTTTGGTCTATTGGTTATGGTAACGGGCACTCGTTGGATTGAGAAACTCATGCCACCTGTCGTCACAGGTGCGGTGGTCATGATCATCGGTTTAAACCTTGCTCCTGTCACAGTCAAAAGTGTAGCAGGCAATAACTTTAATATGTGGATGGCATTAGTCACTGTACTTTGTATGGGTGTCGTTGCCGTCTTTACACGTGGTTTAATGCAACGTCTATTATTGCTGCTTGGTTTAGTCTCATCTTATTTTATTTATTTCATTGTTTCCAATGTCATGGGTTATGGCACAGCAATTGACTTTAAACCGATTCAAGATGCTGCATGGTTTGGTCTGCCAAGCTTTCATTCACCAACATTTGATATGAATGCAATTTTAATCATTGCACCGATTGCTTTAATTTTAGTCGCTGAAAATTTAGGTCATATCAAAGCAGTTGGGGCAATGACAGGCGAAAACCTCGATCCACAAATTGGTAAAGCCTTTTTTGCTGATGGTGTTGCAACGACACTTTCTGGTGGCGTAGGCGCACCTGGTATGACCACTTATGGTGAAAATATCGGGGTGATGGCGGTGACTCGTGTCTATTCAACCGTAGTTTTCGTCATTGCAGGTGTATTTGCCATTTTCTTAGGTTTTTCACCTAAGTTTGGTGCTGTCATTCACACCATTCCAACGGCTATTTTAACAGGTGCTTCTATTGTGGTTTTTGGTTTAATTACCATTGCAGGAGCAAAAATCTGGATTGAAAATAAAGTTGATTTTTCCAAAAATAAAAATCTGATGGTTGCATCAGTCACCATTATTTTAGGTACAGGTGATTTTGCACTGCAATTTGGTGACTTTAACTTAGGCGGAATTGGTACTGCAACATTTGCAGCATTGATTTTAAACTGGTTCTTTAGTTTAAAAGATAAATCAGAATAAGCATTTAAAAAATAATAAATTAATCATTTTAAGCAGCTTAAAAGGCTGCTTTTTTTTTTGGAATCATCTTGATTTAATCTGTTCTTACAAGGGCAATATGCTTCAACTTTAATACCTTTATCACATAAAAACATACCAAGTAAGTTTTTGACTTCATGAGAACAGCTGATTACCTTAATTTAAGTCAATATATTGGCTAAAAGCACTTTGCACATGGATCGCAAGTCAATAATCATCTAAAGAACAAGGATTAAATTCGCATGAAGCAACTTTTGCAAGGATTCGCTGTACCTGTTTTTAAATCACCGACTTTTAAAAAAATATGTCTAAGCTCAATCGCTGCAACGCTTGCACTTTCAATGAGTGCTTGTAGTGATGATGACGATGATGATCAAACTTCAACAACGCAAAAAGCTGACCTTATCTTTGAAAATGGTACTGTCTATACCGTAGATGCCAAACATTCTGAGGCTGAAGCAGTTGCGGTGAAAGATGGAAAAATTGTTTATGTCGGTACGAGTGCTGGACTTAAAGATTGGCGTGGTGATAAAACTCAGGTCGTCGATTTAAACGGGAAAATGCTTCTACCAGGTTTTATTGATACTCATAACCATGCTTATTTACGTGCTGAGTCTATGTATTGGGTCAATCTTGATACACAAAGTTTAGATGGCTACAAACAGGCAACTCAAGATTTTCTTTCTAAACATGCTGATGCAAAACAAGTCCGTGGTGTGGGTTGGAATCTGAAATATGTTTTAGAACAAGCAGAAAGTACAGGTAAATCCCCTGCTCAACTACTTGATGAAATTGTTGGCAAAGATATTCCTGCGGTCTTTATTACCCATGGTCATCATGAAGTTTGGGCAAATACTCGTGCTTTAAAAAATGCAGGAATTACCGCTCAGACACCAGACCCAGCAGGCGGCTTTATTGACCGTGATAAAAATGGTCAACCTACAGGTATTTTACGTGAATTTGGTGCACAAAATTTAGTGATTCAAGTCTTACCACAGCCTGATTTTACTGTTGATGAATATAAAAATGCTGTGCTCTCTTTCCAACAAGATCTTGCTCCACAGCGTGGTGTTACTTCTGTTTTAGTGCCAATACATTATCCAACAGATTCTTTCTTAGATGCAATGAAAGCTTTGGATAGTGAATCTAAACTCACTGTACGTTATGACCTTTTACAATGGGCAGACGAAACACGAGGTACAGAACAAATTGCTGGGTTTATTGAGCGTCGTGCGAAATATAAAGGACAGTTCTTTAAGACAGATTCCATCAAAATTTTTGGTACAGGTGCAAGCAGTACTTATGGTTCGGTCGTTTGGGATCAAGAAGTTTTAAAGAAAACGGTTGCTGCATTGGATAAAGAAAAATTCCGTATCTATATTCATGATATTGGTCCAACAAGCACTTATAATCTAATGCTAGATGCTTATGAATATGCACAACAACAAAATGGTCAACGTGATGCGCGCCATATGATTACCCATGTGAGTGACGAGGCGATTCCAACCATTCCACGCTTCCTGAAACTCGGTGTACGCGCTGATGGTCATCCTCTACCAAAAGCATTTTTTGATGCGGGCGTAGCGCTGACATCATCAAGCGACTACCCTGTGCGTGAGTTTTTCCCAATGACACGTATTGCCCAAGGTGTGCAATCGGGTATTCCACTTGCGGACATGATTCAGAGCCATACCATCAATGGTGCTGAAGCCATTTTTGCTGAAAAAGAAACGGGTTCTATCGAAAAAGGTAAAGCTGCTGACTTAGTCATTATGGATCAAAATCTATTTAAAGTTGCACCGACTGCTTTGGAAAATGCACAAGTTGTCATGACAGTTTTCAACGGTAAAGTTGTTTATGACCGAAGCAAAGTCACCACAAAAAATGAAAAAGTTACAGAAGTTGCAGATGGGCATGATCACTAATTTTGCTGTTTAATTTTTGATGCAGTGAGATAAATTTCTTCTCACTTTCAAATAGCTTCTACAATAAAGCCCCTAACTCAACTTGGTTAAGGGCTTTTATTTCTATCGTTGAAAAATTAACGTTGTTGACTGTCTAATAACGCCTTTAGACAAGGAGAAAAGAATAAATGCCCCTGATACATGCCTTTTAAAGTTTTCGCCATTACCATGACCCAAAACATCATCAAAATTGCTGCAAATGCTAGACCTGTATTCACAATAAAACTCACATGCAACTGATGCCCCAGATTTAACACCGCCAAAGTAAATACACCCAATGGAAATGTCAGTCCCCACCAACCAAGATTAAATGGTAAGTCTGTGGCTGCATGTTTCAGTGTGGTCAATACAGCTATGGCAAACCACCACACCCCAAAGCCAAGCAGAATAAAACTCGCTACAATGCCCGCATTTTGAAAGAACACACCCAATTGTTCTAACTGAATATAAGCCAAGACTTGTGGTGCTTGTGCGCCTAAAACCAACAATGCCAATGCACCTGTACCAATCGGTCCCAAAGCCAACCAACCACTGATTGCCAATTCTTTACTTGGTAGTTTATGCAGTGCTAGACGTAACATTAAAATGGTCAGAATTCCGAAAGCAGGTAATACAGACATACCCCACAGCATATAACTTGCAAATAAAATCCCGACTGCCTGTTGCCCTACTGCCAAATGCGCCAACAATAAACCACCTGAAGTTGCTGTGACTTCACACGCCACGATTGGCAGTAACCACATTGCAGTCATGGTATGTAACTGATGCTCTTGCTTATAGAACATACAAAATGGAACCAATACCCCAATGCTCACTGCTAAAATCGCATCCACAAACCACAGGACTTGCGCGATCTGAATCGCGATATCGCCATACAATGCAACGCCATATTTTAAAAAGCCATTGAGTACTGTTGCTAAACCCATCGGGATTGCACCTAAAAACAATGCCATGCTTGGATGGGAAAAAATCTGCTTTGCTTCTTGAGGATAGATCAACCAACGTAATGCGTAAACTAAGCTAAATACAATGAATAAAAGTGTGTTGAATTGCCATAAAGCTGTTGCCACTTGCCATAAAATCTCTTGTGCAAATGGAAATTCGGGTAAAATCAACGCCACCACACCTGTTCCCATGGTCATGGTGAACCAGTTCGGGGTAAACTGTCGAATCACATCGCGGCTGTGTTGTAGTTGATAAAATGGCTTTTTCATGGCTTTTTCCTCATTTCAGCAGATAAATTGATTATAAAAGCTCTTATTAATAAATAAAATTGATTTATTTTTATAAAATGAATCAATTTTATTGATATATATTTACATGCACATTAAAAAATTCTGGATAAAAACACAACAACAAAGACGAAACTGTGAGAATATGGCAATATATATCCTTTCAAATTTTAAGTTTATTTTGAAATCATGCAGCTGTTACGTCTAAATGCCTTAGCACCGAATTTACAATTGCCCCAAACCGCAGTGACGATTGGCAATTTTGATGGTGTCCATTTGGGACATCAAGCCATGGTTTCTCAACTTCAAGAAGTTGCCAAAACCAAAAACCTCAAAACATTGGTGATGATTTTTGAGCCACAGCCTTTAGAATTTTTTAAAGCTTATGAGGCTCCGCCACGCATTACCTCACTCAGAGAAAAAGTAGAATACTTAACTGAATTGGGTGTGGACTACATTGCGATTGCTAAATTTGATAACCAATTCCGTAGTCTGAGCGCTGAAAATTTTGCTGATGTTTTAAAAGATAAACTCAATGCACAAAGCCTGATTTTAGGTGATGACTTTCACTTTGGTAAAGACCGTCAGGGCAACAGCGAATTTTTAAAAAAATATGGCTTTGATGTCACCAATCTGACCACCATCGAATTTGATGGTGAGCGTGTCAGTTCAACGCGTATTCGTCAGGTGCTGCAAGCGGGTGATTTGGCTTTGGCTGCCAAATTATTGGGACGTCCTTATAGCATGATTGGACGAGTCCAATATGGTGACCAGATTGGACGCACCATCAATTTCCCGACCATCAATGTTCGTATGGGACGCCATCGACCATGTTTAAATGGTATTTATGGGGTTGAAGTGGTGTGTGAAACCACTTCTTTAACTGAAAAAGTCAAAGCCGACAATCCAGATAAAACAGGCATTTTAGGCTACCAAGAAAATGCCTTATATGGTGCGGGTCATGTTGGTACCCGTCCTGCCATCAAACAGGATCATCCAGAATGGCGATTGGAGGTACATTTCCCCGATGTTTCTGCTAATCTGTATGGTCTGTTAATGCGGGTGACCTTCCTCGACTATTTACATGGCGAGCTGAATTACCCTTCGCTTGAAGCACTTCAGGCAGGAATTGACAATGATGTTGAGCGATTACTTGAATTTCGCAAAAATACACCCCATTTTCCGTTCTAAACCCAAATTTTTTATTGTAAAACGCGTCAGCAATCAGGCTGATAATATTGGATGACAACTTGCATGAGCGATAAGCAAACTCCTGAAAATGCTGTGGATTATAAATCTACGCTGAATCTACCAGGTACTGAATTTGCAATGAAAGCAAATCTCGCAGTACGTGAAGCGAAATGGTTGGAAGAGTGGTATGCCGACAACATTTATCAGCAGATTCGTGCATCGCGTATTGGCAAGAAAAAATATGTGCTTCATGATGGTCCTCCATATGCCAATGGTCAAATCCATTTAGGTCATGCTGTAAACAAAGTCCTCAAAGACATCATCATTAAAAGCCGTGTCATGGACGGTTTTGACGCACCTTATGTGCCAGGCTGGGACTGTCACGGTCTACCAATCGAACTCAAAGTCGAAGAAAAAGTTGGTAAAGTTGGGCAAAAAGTTGATGCTCCGACTTTCCGTAAAGCATGCCGTGAATATGCCTACACGCAAATCGAACTGCAAAAGAAAGATTTCGTGCGTATGGGTGTGTTTGGCGATTGGGACAATCCTTACTTAACCATGAACTTCAAACAAGAAGCCGACATCGTACGTTCATTGGGTGAAATTGCCAAAGCGGGTCATATTGAACCAGGACTTAAACCAGTGAACTGGTGTTTGGACTGTGGTTCTTCACTTGCCGAAGCTGAAGTCGACTATAAAGATAAAAAATCTGACGCCATTGATGTCGGTTTTGGTGTGGTTGATCTTGCTGATTTATCTGCAAAAGTGGGTGTTACTGTTTCCAATCCTACGGATATCGTGATCTGGACAACCACCCCGTGGACGTTGCCTGCTAACCAAGCTGTTGCGCTACATGCTGAAATTGAATATCAATTGGTCGAAGTTCAATCTGAACGTGGCACACAAAACCTCATCTTGGCAAAAGATTTAGTTGAGTCTGCATGTGAACGTTACAAGCTTGAAAATCCAAAAGTTTTAGCTGATTTTACAGGTAGCAAACTTGAGAATTTAAAACTTCAACATCCGTTGATCACGGATCGCCAAGTGCCTGTAATTTTAGGTGAACACGTCATCGCAACAAGTGGTACAGGTGCAGTACATACTGCGCCGGGTCATGGTGTGGACGACTATAAAGTTGGCTTACAGTACAACTTAAAAGTTGAAAATCCTGTCGGTGGTAATGGGGTGTATTTACCAACATCTGCACTGTTTGCAGGTGAACACATCTATAAAGCCAACCCACAAATCATTGAAGCATTGGGTACAGCAGGCAAACTTTGGGCGCATGTGCCTATCGTTCACAGCTATCCACATTGCTGGCGCCATAAAACGCCGATCGTTTTCCGTGCAACACCACAATGGTTTATTAGCATGGACAATAAAGGCTTACGTCAAGATGCCTTGAATGCCATTGAAAATGACATCAGCTTTGTGCCTGACTGGGGTAAAAACCGTATTGAGTCGATGATCGAAGGTCGCCCTGATTGGTGTATCTCACGTCAACGTACATGGGGTGTGCCAATCCCATTCTTCGTGCATAAAGACACCAATGAATTACACCCTCGCACACCTGAACTGATCGAAGAAGTTGCCAAACTGATCGAAAAAGAAGGCATTGATGGTTGGTATAACCGTGATGCGGCTGAGTTCATCGGTGATGATGCTGAACAGTACAACGCTGTTCGTGACACACTTGATGTATGGTTCGACTCAGGTACAACACACTATGCAGTGCTTCGTGAACGTGAAGAATTGACTGACCCTGCTGACTTGTATCTTGAAGGTTCAGATCAACATCGTGGTTGGTTCCAATCGTCTTTATTGACTTCGATTGCCATCAACAAACGTGCACCATACAAAGGCTTGCTCACTCACGGTTTCGTCGTGGATGAGAAAGGTCGTAAGATGTCAAAATCGATTGGTAATATCATTACCCCTCAAGAAATTATCAAAGATATGGGTGCAGATGGTTTACGTTTCTGGATCGCTTCTGCCGACTATCGCTATGAAATGACGGCAGGTAAAGAAATCTTTAGCCGTGCGTCAGACGGTTACCGTCGTATCCGTAATACTTTACGTTTCTTATTGGCAAACTTGAATGGCTTCAAACCTTCAACGGATGCACTGCCTGTAGATCAATTGATCGCATTGGATCAATACATCTTGCAACGTGCAGCAGACGTACAGAAAACCATTCAACAAGCTTATGAAGATATGAACTTCCATATCGTCACCAATGCGTTGACCAATTTCTGTATTAATGACTTAGGTAGTTTCTACTTAGACATCATCAAAGATCGTCAGTACACCACCAAAGCAGATTCTCAGGCACGTCATTCTGCACAAACTGCTTTGTATCACTTGGTACAGGCATTTGTACGTTGGATGTCTCCAATCTTAAGCTTCACAGCACAAGAAGCTTGGCCACTGATTCCTGAACAGTCTGAAAAATATGTATTTACAACTGAATGGTATGACATCCCTGTTGCATCAACTGCAAACTTGATTTCAGAAGCAGATTGGCAAACTTTGATCACTGTAAAATCTGCGGTGAACAAGCAAATTGAAGCGGCACGCAATGCCAAACTGATCGGTTCAAACTTGTCAGCAAAAGTTGAACTTTGGGCAAATACTGAACTCAAAACAGTTCTAGATCGTCTAGGTGATGAGCTTCGTTTTGTCTTGATTACCTCTCAAGTTATCGTCAATGCTTTTGATGAAACACAAGCTGAGGCAACTGATCTGGACGGTCTACGTGTCAAAGTTTCAGCCGCAGATGGTGAAAAATGTGCACGTTGTTGGCATGTTCTTCCTGATGTAAATACACATCATGAACATCCTGGTCTTTGTTCACGTTGTATTATTAACCTTCCTACAGGTCAGGGCGAAGAGAGAAAATATGCCTAATCCACAAAATAAAAAGGGTTTATTTCAGTTTTATCCTCATAATTTACTTTGGCTTGGACTTTCAGTCCTTGCCATTGTATTGGATCAATGGACCAAATGGATTGCAGTTAGCCATTTAAAATATGGTGAACAAAATCCTGTAATGCCCTTTTTAAATTGGACATTGGCACATAACTATGGCGCAGCTTTTAGTTTCTTGTCCGATGCTGGTGGATGGCAAAAATATTTCTTTACAGGCTTAGCAGGCATTGTTTCGGTCATTTTTGTATTTTGGCTCATGCGTATGCCCAAAAAATTGATCATCCTACCTGCTGCCATTGCTCTAATTTTAGGTGGAGCTGTTGGCAATCTGATTGATCGGGTTTCATTAGGTTATGTTGTTGATTTTATACATGTATATTATAACAATAGCCATTTCCCAATCTTTAATCTTGCAGACAGCGCCATTACCTTAGGCACTATTTTATTATTAATTGATACCTTCTTTTTAGAAAAGCAACGTATCCAGCGTGCGGAAGCGCAAAATGATTGATGAAATTCTTAACCCAAATGAAGAAACCCGTGTAGCAGAAGGTTCTAAAGTCGACCTGCATTTTTCTGTTGCTATTGAAAATGGCGTAGAAATTGACAATACCCGCAGCCGTGAAGAGCCTGTTAGTCTTGTGATGGGTGATGGTAGTTTGCTGCCTGGTTTTGAAAAAGCACTTTTTGGATTACGTGCAGGTGACCGTCGTACGGTTAGCCTTCCTCCTGAAGATGCTTTCGGTCCGTGGAATGCTGAAAATGTTCAAAAATTTGACACAATTAAATTTGAACAACGCCCTGTCGAAGGTCACATGATCGAGTTTGAAGACAAAGCCAAACAAAGCCTCTTTGGCGTGGTTAAAACTGTTGGTGATGACATTACCGAAGTTGATTTTAACCACCCTTTAGCAGGTAAAAATATTACCTTTGAAGTGGAAATTTTCAAGGTGACTCCTGCAGGTCAGCAAGGCATAAAATTGATGTAATATCATCGACCTATAAAAGCTCCTTCGGGAGCTTTTTTTATTTGCTGCTTAAATTTTTGATCTGCGATAAAGATACAAATTGCCCCTATGCAAAAAGACAGGGAAGCTTTAACTTAATAAAATTAAAAAACAAAGGCTTAATTATGAAACTCTATATTGTAGTCGGTAGTGTCCGTGAAGGGCGCACAGCGATTAAAATCGCGCGTTGGGCAGAAAAAACCATCAAAAGTTTTGAATACAGCACTGTTCAAACTGAAATTATTGACTTAAAAGAATGGAATTTACCTATTTTTGCAGGCGCACATCCGCCACTTTCAGGTATTTATGATCAACCCAAACAACAAGAATGGGCGGATAAAATTGCAGAAGCAGATGCTTTCATTTTTATCAGTCCAGAATATAACCATGGTTATAGCCCTGCCCTGAAAAATGCTTTGGATTATCTAGGTAAAGAATGGCAAGCTAAACCAGCAGCTTATATCGGTTATGGTTCAACCAATGGTTCTCGAGCTGTTGATCAACTTCGACAAGTCGGTACTCAACTTGGCTTAATTGATAGCAATGCCATCATTGAAATCCGTGATATTTTCTCACGTAATCAAACTGAGGAATTTGAAGGTAATTCTTTTGATGAGAAAGCGTTAAAAGCTGCTTTTGATAAATTAATTCAGTATGGCAATGTCTAGTTGTACGCTATAACGTACAAAAAATGTGGCTATTTGCGAATATACTTAATGGGAACTTTCACCTATTCTATAGTCATAGGGAACAGGAAGTTTCCAGAACACAAAACAAAAATAATCAAGTTCTAGCATCAGGATGTGAGGTAGGACAGGAGTTATACCTAATAAACCGATACAAAACAGCTCAATCAGGATGATTGGGCTGTTTTTTATTAAGCACTCACATTCCTTTGCAAATCTTAAAAAATTCATCATTGACTGAGCGATCATAGCTACCTAATATTCCGCATAAATATTTTTTCTTTTGGTTGTATTTTGTCAATTTATTGTTATTTTTCCAAATCTTATCATTCTTTTACGAAGACTTTCTTAGAAAGTACAAAACTTTTTATCATTGGCACAAGCCTTGTTGTTACTGGCTGTGCTTCCGTTGATAATGGATCACTTGAAAAACGTTCACTCTTACTCGCAACGGGTATCCAAAAAGCCTATTCTGTAGAAACAACAACGGCTCAACGTATCGCACCTATGATTTTGCAACATGCTGAACAATATGATGTAGATCCATTGCTACTTGCTGCGATGATCCGACAAGAATCTAGCTATCGCAGTGGAGTTATTTCACCTGCAGGCGCTGTCGGTTTAACCCAAGTTATTCCGCGTTATTGGCAACAAACTTGTCAAGGTGACTTATTTGATGAAAATACCAATATTCAATGTGGTACTTTTATTTTAGCCAAGTACAACAAATCTGCAGGTAGTTGGAAAAAAGCCCTTGCTTATTATAATGTTGGACCTACAGGCTACCACTCAAGTTGGAAAATGAAAAGACAAGGTAATCGTTATGCAGAGCAAGTAGAGGAACATCAAAAACAATTGAAAAATGAGTTATAAAGCAAATATTTTCAATAAAAAACCTTGGACAGTACCAAGGTTTTTTATTACACATGAATAAATTAATTTGTTGAAATTGCGGCTGCTTTTACTTCAATTTTACGCTCAGCTTTCTGTAAACGAATACATGAAATTGCTAAAACACCAATTACGCCGGGAATAGCCACTGCAATAAAATTCCATTTATGTGGTAATTCCATACCTAAAAGCATACCAATCACAATTGGACCAACAATCGCACCTGTACGACCAATTGCAGATGCCCAGCCAATGCCAGTCGAACGAATAGCTACAGGATAATATTGTGCAACATAACTATAAAGTAAAATACTTGTTCCAATTGAAGAGGCACCAGCTAAACTCACCAATAAATAAATCACTGGCTGAGGTGAGTTGAAGCCCAAACCTACTAAAGATAAAATACCGACGATCAACATGCTAATTAAAACTGGTTTAAAATCAAAGCGATCTGCTAGAATCCCTCCACCAATAGTACCAATTACAGCACCAATATTAAGTGCAAGTAAGAACATCAAGCTACTTCCTAAAGAGTAACCTGCTGCCATCATTAATTTTGGTAACCAACTGCCTAACGCATAAAGCATTAATAAACACATGAAAAAAGCAACCCAAAATAATAAAGTTCCTTTAGCACGGTTTTCTGTAAATAATGCTTTAACAGACGCACTTTGAGTTTGGTCATCTGCAGATAATACTAATTTTGTATTCTCTGTAAGCTGTATATTTGGTTCAATTTTCTTTAAAAAATAACGAGCTTGATCATTTTTTTGAGCTTTAACTAAATAAGTTAAAGATTCAGGCAAAAATTTTATAAAGAAAGGCACAAATAATAGAGGAATACCTGCTATATAAAACATGATTTGCCAACCAAAATCTGCTGTAAACCATGAACCACATAATGCAGCCATAATTCCACCAACAGCATAGCCACTGAACATTGTTGTAACTAAAGTACTTTTTAAACGCTGAGGTGCATATTCTGCTGTTAAAGCAACTAAATTTGGTAAAACACCACCAATACCTAAACCTGCAATAAAACGTAAAATTGCAAATTCAGTTGGATTTGAAGCAAATCCACCTGCAAAAGTAAATACACTAAATAATGAAACACAGATTAAGATCACTTTTTTACGTCCGATCTTATCTGCTAACATCCCAAATGACATTGCACCAAACATCATTCCTGCTAATGCAGTACTCGCAAGCATTCCTGCTTG
The DNA here is from genome assembly GCF_003024515.2 of Acinetobacter sichuanensis. Lineage (GTDB taxonomy): Bacteria > Pseudomonadota > Gammaproteobacteria > Pseudomonadales > Moraxellaceae > Acinetobacter > Acinetobacter sichuanensis. The sequence continues at coordinate 54,788 of NZ_PYIX02000028.1, forward strand.
CACGGCTGTCATGCCCCATTCTTTCATTAATAAAGGCAAAACTACCCCATTAATTGCTAAGTCATAACCATCAAATAAGACGATAAATAAACACCAAAGAATAATATTTATGTGGAATGACTTTAACTTTGCATGATCCACTACAGCATTTACATTCATTGTTTGCGCTGTCATTTTTACTCACCTCCAATTGTGAGACTTAATTTCAACATACAATGAATGGCTGTTCATTTTTTGTCTAAAACCTTATAAACATAAATATATACCTAAATAGTATTAAATTTATTTTTTGGTATAAAATGCCACCACTAACTTATATTCATTATCAATAAAAATGATGTTTTATATGAAAAGTGTAACTAAGTGATTTTTAAAAGATAATAGAA